>NZ_QAOO01000006.1 GCF_003051105.1 Nitrosomonas nitrosa | reverse complement strand
ATACCCGACTGGTCTTCGACTACCTTCGTATGACTTCTAACTCAACACGCACTCGGTCGCTTTGATTAACTCAAGAGGAGAACAAATTTACCGTGATGTTAGGTTGTTTGGCTACCTTGCCTACCGTCAAATTAAGATCATCTTTTCGTCTAAAAAAATCGCTCAAGATCGCGAATCGGGAAATCTCAACGGTATGCTGCCGATCTACACTCATATTTGAGTACATTGGATAAAATTGCGTATGTAGCTCTACAGGAAACTTCCCATTCTTACTAGAGATATCGGATAATATTAAACGTGCCGTACCTATAAATGAGTCTGATGCTTTATGCTTTAAAAGCAGATGGATTGAATGATCATCATATTCATCCCTTTCCAATTCATCGGGATATTTTTCTGCTTCAAATCCTGATATACATTCCTTTACACAGAGTATTCGATATCGCAAGCTAAAAACTTCTTTTCTCAATTCTGGCGTATCAGCAGTTACAATCTCAAAGTACTCATGAAATGCTGCAGCAATATCATTCATGATAATCCTTGGCAAGCGAGTTGATTAAAATTTCCCGACAATATGGTTAGAAATTAAGAGCCTTTATTTTACAGATCAATGCGTCCCCCAAATCAATGAACTGATTTGAGGTTTACCTTCAATTTCAAAATAATCAGTATTCGCTAAAAACCTAGAAACGTGTGTTAGCTTTTGTAGTGCTCAAAGTATCAGGTTAAAAAATAAGACAAAGAAAGCGTACACAACCTTGCCTACTTCATCTAAATCATCCCACTTATCGTGTATAACGGAAATACAAAAATATCTTTGTTTTTATTATCAATTATCTTGCCGCCAGAATACGATACATCTATTTAGAAAATATCATGAAATCATGAAAAAATATATATTTAGTAAAAAAATAATCGAGCAAAAGAATTAATTGGCATAAAATACTCTCTACAATTCAAGCTTAACAACTTACTCGCTGTTTGTACCAATATTCCATCATCATTAACAACCATACCATTGTTCCATGGTAGCTTGGATGCTCATGCAAATGCTGCCCAAGCAATTTATCAATAAAATCAGGCCTAACGATTTTACGAGATCTCAAATCATTCAAGCTATCTGCGGCCTGCGCCTGCAGCGTTTTGTGCTGCTGTAGCCATATACCAACTGGAAGGCCAAAACCATGTTTCTTTTTGGCTATAATTTCGTCGGGCAAAAAACCACGCAATGCCTCTTTAAAGAAATAGCGCAGTTTGGTTCCTTTGAGTTTAAGCTGCGGCTCAAGATGAGCAGAAAAATCCACCATCTCACTATTTAGCAGAGGAAATGCGACATTCATCCCCGCTAACTCACATGCCTTGATCACTTTAGGTAAATCATTATCTGCCAGCGTAAACTTCCAATCAGAAGCAAGCATGCGATTTACTAAGCTGTCCGCATGCGTTTGATAGTAAATCTTACGTAGTAACGTCAAAGGATAAGCTGCATCGATGCTAGCTAAGAATTCGCCCGTAAAAACATTCTCAGGGTGATAGCGTATCAACAGATTATAAGTCTCCATGCGCTCGGGCATCGGCACCGTGGCTTGCTCAACATAACTACGCATTTTTCTTATGATCCCGGGGACAATATTCGCTGGGACCTTTAGTGTAAGTGGCGTAATGAATTTCTCCCGCAAAACCAAGGGCAGCTTTTCGTAAAATGAAAATATATATTGTTTTGCATATCGTTCGTTGCCACCAAACAACTCGTCACCCCCGTCACCACCGAGCAATTTATCGAGGCCATCCGCTTTAGCCATTTGCGCACAATAAAAAGCCGGTATGGCTGATGCATTGCCAAAGGGCTGATCAAAGATACTCGCAATTTGTGGAATGGCAGCCACAACGTCTTCGGGTGTCACATAATATTCATGATGCTGCGTTGCAAAATGCTGCGCAGCAATGCGCGCGTACCCCATTTCATCATAACCAGCCGCCTCGAATCCGATAGAGTACGTTTTAGCCGGCTGACCACTTACCTGACTGAGTATGCCCGCAATCGTCGAGCTATCGGTGCCACCGCTCAGAAAAGTACCTACTTTCTGGCCTTCCACCGTCTCGCGTATACTTGAGTGTAGCAAAGCTAAAAACTCTTCCTTCAGTTCGGCAAAAGGTCTTTTCTCTTTTTCTTTGAATTGCACCTGCCAGTATTTCTTGACCTCGATACGTCCGTTCCTATAGATCAGATATTCACCCGGAAGCAAACGCTTTTGGCCAAGATATATCGTATCTGGTCCAGGGATCATGTGAAAAAAGACATAACTATACAAACCCTGTGGATCGACTTCTGACACCCCGAAGGGATGCATGACAATGCTATCTGCTGATGACCCGAACAACAAAACCTGCTGTGACTGCTGATAATAAAGCGGCCGCGTACCCATCCGGTCAACTGCCAGCACCGCTTCTTGCAAATGATCATTTAAGATACAGCAAACAAATTCACCTGAAAGATCCGCTAATACGGCTTCTCTTTTTAACGGCCACTGATCCGCTATCACTTTCGCGATGCCTTCCCTACCTACAAGCCGATTCAGCTCGACGCTGGTGTTACTGAACTTAGCATAACCCCATAAACCAACGAACAAACCCTCTTTCCGGTATGTATGTGCATATCGGTTGCTCGCCGCAAGCGCTAGTGCAACTCGATTTCCGATTAAAGATTGGGCAGGGCTACCATCGAATCGAATAAGCGGCATGGTCATCCGTTCAATAATAGGCTGAATCTGATCATCAGCACCACCATACCCGATCCATCCGCACAATCCACTCATATTGCTTTCCTTTATTAATGATTATCGAAGATAAAAGGTCAACTCTGACTATTCCCGGCAAAATTCAAAATCGATACCCAAAGCACACCACGCCTCCCTAAATAAGGCTCAGAAAACGATTAGCGCAATTAGGCTAAATAGCCAGCAGAATCAGACTAGTACTTCTATTGGAGCAGGGTGGCTAAGGAAGGCGGTTGGGCTCGCCGTCAAACCATAGGCGCCAGATTGGAAAATGACGACAAGGTCACCGATTTCTGCCTTAGGTAACTCCATCTGATCAGCAAGTAAATCGAGTGGCGTGCATAATGGTCCGACTACCGACACGGCCTCTGTCGCAGAGATCCCAACTTTATTGCCTATGGTCACTGGATAATTTTTTCGAATCACCTGACCAAAATTACCGGAAGCCGCCAAATGATGGTGCAAGCCGCCATCTGTTACTAAAAATATCTGTCCACGTGACAGTTTTTTATCAAGTACTCGGCATACGTAAACACCGGCTTCAGCAACGATAAAGCGTCCCAGCTCAATCACGAAACGAGTGTTAGGCAGCTTATGTTTGAAATCTGAAATCAACTGCTGCAAATTGTTCCCCACCGCAGCCACATCCAGTGGCGTTTCGCCCGGGAAATAAGGAACACCGAAACCCCCTCCCATATTCAATACTGGAATGGGGTGGTCCAAGTTTTGCGCTAGCCTTAAGCCCAATTGTAATGTTTTTTCGTGCGCGTCTTGGATAGCATCCACTTTAAGATTCTGTGAGCCGCTGAAAATATGCAGCCCCTCGAAGTTTAATCCAAGCTTCTCTATTCTAGCGAGCATTGCAGGTACACGCTCCACATCAACACCAAACTGCTTTGCGCCCCCTCCCATTTTCATACCAGAAGATTTAAGTTCAAAATCAGGGTTCACTCGAACAGCGACTTTAGGGCAAATACCCATTTGCTTTGCGAGTGCTGCGATACGATCCAATTCTTTTTCAGATTCGACATTAATAACAATACCGGCAGCAACGGCACAAGACAGCTCGAGTTCGGTCTTGCCAGGACCCGCAAAACTAATTTTTTCGGGAGGCATCACGGTATCAAGTGCAACTTTCAGCTCCCCAGCAGAGGCAACATCTATACCGTCAACAAGATGCGCCAGATGCTGAACAACAGCAGGCATTGGGTTAGCTTTCATTGCATAGTGGATGTAAATCTCTTCAGGCAACGCACGACGCAACAAACTAATACGTTCAGTAATCAATTGCCTATCATAAGCATAAAAAGGGGTTCGACCAACGCGCTCTGCCAGTCGCGACAAAGGAATACCCCCAATCTGCAAGCAGTGGTCAAGAACCGGAAATTGCGTCATGAGCGCATGTTGCGGACGCGTGGCCGATGGGTTTCTCATGATGTAAAAGTGTGTTGCAGTTCTTGGGCTAAACGCTTACGATCAATTTTACCGTTAGGGTTGCGCGGCAAGGGATCTTGTTGTAACTTTATCAGGCTGGGTACCATAAAAGCAGGTAAATGATGTTTACAGGCTGACATCAATTTCTCCGAATCTAACTCTATTCCATTGAGAGGCATTGCCACTACGACGATTGCCTGCCCCAGTACCGGATGCGGCACACCAAAGGCCGCTGTTTCCGCGACATATTCTGTCGAATAAATGATTTCTTCGATCTCAGTAGGACTAACCCGATAACCCGATGTTTTGATCATGTCATCGCGGCGGCCTATAAAATACAAGAATCCATCCTCATCCATGCGAACGGTATCACCTGACCACACTGCCATCTCAGGAATGGTTAAGCCTGATTGGCGAGGAGTAAGCGCTCTGAAGCTTTGAGAAGTTTTCTCGGCGTCATTCCAATAACCCATGGAAACCAATGGTCCTCGATGCACTAATTCGCCTGGCTCACCAGGCGCACAGTGAGAGCCATCTTCACGCAAAACGAGCACTTCGACATTGGGTATTGCTTTACCGATGGAATCCGGACGTCTATCCACTTCTTCAGGTGGCAAAAAAGTGGAGCGAAACGCTTCGGTTAAACCATACATAAGAAATACGCTGGTTTTGGGAAGGACGCGGCGCAGTTGATCAAGCGTTGCACGAGGCATGGCACCTCCTGAATTCGTAATATAGCGGAGTGTAGATACTTGATCCCAGTTTAACTGCGCAAGCTGAATCCACAATGGCGGAACAGCAGCTAAACCACTGATTTTTTCTTGTATGATCTCATTAATAATATCGCGTGGTAGCAAATAATTCATTAAAACACTGGTTGCACCAACATAGAAAGCGGTTGTCAGTTGGCTCAATCCATAGTCAAAACTAAGAGGGAGCACAGAAAGTATCCGATCGTATTGATTATTTCCCAGGTACTGGGAAACACTCTTTGCCCCAGTGACTAGATTGCGATGGGAAAGCACAACTCCCTTAGGTTTACCCGTGCTACCTGATGTATATAGAATTGCAGCCATGTCATTGTCTATGCAACGATTTGCAATCCGAGATCCCCTGATCGCTGTTGCTTCTGCCCAGGACAGGATATGCACCCCCTCGATGGCCGGCAGATTATCGGTCGCGCCCACGCAGATGACAGTACGAAGATCATGGCATTCAGGTAATACCGATACCAATAAATTCAGACGATCAATAGATGTCACCAATACTCTGACATTGCAATCTTTAAGGATATACGCAACTTGCTCAGCTTTAAACAGAGGGTTGATTGGAACAAAGACGCCACCCGCGGCAGAAGTGCCGAACAGAGCTGTCACTGTTTCGAACCTTTTTTCAAGATAAACTGCGAGGCGCTCGCTTCTTTCTAATCCGCAAGCCAGCAATGCGCTTGCCACAAGCTCGACTTCATGCGCCAAAGCTGTGTAACTTAACCGATTGCCTTGATAAACGAGCGCATCATTATCTATACCACGATTGGCAGTATTAAAAATCAGCTCATGAAATAAGTGAGGCATTTTTAAAAAAATTTTATAAAAAGTTAGAATTGATTACTTTAAGCCATGCCGATTCATCAAATCATACAGAGTCGGTCGACTTACCCCTAGCAGTTCCGCCGCTTTTGCAATATTGCCATCCACTTTTGCAAGCGCCCTTACTAGCGCCTTGCATTCCTCTCTATCGCGCACCTCTCGCAGATTCATCGGTTCCATCGGTATTTCGGAATCTTGCAGCCCCAAGTCGCTCGCAGTGATTTGAGGACCTTCGGCCATAATCACAGCACGCTTTATGCAATTTTCCATTTCACGAACATTACCTGGCCACTGATGAGCTTCAATAGCAGCCAACGCTTCTTGGTTGAAACTCATTGATTGCCGCGCCTCTTTCGCACAAAACTTATTTTTAAAATGATGCGCCAATAAAATAGCGTCGCCTATTCGACTTCGTAACGGCGGAATTTTAATAACAATCTCACCTAACCGATAAAACAGATCTTCGCGAAAGCGGCCTTCTTCAATCAACTTTTTCAGATTCTGATGGGTTGCACAGACAACACGTACGTCTACCGGTATTTCATCCCGTCCACCAATCCGCTCAATCACTCTTTCCTGAAGAAATCGGAGTAGCTTTGCCTGCAATTGGAAAGGCAAATCACCTACCTCATCAAGAAAGAAAGTGCCCCCTTTAGCCGACTCAATCTTGCCAGGCGTTTGTTTCACCGCGCCGGTAAAAGCACCTTTTTCGTAGCCAAACAATTCACTTTCCAGCAAATTTTCAGGAATTGCGGCACAATTTATCGCGACAAAACGCCCTTCCTTTCGGTCACTCATCTGGTGTAACGCGCGCGCCAGCACTTCTTTCCCTGTACCGCTTTCACCAAGCAACATGACTGTCACATCCGATGTCGCAACCCTTTCAATATTGCGACACATTTTAATCATGTCGGGATCACGTGTAATAATGCCTGAAATCGGAGAATCCCAATGAGTCAACTGCATATTACGGTTTTCACGTTGCAAACTATGCAAATAAAACGCTCTGTCAACAATTAAACCCAGCATTTGCGGATCGTAAGGTTTTTGATGAAAATCATAAGCGCCTAACTCAATTGCCTTGAGCGCATTTGCATGATTCTGATTTCCCGTTAACACGATTACTTTTGTGTCTGGCGCAAGAGCAAGTATCTGCTGCAAGGTTGCCAATCCTTCCGATGCACCATCTGGATCAGGCGGTAACCCAAGATCCATTGTCACCACAGCCGGCTCATACCTGCGAACTTGCGCAAGCGCGCTTTCTCGATCCGCGGCAACATACACATCATAATTGTCGAAACTCCAGCGTAACTGTTTCTGCAAGCCAGGATCATCTTCGATCACGAGTAATTTTTTGGGATCTTCACTTGCTTTCATTTCTATATCCCGATCCGGTTACCAGATTATTATTGAACAAAACAGAAAGTTATATTGATAACAAGTATTGTTGGAAACACTCATTTGCGTATCATATCAAACCCAGTCAGCCCGCGATCTACAAATATGGCTAAGAAACTTGATTGAATTCAAGCGATACGTATTAACTTTCCTCTAATTTCGCAAGCTCTTTTGATAAATTGGCAAACTTATAGCGAATGTAGTGCCAACTGACACCTGACTATCAACTGCAAGCTGCCCTCCAAGCTCATTAATATACTCTTTACTTTCAAAAACACCGATACCCATACCGGCAGTTTTGGTTGATTCAAAGGGTTTAAATAGTTTCTCTTGAATAAATTGTTCACTCATGCCATGCCCTGTATCTTCGATCTCTATCACAGCAGAGTGGTCTTTTTTTAACAGGCGCACCCAAATTTGGCCCCCTTTTGGCGTTGCCTCAATTGCATTCTGGATAAGGTGGCCAATTACCCTTTCAAGACGAGAGTAATCCGCTTTCACAATCAAGCCGGGGTCAAACACTTCCAACACAGGTTTCGGCTCATTGATGTTTTTTCTCTCTACAATCTGCCACAACAGCTTATCCAGGTAAAAAACCTCGGGCTTTTCCGCTTGATTGCCACTACTCAGCTTTTCAAGCAATCGTTTCATTTTGTTGATAGAGAGCGCTACTGTCTCAATCATATCCTTCTGGAATTCCGGCTTATCCTTATGCTTTTCAGCATTCGAGAGCATCAAAGATAATTGAAAAATCAGATTCTTGATATCATGCACGACAAACGTCGACATACGGCTAAAAGATTCGAACTGACGCGCTATCGAAAGCGCACTGGCTGTTTCATCCTGCACGAGATAACTGGCCGCCTGAGTACCCGCAACTTTCAGCAAATCCCTTACCTCCCAATTCAAGTTAATTGCGCTTCTGGGTTCAATTAACACGACGAATCCAAGCAATTCATGATGCAGAATCAGCGGTACGACCAATTGCGCTTTTGGAATGGCGGGCAACCAGGGAGGTAATATAAGCGTAGAATATTTCACCGGTTCTGATGCGTATTCTTGCAAATCAATAACCCATGCCTTCTCCTCTAAGAAGAGACAAAACTCGCTCCCCTTTGCCACAACGGCATTATTTGGAGGTGTAATATTCCATCCCGCAGTCGGGCTGTAGTTTCCATTTTCCTGCTTAAACCACAATCCCCCCGCTGGGCTTTCTACTAATTGAGCCAGCGCCTTGATCGCTCGCGATCTCAACTCGAGTTCTCCTTCGGAGAGGGTACGTGTAAATCGCAGCCATTCTTCACGGTAATCATAGTTATAGCTATAAAAATGCTTACTAATAAATACCTTGAGCCAGGAACGGGTCGTTCCAGAAAAGAGCAATATAATCAGCAGGACGACGGCACCGAATAAGAACGTCAATTGTAGAACCGTCCCCCATGTCCCACCGAAAAGCCTGAGATAATAACCAACGGCAGCCATTACAAGCAGATAAATTGCCGCCCCAAACAAGGCAGAAGAATAAAACAGAATATGCCGTGACAAAGCGATGCCCACAGACCACTTCGGATTACGTGCGGCCGAAAGCGCTATCAAGGGAACAATCAGGGTATTAACCCATCCCCGCGCAATCCATATATCCATGTTTATTTTCTTAAATAGCAATGCATCGCTGTACAAGTAAAAATCGTAGACAAATAGCCCGCCTATACCAAGACAAATAAATTTGATACCCCAGCGTTGCTCGCGAGAGGTGTTTCTGTAATACTGCTCGACAAGAATCATGCCAATCAAAGCCATGATCACGCTTGAAAAAAACCCACTAGAAAAAGCAAACCGACCTGAAGTCGCAAACTCAAGCTTGAGTTGATCGCTATAAAAAATGGCAATACTCAAAAAAACGAGATAAACCAGTCCAATGATGAGGACTGACCTTCTCATTCGATAAGGCGCAGAGGGATTGTCTCTATGCTGAAATGGCCCGAGTAATGTTATTAGAAAAACAGACCATCCACCATTGCGCAATATCTCCAGGATTTCTATAACGAATACCGAAGGGTAACCCCAGTGTGACTGGCTCGCGATGGCCGCCGCCCAGAATGCTGAGAGTAAGCAGGCAATAGCCAATAGCAAACCATAAAGACGTCCACGCCAACTGGTCAGCAACAGAAAAAATAAGAAAAAATAAGCTATCGCAGCAGAAATATAGCTGGCTGCAACGAATAGAGTCACCATAAACTCCTGGCAACTGCCAGAATATTACCGCCCACCTTTACCCAAAAGAACCACGCTCACGGTATCGATGAGAATGATGAGATCAAGAAAAAGACTGTGATTTTTCACATAATATAGATCATATTGGAGTTTCTCGATCGCATCTTCTACCGAAGAACCATACGGATAACGCACCTGAGCCCACCCTGTTATCCCGGGCTTGACACTATGCCGCACATTGTAGTAGGGCACCTTTGCTGTCAGCATATCAACGAAATAAGGTCTTTCAGGGCGCGGCCCCACCAGACTCATTTCTCCCTTTAGCACATTGATGATTTGAGGCAACTCATCTATCCTCAACTTACGTATAATTTTACCTAATCGAGTGATACGGGGATCGTTTGTTGCTGCCCATTGGGGCAGGCCTTCTTTTTCTGCGTTGTTTCGCATGCTGCGAAACTTAATTACCATAAAAGTCTTGCCTCCTTTACCGACTCTTTCCTGTCGATAAAAAATTGGCCGACCATCTTCAATTAAGATCAGCACTATCGTTAGCAAGATAACGGGCAACGAAACAAGTAGAATAAGTAAGCTTGCAAACAAATCAAACATACGTTTAACTGTGGTTCTAAAAAAACTCTGATCAAACCCCCCACCGAACACTAACCAGCTTGGATATAGAGAATCCATCCGAATATAACCACGCTCACGCTCAAAAAAAGTCGCCACATCGGTTACTTTTACCCCATGCATCTTACATTCCAATAGCTCCTGAATTGGGAATCCTCCTCCCCGGCGCTCTTGTGTCGCGATAATGATTTCACTCGCGTCATACTGATTCACTAGAGACGCCAAAGAACTCTGTTTAGGCAGCACGACAGAAGCAGGCACACGGCGATCCTCCCCGTAAAAAGGAACAAAACCAACAATATTAAGATTACGTAAGATCGAGCTATCTTCTGTTAAATTCAATAATTCTACTGCCCCACTTCCTGTTCCAAGCACAATCGCCCGTGACCGAAAAACTTCTAATCCTGGCCAACGAAAAAAAACCATTCGTGTAATCAGAATCAATAACAATGCAAGCAATATCACGATTGCCAACAAGCCACGGCCAAGATAAAGATCTGGGAATAGGTAAAAAATCAGGGTCATAATTGCGAAACCCAACGCCAAAGAGGGCATTAAGCGCAACAATGTAGACTCAAGATCCAATTTTGAATCTAGCTGGTACATTCCCATTGCAGCCATGCATCCAATCATGATGAAAGTAAATGTGATAGCACCAGGAAGCTGAGAAGAAAGTAGCTCCGTGAAGGGAGTGTCGAGATATAGGAAGCGAATACCTGCCCCCACAAAAAAAATGCTCATTAGCAAGCACATCTCGATACCAACAAGTAATATGGTAAATCTAGAGATATAGTGATTATAAACGCGAATCAAAACGCATACCCCGGTTAAGATCGTTTAAACAATAGAATTTCGACTGATATGAACTTTTATATTTGATCGATATTACCTTAACTGTGAAAATTCCAATCATCGATAAACCGGCCGTTTTTTATACTAATCGATTAATGCGTAAAATGTGTGGCGCCCAAAATAGCTTCATTCATGTTGATTTCGATTTAATAAGTCTCGAATGAAATTGCCCGGTATCGCATAGCTAATGCCACTTGGATTACTGAGTGCTGACTCTTTCTTCCCTTTAACGAACACCATATTTACAACACCGTATACTTCCCCAGTATCCGGATCATACAGCGGACTACCACTGCTGCCTGGATAAGCCGTTCCGTCGAGTTGAAATACTTTAAAGGTCGTTCTCTGCAGTTGCCTAATTTTGGCGGGATCAAGCTGTTTAACATTATGCACCGGCAAAATAATCGGTGTGATAGAAGAAATAATGGTTCGATGGGTCACCGGATAAAAACCCAGTACCATGCCTATCGGAAACCCGGTAAATGCCAAAGCTTGTCCTTCACGAATCGACTCTGCATCGCCTAGCTTCAATGCGGGCAAGGGTGTACCCTCAATTTGAAGTAAAACTAGATCGTGCTCTTTATCGAGAGCTGAAATTGTAGCATTTCTAAGCTCTGGTTTATCACCCTTACCGGTAAGCACGATGAGCGCTTCATTCCTAGCCGAATCCAATGACTCAGGTACAACATGGGCATTGGTCACGACATACCGTCCATTGTTTACAACAAAACCAGTTCCTAGAAAGTTGACTGAGGGTGAACGCATCTTTTGAAACGTTCCTACACCCACAATCGATGGCTTGATCTGTTCAATCGTTGTAACGAGATCGGCGAAGCCAAGTTGGGAAAAACAGAATATTCCAATCCCAACAATGAAATTACCCCACATCGTTTTTTTACTCATCACCCACCAAAATAACTCAGGACTACAAATGCGCTTCATAGATATGCTTTTGCTTATGTCAAATTATTGATTATTGCCAAGCTACCATTTACTCAATACTATAGCATCAGTCACACAGGCACGAATCCCAGATCAAGAAGAGATGAAATCAAAATATCAGAGAGTATATGAGATTATTCTACTGGTAGGCGGTACTGGAATCGAACCAATGACTTCCACCGTGTGAAGGTGACACTCTACCGCTGAGTTAACCGCCTTATAAAACAAATGGATTAGAACACAATACAAATATAGCGGTCAATGTACACATTACTCATCTTAGAATGCGAAAAAAGTATACTTTTAGCCCGGCTATTTCATAAATTCACCTGATGATCACTCAGGAATTTGATTCAAATAATTTTGAAATTTCTCATCCCTAAAAATCAATCCTATCGGACTGAATTAATTATAAAGACATCGCGTCGGTGATCAGCTATAAATGATAGTGCAATCCGTGTTATTTTCTTACCAAACCTAAGCAGCAAAAAACAATATGCAATTTAAATTCACTAAAATGCACGGCCTCGGCAATGATTTCATCGTCATTGATGCTATCAATCAATCGATATCCCTGACTCGTGAAAATATTCGTTTCCTGGCAGATCGACATTTTGGAGTCGGTTGCGATCAAGTGCTAATAGTTGAAAAAGCGAGCAGTAATGCGGATTTTCGTTACCGAATTTTCAATGCTGATGGCAGTGAAGTAGAACAATGTGGAAATGGCGCACGCTGTTTCGTACGCTTTGTTCACGATCACGGGCTAAGCAAAAAAAAAGAAATCTGCATCGAAACGGCCAGTGGTTTAATTTTTCCAAAGCTGGAATCGAATCTTGATGTGACTGTCAATATGGGAATACCACGCTTCAACCCATCAGATATTCCCTTTATCGCAGATAAACGTTCTTCGATCTATCTTCTCGATATTAATGGCGAGCAAATGGAAATTAGCGCAGTCTCTATGGGCAACCCGCATGCTGTCATGATCGTACCTAGTATTGAGGATGCGTCGGTAGGAACTATGGGCGCACAAATCGAGTCACATCCGCGCTTTCCTCAACGTGTAAATGCTGGTTTCATGCAAATCATAGACCGCCACCACATTAAATTGCGAGTTTATGAGCGCGGTGCAGGTGAAACCTTTGCATGTGGCACAGGCGCTTGCGCCGCAGTGGTTTGCGGCATAGAACGGGGTCTACTTGCTTCTGACGTAACAGTCAGTACACGCGGTGGTGATTTAAGGATACAGTGGAATGGAGAAAAGCAACCCGTCTTAATGACAGGACCAGCCACTACAGTTTTTGAAGGAACAATCGGACTACCATCTGGGGAACACACATCTACTTCATTGTAGAAAAGAAAAGTTTTGCCTGCTTTTTTTATATTTTTATTTCTCTCATTTCTATTTCATTAGCACGTAACCCGGCTATTTCATACATTCACTTGGTGATCACTCAGAAATCAAAAGAAAATTACAAGTAAAGATTGGAGAAACAAATTACTATTACGAAATAATAACGTAAAATATATTGGAAAGTCCCTCGCGAGTCCGTGACCGTTAACAACTGTTATTGCTAAAAATTAATATTCTGCGCTACTTAGCATTCGTCATTGCCAGTAAATTATTTCGGACAAATCAATAAAGATATCCGGCAAATCAAGCTCAACTCTTCCAATTACTTGTTTTTTTAGTTAATCAGTGGTCAATTTCACCTGATAGGTAAAACAGAAAATCGTCATGCGCACACTCATTACCTATATTATGGTTTTCCCACGACGCAGTGCCTTTGTGCTAGTTGCGTTGCTACTTGCAGGTGTTGCTGAAGCGCTCAGTTTGACTGCGTTATTACCCCTTCTTTCAGTTGCAGTTGGGGAAACGGATGAGTCTAGTATCGGACGTTTCATGGTACAAAACCTCCAACTTATCGGTGTCGAACCAACTATCGATACTATCTTGTTAATCATCGTGGGTGGCATGTTTATTAAAGGCGCGATCCTGCTACTCACAAACCGGCAGGTTGGTTATACCGTTGCACACGTTGCAACAACATTGCGCTTAAATCTAATTGAAGCGCTTTTGGCCAGTCGCTGGCAATATTATTTGCGCCAGCCTGTTGGCGCACTAGCCAATTCGGTGGCCACAGAAGCATACCGCGCAGCCAATGGCTTTGAGCACAGCGTCAATGTACTCGCATTATCCGTCCAGGTACTCGTACATGTGATTGTTGCCTTATTTATATCCTGGCAAGCAACCGTCGCTTCGCTCCTTATTGGTGTCATCTTGTTTATCGTCCTGCATCGACTCGTACGGGCCACGCGTCGGGCGGGGACCAAGCAAACCCATCTGCTCCGTCATTTATTGAGCTACTTATCTGATGTGCTGGGTTCAGTAAAGTCATTAAAGGCTATGGCGCGGGATAATGTCGCCGATGCTATTTTGCATGACCAATCATTGCAACTCGAAAAAGCCACGCGCAAAGAAGTGATTAGTAGAGCCGCATTGCTTGCTTTACAGGAGCCGATACTCGCAGCACTGACAGCCAGCGGGCTGTACCTCGCTCTCGTAGTTTGGAATCTCTCCTTACCGGAAGTGATGGTGATGGTATTCTTATTAACACGTATCCTTGGGTTGCTCAATAAAACCCAGCGCCGTTACCAACAATTGACTGTTCAAGAAAGCGCTTACTGGGCGCTCCGTACGGCGGCTGATGAAGCCCGCGCCGCGGCAGAAAGAACATCCGGCACACTACAACCCACACTTCAACAAGGTATTAGTCTGCGCCATATCGCTTTTGATTATGACCGAAAATCTATTTTCAAAGATCTCAATATTGATATCCCTGTCAAATCATTTACAGCGGTAATTGGCTCTTCCGGTGTAGGCAAGAGCACACTACTTGATTTATTATGCGGACTGGCTGAGCCAAAATCTGGCGAAATCCTCATCGACGGCGTCGCACTTCATAACATTGATCTCCGTCAATGGCGTCATCTCATTGGCTACGTTTCTCAAGATACGGTACTGCTCCATGATACCATTCTTAATAACGTTCTCGTTGGTGCGCCCTCGCTTAGCTACGCTGATGCAGAACGCGCGTTGCGGCAAGCAGGTGCGTGGAATTTTGTCAGTAGTTTTCCCGATGGGTTACAAACAGTAGTAGGTGAACGCGGTGGTATGCTTTCTGGCGGCCAGCGACAACGTATAGCGATTGCGCGTGCGCTCGCACATCAACCCTCACTGCTACTGCTCGATGAACCGACCAGCGCACTCGATCCCGAAAGTGAGAAAACAATTTGCCAAACCTTACAGCAACTGACACAAGATTACACCATTGTGGCAGTGTCACACCAACCCGCTGTTATCAACGCAGCGGATCGCGTCTTTATTCTTTCCAATGGACAGGCAGAGCTGCTGACACATAAAATAAATTTGCAAGCCACTGAATAAATTAATAAAAACTCTGTTAAATATACTCATAAGATTTACGAATAAAACGATGAACTTGTCATCCTCTCTCCAGGTGACCCTTATTAAGCACACTCTTCCCTTCCCACATGCTGTAACCCACTCCTCTGGCAATTTAAACCCACGCGATAATCAATGTTAAGCATATAGCAAGCACGATCTGTCTTTTACGTCAATCAACCCAATCACATCACTTCAAATACTTTCTTGACATTTTCTTGACATCTACTGTGGTAGGCTATTTATCCATAGCATTATGTTTAAAAAGCATTATCTGATTTAGTAGTCAAATCGAAAACTGCGAGACGAGACTTATCTGACCACTTTAAGGAGTTGTTCAGATAGGGTGTATCTCGCTTTTTAAATACGCAATAAACTTAAGACTTCTATCAATTCAAGGGAAAATATATGATCAAAAAATTAAAACTTTTTACGGCAATTGCTGCCTTTGGCTTGTTATCACCTCCTGTCATAGCGGAAGAGGTTGCGTCAGATTTTCAAACTTGGGGCCAAGTTATGGCCAATATCAATTTGGGTAACGTAACAGGTAACGAAAATTTGAAAAATTGGAGGCTTTGGCTTGAAGGGCAAGGGCGTTTTGGTAATGATTCCACACAATTTACTCAGTCTTTGATACGTCCCGGTATAGGCTATGCGATCAACGACAAAGTAACCATCTGGGCCGGCTACGCATGGGCCCCAACAGCTGAACCCATCTCCGGCAGGCACCCTTATGACGAGCATCGACTATGGCAGCAAGTTACTTGGAATGAGGAGTTATCGTTTGGTAAATTCTCATGGCGCAGCCGCTTTGAACAGCGTTTTTTTGACCAGATGGTACCAGATCCCGGTCCAAATGATGTAGCCTACCGATTCCGCCAATTAATAAAACTGGCGATCCCTATGCCCTTTATCTCTCCAAAGCTTAGTTTTATCGTACAAGACGAGATATTCATTGCGATGAATACGCCGCACAAAGGTTGGATTACTAATGGCTTCGATCAGAACCGTGGGTTCGTAGGGTTAGCTTGGAAATTTAACCCGACCGTAACAGGTGAGGTTGGCTATCTGAACCAATACATCAACAGGCCTCATAATGCACGCCCTGATCAGATGATTCACATTGTAGGCGTCAATGTGTTTTTAAATTTTTAGGAAGCTCTTTATCTGCCTCAGGAGCCAGAATATTTTAGGCTCCTGAGAGATAAACTCACGAATCGATCTATCAAAAATAAAGGCTATACATTAAAGCGGAAGTGGATTATATCCCCATCGCTGACAATATATTCCTTTCCTTCAAGGCGCATTTTTCCTGCTTCTTTTGCACCTTGCTCACCGCGGTATGCAATGAAATCATCATATGAAATGACTTCAGCACGAATAAAACCGCGTTCAAAATCTGTATGGATCACACCGGCTGCCTGAGGTGCGGTATACCCTTTATGTATCGTCCATGCTCTTACTTCCTTAACACCTGCAGTAAAATAAGTTTGCAGTCCGAGCAGGTGATATGCCGCGCGAATCAAGCGATTCAAACCGGGCTCATCCAGATGAATATCAGCCAAAAAAACTTGTTTGTCTTCGTCAGATAAATCTGCGATCTCTGCTTCAAGCGATGCGCAAATGGCCACAACGGGTGAGCCTTCTCGCGCAGCATAGTCATGCACACTTTGCAATAGCGGGTTATTATCAAAACCATTATCCGCAACGTTAGCCACATAAATAGTAGGCTTGGCCGTCAACAGGCAAAGCGATTTTAAGAGGGGTTGCTGTTCCTTCTCTAAAATTAAGCTGCGTGCGGGCAAACCCTGATCAAGGTGAGTATGTAATTTTTCTAGCACTGCCATAATGCGGATACTCTCTTTATTGCCCGACTTAGCAACCTTGGCTTCTCTCTGCAACGCTTTTTCGACTGTGGCTAGATCTGCAAGTGCAAGTTCTGTGTGGATCACCTCGATATCTGAGATGGGGTCGATTCTACCTGCCACATGAACCACGTTGTCATTATCAAAACAACGTACCATATGAACAATACCGTCTGTTTCACGGATATTTGCAAGAAATTTATTGCCTAGTCCTTCCCCTTTTGATGCACCCGCTACAAGGCCCGCAATATCGACAAACTCCACGATAGCCGGCTGAATTTTCAGAGGATTTACAATCTCACTCAATGCCTTGAGCCGTTGATCGGGCACTTCCACAACACCCACATTAGGATCGATCGTGCAAAATGGATAATTCTCAGCAGCGATCCCTGCTTTCGTCAGCGCATTAAAAAGCGTCGATTTACCGACGTTTGGCAGGCCAACAATGCCACATTTCAGGCTCATAATTTAGTTCTCGTTGAGTACTGGAAAAGGTATGAAAATTCACCAATCAAGAAATAGAACGTTACAGCGCTCTCGGTTTAGTATGCAATTTATGCATTGCAGCCGTGTAATCGCCACTGATAATAAGCGGCCAAATCGTAAGGCTCCGTTGAATAGCTTCATCAATCAAACTAGCCTCATCTTGTTTGGGTGGATGCAATACATAATCCACAACAGCATGTTTATTTCCTGGATGACCTATCCCAATTCTCAGGCGCCAGAAATCTTGGGTAGCGAGGTGCGCGATAATATCCTTGAGGCCATTATGACCACCCGCACCTCCACTGAATTTCAATTTTGCAGCACCAGGTGGCAAATCCAGCTCATCATGTATAACGAGCATCTGTTCAGGTGTGATTTTATAAAAACGCGCTATCGCTGCCACTGCCATACCACTTGCATTCATATATGTTTGCGGTTTAAGCAACCATATTTGTTCATTAGCCTGCGTCGCTACCGTACACAAACCATGAAACTTACTCTCTGATTTGAATTGGACATTCAGTTCTTCCGCCAATCGACTTATCCAGTGGAACCCAACATTATGGCGAGTCGCCGCATATTTCTCTCCAGGATTGCCGAGTCCTACGATGAGTTTCATTGCATGCTTGTTTCGAATGTTACACCCAGCGAATAGCCTGCTTAGGTGTCACTTTGTTCAATTTTTAATCTTGCAAGAAGAAATACAGCAGTACATTGATACTGCTGTATCGCTGATCCATTTTGCCGAGGTAGTGTTTATTGGGCGCCTTCCGCACTTTCTTCCGCCGAGCCTGTTCTTTGAACGACAATAGTAGCCACCGGCAAATCGTCACCCCCCTTAACCAACGAGGAAATCTCTACATTTTCCGGCATTTTAAGGTCACTCAAATGCAAAGTACTGCCAGCAGTCATTTCCGATAAGTCAACCGTGATGAATTCAGGCAGATCTTTAGGCAAGCACAATACATCTACTTCGGTCAACACATGACTTATCGTTCCACCCGAAAGCTTCACTCCGGGCGAGACATCAGCGTTAATGAAGTGTAAAGGCACTTTCATGTGTATCTTCTTGTTCTTATCAATACGCTGAAAATCAACATGAAGCACTTGCGGTTTATACGGATGCATCTGCACGTCGCGCAATAATACTTGTTCCTTAATACCATCAACGCTTAACGACAAAACCGACGCATGGAACGCTTCCAACCTAAGCTTATGAAATAGATTATTATGATCCAATTCTATGGATTGCGCGGCGCCCTCTCCACCATACACTACGCCCGGCACCTTACCTACTGCACGCAGGCGGCGGCTCGCACCCTTTCCCTGCAATTTACGTTTATTTGCATCAATTTCAATCTGCATTTAATCCTCCCGAACAAGATTTATCCGCGACCAGATAAATCAAAAAAATAAATCGAAAATAACTTCCATTTACTCCATAAACAAAGAGCTCAACGAGCTCTCATTGCTTATTCGCAGCATGGTCTCGCCCAATAAATTCGCCACACTCAATTGACAAATACGTTCACACATTTTAGCGTCCTGCCGAAGTGGAATAGTATCTGTCACAACCAGTTTATCGAGATGCGAATTTGCAATACGTTCAACGGCCCTGCCTGACAAAACCGCATGCGTGGAATAAGCCACAACACTCACTGCACCTTCTTCTTTTAAGGCCTTGGCAGCCTCACACAAGGTATTGGCCGTATCCACCATGTCATCGATAATGACACAGGTTCGCCCTTCCACTTCACCAATGATATTCATAACCTTCGATTCATTTGGTTTAGGGCGCCTCTTATCAATAATCGCCAGATCACATTCTAGACGCTTAGCCAAATGTCTTGCACGAACAACGCCTCCGACATCGGGAGATACTACGATCAAATCCTGATAATTATGCTTCCAGATATCGCCGAGTAAGATCGGCATGCCATAAATGTTATCTACAGGAATATCAAAGAACCCTTGAATTTGATCCGAATGCAAATCCATTGTCAGCAAGCGATCGACTCCCACGGACGTAAGCATATTG
The DNA here is from genome assembly GCF_003051105.1 of Nitrosomonas nitrosa. Classification (GTDB taxonomy): domain Bacteria; phylum Pseudomonadota; class Gammaproteobacteria; order Burkholderiales; family Nitrosomonadaceae; genus Nitrosomonas; species Nitrosomonas nitrosa. The sequence continues at coordinate 148,299 of NZ_QAOO01000006.1, read as the reverse complement.
GCAATCACTTTGGCTGTAATCGGTACGCGTGCCGAGCGTGGCCTTCTATCTTGCCGCGCATAGCCAAAATAAGGGATCGCTGCTGTAACCCGTCCTGCCGAAGCCCGTTTCAATGCATCCACAATCACCAATATTTCCATCAAACTATCATTGGTCGGCGCACATGTGGATTGCAACACGAATACATCCTTACCACGTACATTTTCAAGAATCTCAACCATGATCTCACCATCGCTGAAGCGAGCTACTGTCGCTCGTCCCAGATGAATATTAAGATACTTGACTACATCCAGCGCAAGTTGCGGATTGGCTGTACCCGTAAACACCATTAAGCTATCGTAAGACATGAGGCTATCCTTCGCTTTGTCTAATTAGGTAACTGGGTAACACAGACACTTATTCTGGCCATTGAAAGCTTGCTAAATCATGGTAATTTTATGTGCTGCCCTGCGGTCAAGAATCAAATTACTCAAATTGATCTTGTTGTTCCTTGAATTGATACTGGCTGGGGAGGTAGGAATCGAACCTACGAATGCCGGAATCAAAATCCGGTGCCTTACCGCTTGGCGACTCCCCAAATTCATTACTCTTCCAAAAAATTTCGTAATGGATGATAAGCTAATCCTGCTGCAACAAAACCCCTCATACCATCAGGTAGCTGCTGAAATGCATTTCTAGCGGTCTGTTCATTCGCAAATTCAGCAAATACACATCCACCCGATCCGCTCATGGCAACCAAACTGGCATCCTTCTGCTGCTTAAGCCAAGCAAGATATCTTGCCACAACAGGATACATCCGGCAAACCACCGATTCAAGATCATTACGTCCCTGCCAGATGGAAAAGGGCGGTATTGTGATAGGAATTGTATTTCGTGTCAATTCCCTACTTGAAAAAATCTCTGCTGTCGACACATGCACCGATGGTATCAACACTAAATACCATGCCGGTGGCAGATCGATTGAGGTAAGTTGCTCTCCAATGCCTTCGGCAAATGCATTTTCACCAAAAATGAATACAGGTACGTCTGCCCCCAATTGCAGCCCCAATTCTATCAATTCTTTCTTGCTATAATTCAGATGCCATAATCGGTTAAGCACCAACAAAGTCGTTGCTGCATCCGAGCTACCTCCACCTAATCCGCCTCCCATTGGAATATGTTTTTCAAGCGAAATTTCTACGCCCATAGGGGTGTTGCTTTTCTGCTGTAACAAACGCGCAGCCCGAATACACAAGTTTTTCTCTACAGGCACATCCGCAATTGGAGTATGCAACTTAACAACGGCATCCTCTCTTAAAACAAAGCTAAGTCGATCTGAAAAATCTAGAAATCTAAAAACCGTTTGTAGCAGATGATAACCATCCTCTCTTTGCCCAGTCACGTGTAAAAATAAATTAAGTTTGGCGGGCGCAGGATAAGTTTGCATGATTTTGTCGGTTCGTTGTATGTTCTCAAGATTCCAAAAAATACTAATCTTCGACTTTCCAATTATCGATGACCAATCTGAATTTCAAATCGATTCGACTAAGCTCCATTACTCTTGGAAAATAACGATCCTTTGTAGTTTGTTGAGAAAAATAATCTAAAAAAACAATTTGCCAGCCATCCTGCCTAATTGCCACTGTGCGGCCATTTTTATCCAAATCTATCTCAGAAAAAGTCAGCGGGGAATGTGTACCCAAGATCCAAAATTGCAACCCTGCCAACGGTAAACGCCAACCTAACACTTCTTCCGTCAAATCTTCCACACTAGCTGCATGATAAGCTTTTTGCTCAGATGTAATCAGTCTTACTCCTTCCAGATCACGATTAATCTGAGCAACTGTCTGTCCTAACGGAGAAAAAAGTAGGATCTCATCACTAATATCACTATGCTGCCAATGTACTCCTCCAGAAAACCCCTGCCTGTCCGTCTTGACGAGAACTCGCCCAATCAAGCTAAAATTAGTCGCCTCTGTACTCGCCGCGTCTTCAGTCGGGCGAATAATAAGGGTAGTGACGACAGCTTCTCTTTTTTCCAACGCAGCGCAACCCGCAAATATTGGAAGCACACAGAAGAATAGTCGCCATAAAGCAACCAACCTATGATTATTGATAACAACATTCACCAATGGAATCCAACCTACGTTGCTTGCTAACAGAATTGAAAAGATAGGACAGCATTCACTATCTAGGAGGCTGTCCGGCGTAGATCAACCTATTTTCGGACAGCCTCCTAGAAATCACCATCGGATAGAGTGTAGCGCGTACTGGTCCCATTTGAGCGCGAAGTAAAAGATTCTGCATGACCAACTCTTATAACGAGAAGCCATAACCGACAACACGCTGTTTGCTGTCTGTGGCATTATACAACACATACTCCTCACTCCAACGGACAAGACAAATTAGGGAATAAATAACGCTTACCGTTCATACGGCCCATTTCTCCATCACAAAATCGATATATGGCCTATAGACTCAACAATTCACTATCGTTTTCTTATTTATCTCAAATTGCTAATTTGAGATAAGCACATTGAGACGCCCGGCTCGTCGCAGTCAAATCTAATTAATCAAAGACTACTTTTGGCAATTTCTGCTGCACTTTTACTGCCCTGAGCATCAGGTAATACAATATTCAGCTCAAGCGTTTCTTGATTTTCATCTTGCTCAAATTTTACTGAAATAGCATCCTGCTCCACATTGACATACTTACGAATCACGGCCAGTAATTCTTCTTGTAATTGCGGCAAATAAGAAGGTTTATTGCGATAATAACGCTCATGTGCGACGAGAATCTGCAATCTTTCTTTTGCAACAGAGGCTGTTTTGGATTTAGATGATCTAAAATAATCTAGTAGACTCATTATTTCCCTCCAAAAAGCTTCCTGAAGAACCCTTTCTTACTCTCGATAAAACGGTGGGGTCTTTTTTCGCCAAGATAACGAGCCACAACATCAGCATAAGCCTGGCCCGCATCGCTTTTTTCATCCAAAATTACAGGAATACCTGAGTTAGAAGCATTGAGAACGGATTTCGATTCTGGAATGATGCCTAACAAATGTAAGGACAATATTTCTTGCACATCATCCAAACTAAGCATCTCTCCCGATTCTACTCGATCTGGATCATACCGCGTCAGTAACAAATACTCTTTAATAGGCTCCATTCCCAGTTCAGCTCTGCGAGACTTGCTCGCCAGTATTCCCAGCATGCGATCCGAATCTCTGACAGAAGATACTTCTGGATTGGTCACGACAAATGCATCATCTGCATAATACATGGCCAGATTGGCTCCTTTCTCAATACCTGCAGGTGAATCACATACGATATACTTAAAATCCTTGGAGAGTTCTTCCAAAACTCTTCCTACGCCCTCCAAACTTAATGCATCTTTATCACGCGTTTGTGACGCTGGCAGAATATAAAGTAAATTGCAGTTCTTATCACGTATTAACGCTTGATTAAGATTGGCCTCTCCGTTAATAACATTAATAAAATCATAAACAACTCGCCGCTCACAACCCATGATGAGATCAAGATTACGTAAACCCACATCAAAATCGATCACAACTGTCTTGTGCCCTCTCTTTGCCAGTCCCATGGCAATTGCAGCACTTGTGGTCGTCTTGCCCACCCCTCCTTTGCCCGATGTAACGACAATAATTCTTGCCAATTGATTCTCCTTAGCTGAAATATCCTATATTAATTCTTTTACGATCAAAGCATGGTTCTGCAAATAGATCTGCACGGGTTTCTTTCGAGCAACTTCTTTAAGGTCCTCACTCGTTTTATAGTCCCCTGCTATTGAAATAAGCTCGGCCTGCAAATCAAAACAAAAAATTCTTGCATCAGTATTACCCTGAACCCCCGCAAGTGCTCTTCCTCTTAGCGTGTTGTAAACATGAATATTACCCTCAGCCATGATCTCAGCTCCTGCGCTAACTTGCGTCAATATAATCAAATCACCAGATACATAAATACGCTGGCCCGAGCGAACGGGCTGGGTAATCAATGTTGCGGTATTGTTGACGATCTCTTCCTTAGTCTTGGGTTGGGATTCAGGAACAGAAGTAGATATTTTAGGTGTTTCTGTTGTTATGCTCTGATTTCCGCGAGTCGTATCTTCAGGGATATAAATCGAATTTGCTTGTACCACTTGACATTCATTACCTCCTCGCACTCCGATAGGAAACAGGCCATTTTTGCGAATCACCTCCACTAATTTTATGACATCTATTTCTTGATGTTTATTGTTCAATTCTTGCAGATCGAATACGATAGGCGAGTTACTGAAAAACTCCGGCGCTCGCGATACTTTTTGCTGCAGCTTTTGTTCAATCAATACCAAATCATTACTGTACAGAACCATTACCGGCACAAAAAAAGTGCTACTTTTAATTTCCAGCACAGACTGGGCTCCATGCATTTTCTCGGGATCTATTGACATCAGTAAAATCAGCGGGCTACAACAATAAGAGAAGATAATGTCATTATCAATTTAATTAAGTTGATAGCAAAACGGTTATTATACCTTTCAATCGGAAGGTGCAAATAATTTTACTCAATATTCGAAGTATTTAACTTTAGCTTATTAGTTTTTTTCCATTCAGCACATATCAAATGTTAAAACGGGTATGTGGCCAAAAGCGTACCACAACCACTTACATTGAAATTATCCCGACCATTCTTTGTCAAATAGGTTATTACGATTGCATTGGCTTGCCGCGATTTTCCTTCAGGAAAAAGAGCCATGGCCATGAGAGGAGGTCATATGAAATCACCTTTATTATTGTTCACTCTATTTCTTCTTATGAGTGGATGCACCAGCTTACCGCCAGCAGTAAGAGATTTCCCAGTTACTGCTGTACCCTATCAAGCAGCAAGCCAAAACATCGAGGCCTACAAGAACGTCCCTGTCCGCTGGGGTGGAATCATCATAGATGTGGAAAATGAAAAAGATTTCAGCTTAGTACAAGTTTTATTTTATCCGCTCGATTACAAAGGTTATCCACAGATCGCTAAAAAGAATGAAGGTCGATTCGTCATAGAAAGCAGCGAATTTCTAGATCCCGCTGTTTATGCCAAAGATACCGAAATTACAGTTGCTGGCACACTGAAAGGGGACATAGAACGCACCATTGGCAATAAAACTATACGTGTTCCGCTTATTGCCGCTACCGCCATTTACTTGTGGCCAAAGCATTACCGATATAACTATTATGGACCCGGTAGATATGGCTACCCGCCTTATCCTTATTATGGCAATCCTTACTTTTTCAGAGGTTACTACGGACCCTATCGTTATTGGTGGTAAAAAAGTTGGGTAAATTTATTCGGTTTGCAGCAATCTGTTCATTACTATTTATTTCTTCACTTGTAACCATACTGTATCTAACCATTGAAAATAAGCCATTGATTGAAAGGAGTGCCAACATTGCACCCGAGCATATAGAACGTTTCAAGCACATCATTGATAAGCATCGCCGGGATGCTTATCCGGGGAAAATAACGATCGCCAACATTCTTCCAGAAGATATCGATATTGCCATCAACTATCTGACCCATCTTTTCGCCAATGGTCGTGCACAAACGTCATTGACAGATGGCGGGGCGCTCCTCCAGCTGACGTACCCCCTACCCAATGATTGGCTAAGTGGCTACCTAAATCTTGAGGTTGCTTTCACAGAAACCAATCATTTTCCTTCCCCACAGTCACTACGAATTGGAAATATTTTCATTCCAGAATTTCTGACACGTTTACTCACACAACAATTTCTTTATTGGTTACAACATAATTATTCGGAATTCAATGCGGGATTGGACATGCTTCAACATATCAGTATATCCCCGGAAGGTCTCAGCATTATTTATCGGTGGGATGGCGAGGTCTTTGAAAAAACGAGCGATTTAGCAAATGCGGTGCCAATAATTAACCAACAAGAGAGAGAAAGCGTGCTTCGCTACCATCTCATGTTAGTTAATAACGAGCACTTTAGAAATAGAACCGCCATTCCACTTTCTGAATACCTGACATCGGCAATGCAACTTGCCGCCCGTCGATCTACCAATGAGAACAACCCTGCAGAGGAAAATCGTGCTGCCATACTCGCGATAACATTTCATGTACTGGGCCTCCCTTTTAAGCTGCTTTCTCCCGAAACAAGCAATTGGCCTCATCCTGCCAGACTTAATATCACGCTTGATGGGCGAAGGGATTTTGCCAAGCATTTCATGGCATCGGCAGCCATCACAGCCTATGCGGACACAATACTTTCCGATGCGATTGGTATTTATAAAGAAATAGAAGATTCGCGTTCAGGTAGCGGCTTTTCGTTTAATGATATCGCCGCAAATCAAGCTGGCATACGCTTTGCCGAACAAGCAACTGCCAGCCCTGCCTCTGCGCACAGGCTGCAAGTGATGATGAGCTCAAATGCACTTAAAGATACTGATCTGATGCCCTATTGGTCTGATCTTCCTGAGCATTTGTCTGAATCAGAGTTTACTCGACGTTTTGGAGGAACCGACACTCTCCGCTATCAGCACATGATTAAAAAAATCGAACAACGCGTTAATGCACTTAAAATACTCAATTAAAGAAATTAGCTATATCACATCATCACTCTTGCATTAAGCGTTTCATGGTATCCAACAATACTTCATTACCTGGGTTCGCCTCGAGTGCAGAACGCCAAATTTTTTCAGCATCCTCTCTTGCACCTTTGGCCCAAAGCACTTCGCCCAAATGTGCAGCAATCTCTGGGTCAGGTCGAGATGCAAAGGCTAAATTCAAATAATTCAACCCTTCATTTAATTTTCCCATCCGGTAATAGACCCAACCTAAACTATCCATAATATAAGGATCATCAGGTGCTAGTTCGACTGCTTTCTTAATCAGTGCCAATGCTTCTGGTAAACGCAAACCACGCTCTGCCAGACTATAGCCTAATGCATTATAAGCATGTGCGTTATCCGGTCTCAGCTCAATTAACTTACGCAAATCCCTTTCCGTAATATCAAACATCCCGATTTTATCCGCTGCCAAAGCGCGATCGTATAGCAGATCAGGATGATCCGGGATCTTCGACAAACCTTTATCCAATAAATTGAAAACTTCATCATGAGCGTTTACTTCTCTCAGCAGTTGCGCTTCAGCCAGTATTAACTGCGCATATTGCTGATCATTCTCAGGGGACAATTGATGCAAATGATGACGTGCAGAACCTATCCCTTCTTTCCTAAGGAGTAAAACTGCGTAACGAATTTGAGCCAGCAAATATCGTTCACCCCCGCTGACTTGGCGGTAAAATTCCATTGCCTTTTCAGTTTGCTGGGTGACTTCATAAATACGTCCCAAATTAAAATAAATATTATCAGGGTCCTCATAACCCAAATCCAATGCCTTTTTAAAATTTTCCTCCGCCCCGGCGATATCATTCAATTCGAGCGATAATAGACCAACGGCAAGCGCTATATCAGCATTAAAGGGGTTCTCTACCATCAACTTCTCGAATTGATCTCGAGCCGAAGCGAAGTTTTTCTCTGACATCAGCATGCGAACGTAGGCAATGCGCATGTCATTTGCTTTAGGGTATTTTGCCAGGTAATTTTCATAAAAAGCCATTGCTTCAGCGTTAGCAATCTTCTGCAAGATACGGCCTTGATGAATTGCGGCTATCTCCCAGTCAGGACGCAAAGCTAATGCCCGCTTCATTGCTTTGAGCGCAAGCTCAAGCTGATTAGCAGCCCATGCAGCCTGAGAAACGGCAAAATGCGCTTCGGGCAAATCAGGATAAGGTGTTGCGAGTTGCCGCATCAGCTTTAATGTTGCATTTTTATCGCTATGGCGCGACAGCAGCCTGCTTAGATGCATAAAACCTTTATCAGCAGCACTCCTGTCTGAAGACAGTAATTTCTCAAGGTGCGGACGTGCCTTCTCTAATTTACCAATACTTACAAATAGCGCTGCTGCTGCCTGTCGTGCATTGATTGCATCAGGTTCCAGCTCGATCCACAAGACCACCGCCTGCTCCGCTTCATCAGACCGACGTGCACGCAGTGCGATATCGGTTGCGCGCTCTGCTATGCGGGGATCGCGCGTTTTCTTTGCAAGCCTCGTATAGCTTTCTACCGCGACATCGAGATTATCTCGTTGCAATGCCGTTTCACCGAGTAAAAAATCAAACAATATTTCACTCGTTAATTCCTGCTTGGGTACAAGAGACTGCCCTTTTTGAGTTTTTCCAGCGAAATCTGCACCCTGTGGGCCTTCAACCTTGGGAAGTTGCATACAGCCTGCCAGTGCAAGGAGTAACCATATCCAATACATTCTAAAATTCATCTAAATCGAGCCAATAAAAACATTAAGACTAACAAAAATAAAACCAGTTCTTATAGTACGGTATATTTAGCCAACTTGACACGTGCTGAATATCGTTTTTTCCCTGACAACAGGCGATTAATACTATTACACTGGAATTCAACAAACATACGAAGCTTGCCTTCAATCAAACGACTCCACCCCAAAGAGCGCGACATTTCACTCTGTTGCTGAGCCACGCGAAAAGGGGTTAGCGCCACTTGCAGGTGACTGGTTTTGGTTTTGCGAGAAAGGATTCGCCCCCGATGAAGCAGGGTTGCCAGAAAAAGGGTTGGTTGACGCAGTACCGGAAGTTCCTGACTGAGAGGAAGGGGATCGTTGCTTCCCGGTATCCGTAGTTGACTCAGCAGCATGAACGAACTTCCAATCCTTGTAGCTTTTAGCTTCTGAAAAAGCTGAGTATTGCTCAGGAAAATTGGCTCGTTTGATAGGCACCTTGGGTGACAGACTATAGATGCCTGTAATACCTGTTTCAGGCTGCTCGATCAATCCCCATTCCAAACTATTAGTCATGGGATCGTAAAATATTTTTCTTAGATGACGCTTGATCACCAAGGCACTTCGGTCCTCCAATAATTGTTCAAGTGACTCTGGATACCGTTTCGCTTTTCCGGTTGAGTGATTGTAATACGATTCGATCGCACGTCTAAATTGATCGCCCACAAATAAAAGTTCCACTTCCTTCTGCCGTTGAGATTCAATTTGCCACATCGGGCCAACACCTGCTAGCGTAACACCCGCCAGCGCAACTGCAAATAATGTCCATAGATAGATATAACCGCGCTCTTGGCAAGCGCCTCCTTCGCATATTACCATTTATCGTAAAACGTTCCGTCTAGCGCTTGTCTGTCTGAACTACTGCGCACATCATAGGTACCCTCTAACTCTTCGTCAGGAGGAGGCACTTCAATCCAAGTGAAAGCGCTGTCTGTCATCGGATCAATCGGAATAGCACGAATGTACCGTTCCTCCACCAATTGTTCCAAACTGGATGGATAAGCACCTGTATCCGCATAGAATTTATCGATAGCATCACGCATGATACTTAGATTTTGTCGTAGTACCGCTTCTTTGGCCCGATCGACCGAATTAAAATATCTTGGCGATACGATGCTCAGCAAGGTGGCAATAACAGCCATCACGACCAACAATTCGATGAGCGTAAACCCAGTTCGCCGGCGAATTTCTAATATACTCATTACCAGTGACTATAGGGCACGCCGTTTAACCCCACACGATCGGAACGCGAATAAACATCAAAAACATCATCTCCCTCTTCAGGATTGTCGGGCGGGCTCTCATAGCTACGCTTTCCCCAGGTATCGGCACTCGGCAAATCTTCATCGAAATCCGTTACCATTGGATCGCGAGGCAAACGCCGCAAAAAATAAATTGTGCTCTTTTTAGGATCTTTGATATTGGGCACCCCTTCCACCAAATCTTCCAACTTACGCGGATAACCTGATTCATCCGCTTTCTTTTCCACTAATCCCTCATCAGTAGCTTGTTTGTATGCATCAATAGCTGTACGAATTTGACGCAGAGCAAGGCGCAATTCTTGTTCCTTCTCGCGTTTGATTGCAATTTCACGAAAAGGCATAACAGCAGAAGCCAGTATCGCTACGATGGCCACGACAACCATTAACTCAACCAAGGTAAATCCATGACAAACCGATACTAATAATCCGGTATTTCTCTTTTGCATACTACTGAATTTCTATACTCACGGCGGGGGGTAAATTGACTTCTACGGGGTTGCCATTCTCATCTTGCGTCGCCATACTTTGAATTGCGATTTCGGTACTGCCAGGATTTGCACTAATTGCTTTGAAACGTATGACCGCCGTCATCCCACTTGGTTCTTCCCTGCCAAGCTTGATCGTGCGCGTTCCCGATTTCTCGCCACCATCCAGTACTTCAAGCATGTCTTTATCATAGGTCAGATTTAGCTCACTCGTTAAGCGAGTATTTTGAGTAACGAGTCTTACTGTAGCCGTAAATTCACGATCCATACCCACCGTAGACGGCGCCAACAAACTCAGTGTTGGCGTCGCCCCACTAGATTGTGCAGCCGCTGCAGCAAATGGGTTGGGTGCTAAATCCGCATCCTCAGATGGAAAAGCAGGCTGCGCTGCACCTCCAAAGACAGAACGAATATTGGATGCGGGGCCTGAAGGCGCCATAGCAAGCGATTGCGGCGCCGTTTTCCGAATGGTTACAGGTAGGCGACCTGCTGCGTTAGCCGTGCCAGAGTGAAATTCACTTTCCAGCTTGGTCGGTTGTGTAACATTACGCACAATCCGTGGCGTAACCAGCAAAACGACTTCCGTCCTTTCCCGATTAAAATTCTGGTTCGTGAATAATCTACCCAATACAGGCAAATCAATTAAACCCGGAATACCGGCAAAAGCCCGCCGATCGCTGTCCTGAATGAGACCTGCCAATATTTGTGTCTCACCATCCCTTGACGACAACAACGTCTCTGCACTGCGTGTGCCAATTCTAAAAGCGGTTGCATTGCCCTGCGTTTCTCTAGCGCCGAGCGTGCTCACTTCTAGTGAGACTTTTATGGATACTTCGCTGTTAAATGAAATAACGGGCTCGACCTCTAATTTCAGCCCCACATCAATGTAGGTGACATTCTGAGATACCACGCCGGTCGCTGTCGCATTCGATTGAAAAATAGGAATTCTATCGCCCAGAAGAATTTTTGCTTTCTCGCGATTTTTAACCCGTATACGCGGATTGGCAAGAATATCATTGACAGTAAGATTCTTTTTAAGATCAATAACAACTTGATTATTGACAGCAAAATGACTCAACCCAAATCCAATCTGATCCAATGCCACATTTGCAGCCCCAGCACCCGGCACACCACTGAAGGAGACACTCTGTGGCAATCTAGGCCCGAGATCCATGAGTCGATTGCGATTAATCTCCAGCACTTCGACATCCAGCATGACCTCTGGATCAGGAAAATCATTAATAGCGACCAGGCGCTCTACCAAACGTATCGCTTCCAACGTATCTCTTATCACGAAAAGGTTAAGTTTTTCATTAACGTAAATATCTTTTGCCTTGACCAACCCTCTAATCATCGCAACCATCTGCTTGACATCGGTATTCACCACATGAAAACTGCGCACCACCAGCTCTTGATATTCTTTTTGCTTGGCAGGCGTATCTGGATAAATCAACAGTGTATTGTTATTCAGAATCTTGTAAGCAAGCTGATTGGTCATTAACAACAATTTCAGTACGTCTTCTATCGGATTATCTCGCACAAAAATCGATGTTTTAGCTTCCTGCTGAACATTTCGGTCAAAAATAAAATTAATCCCTGCAGTACGCGAAATGAGCTCGAAGACAGATTTCAGGCTCGTATCGCGAAATTCCATGGTAATGGGATCATGAAAAGCCGAAACGAGCGCCAATCCAGGATCTTCAGTACGTACGATATATTCGTTAATCAGTTTGACTAACTGGCGCGCACCCTCATGTAACGGGTTTTCTTGCAAAACTGCTCTTACAGCGGCTTCCGCACCTTCCACATCATTTTGTGCAAGCAATTCCTTTGCCCGATTGATTATGCCTTGCTGATATCGTTCTAGGTTGAGCGCTTCCAAGCCTGCTTTTGCCCGTTCATTATGAGCGTTGATCTCCAGGACATGGCGATACTTTTGTTCGGCCAGATCGAGCTCTCCCGCCAATCGGTCATTTTCCGCATCGATCAACATTTGACCGATAATTGCCTCCCGCTCGCGTGTAAGGACTGCCCGAATCTCCTTGTTTTCAGGCTCTTCATAAGCTGCTTGTTCGAGTTTTTTCAAACCCGCATCCAATTGTCCCCGGGCAATCAATTGTTTACCCTCCGTAAACGCTTGGTTACGGGTAGAATAAGTCGCACAGCTCGTTAATAATGCCAGCAGCAAGATAGCGAAGACATTTCTGACTAATTTCATTAAAGCCTTCCACGGTTATCGTTATTGATAAAAAGCGTCTGTTTGATACCTAGCGGTAAATAAGTGAACTCGATCACATCGTCGCGTATACGATCGAGCCGGTAGTTAGCATCGATACGTTCACCTTCTTTGGCGACATAGTTATTTTCTGCAATAGAAAGAAACACGCTCGTTCGATTACCCTCAATCACTTTGCCAACGTACTTGAATTGCAGTGGAGGCGCTACCGGAGCGGGCGGTGGTGCAGCGACAGGGGGCGGCGTATTCTGTCTGGACGCAAAAAAAGACTGAGAAACACTCGCAATGGGCCGCTTCGGTTCCCAGGAAGCCGCCGCAAAGATATCATCCGCTTCTGCGCTAAAAGTTCGTTGCCCAAGTTGTTCTACAAGCAACGGTCCTGCATCACTTTTTTTACTACGCGCGTTAGCCGAATCGGATCGAGTAGGTAAAATCGGTTGTACTGTAACTTCCTCCAATTCGAGATCACTCTCTTCCAGCCCTATCACGGCAAGCAATGTTGCCAATAAAGCAACACCTAAAACCAATCGGCGAATGCGAGTCGCGCGCTTATCCATTTCAGTTGTGTAAATAAAGATTCATACTAAGACGAACATCCAGCTTCCCGGCTTTGATATCTTCACGTTTGATGATGACATCAACCAAAGCGATCGCTGGAACCGCTTCCAATGCATCAGCTATAAAAGCGCGTATTTGTGGATAGCTGCCACGCACAGGCAAAATCATCTCGTAGCGCACAAGTTTCGATTCTTTATCTTGTATTAATCGATATTCGCTACCAGTTAGCTCAACCCCCCTTTTCTTAGCTACCCTGTCTAACTCCTTGATCCAATAAGGTGATGAGTCGATATTAGGAAAGAAATCATAAAAAACCTGTAAAGCCTGATTATCATCCAGCCTAACGCTTTCACCAGATTTAAGGCGAGTTTGCTGCTGCAACGATGCGGCTTTTTTTGCAAGTTTCTCAAGCTCCTCATTTTGGGGTGAAATAGCCGCCATAAAAAAGACAAAGGCGAGCATGAGCAAGCCCGCGCCTATTTTTCCTATTGTTGTCAGCTTCGATGCTTGCCAGCGCGCCTGGACCAATAGTCTTTCTAAAGCAGATCGATCCATGCAGAAGTCAAAGTAAAGGCAAGGGGGCGATAGGGATTTTCTTGTTTCACTTTATAGCTAAGTAAATGTACGTTCTCAAAAATAGTCTCGCGCTCCATTGCTTCTACAAAATCAGTCAATCCCGCAAGATTTCTCGCTTCACCGGTGATTCGTATCGAACGACTGGCTATATTGGGCTGCACGGATAATAACGCAATATCTTTACTCATTGCATACTCCAGCGAGTCAAACAATGCTTCCCACGGCAAATTGATTTGCCTTAAAACCTCAGCAGCCTGTTTGAGCTCTTGCTGAGTTTCTTGAGTGACTCGCGCAATCGGTGTTCTGGGCGTTTTTCTATGTTGCTGCTGTTGCTCAAAACGCGCTATGCGCGATTCCCAATATGCGATTTCCTCCATGACCGATTTCATCTGATGAATACAAACGATCAGGGCAAAAATTCCCAATCCGAGCAATAGATAATCAACCGCACTGGTTCGCTGTCCCGCGTAAGGAAACTTAAGTTTTAGGCTATGCATAATCCGTTCTCCTTGCCAATATAGAAGGAAAATGTCGAGGTGCGGGTATTTTACTATTCGGCAAAAAGACAAACTGCCACTCTCGATCGGCCGGTAATGCCAAATTCGCATGTTCTGGCGCGCATAAATACACTCGTTCAACCGGCTCTCGATGACCGGATAAAATAACCTCTTGCTCAAGTGAAGCAAATAATTCGTCTTCTAGTGTGCGTACGACTCGTTGATTCCGGATTGACTGCCAATTACCATTGGAAATCAGAACAATGCACAATCTTCCCGGCTCAATGACAACAAACCATAATCGCTTATCGTCAAATGATGTACACCATTGATCGAAAGCTACAGTCAGGTAGGGTTCGATCTGCTTCAGCTTGATTCGATGACGCAATGAGAGCGCCTCCAGTGCTTGGTAAAGATCGCGCTCAATCGCTGCGCTCACCACTCCCTTATCTGGCCCTCCCTCACTCAAACTCACCATCCAATTTTCGACACGCTCTCCATATACTTCGCGCATATGGAAGTGAGCAAAAGCCAGCAATTCTGCAGGTTCCGTAATTTCCGGTTGAGGTGGAACAACCGCATAGCGCACGAAATGGTTTGAGAGCGTCACGGACATCTCCGCACCCGCCAAGCTTGATGAAGCATTTTCCATTTCCACCATTTGTTCCAACTGACGCAAAGTAGCATTCCATGCAACTGCATCCTGCTGAGAAACTGAATTGGTCGCTATTTTAGGCGATTGCTTGGGTTTTATTCCGCGGAATGTTCTGACCATATCCACTCGACCGGGTGCAAAAAAAATCTGAATTTGATCACGCCACAATCGTGACACGGTTAGCCTCCAACAAACTAGTTTGTCCTGCTTTTACCATCTCCAGAGCTGCTTCACGTAGAAACCGGGTACCGTTTTGTCGGGCAGCTTCTTTGATACGACGGATTGTCGCCTGTGCGATGATCAATTCTCGGATTTCGTCATTGAGCAACAAAATCTCAGCAATTGCACTCCGTCCTCGATAGCCACTCCCCCGGCATTGCCCGCATCCTTTGCCAACCCGAAACTGATAATTTGCTGTCTCTTCAAGGGGGATACCCGATTCGGCAATTAATTGATCATCCGGTTGCTCTTCAACAACGCAATGAGGACACAACTGGCGAACCAGCCGCTGCGCAACGATACCGTTCAGCGCTGAAACGAAACTATAGGGATCGACACCCATATGAGAAAATCTACCGATCACGTCAAAAACGTTATTGGCGTGCACCGTGGTAAATACCAAGTGGCCAGTCAACGCTGCCTGGATAGCAATTTGCGCTGTTTCGGCATCACGGATTTCACCCACCATAATTTTATCGGGATCATGCCGCAAAATTGAACGTAAGCCGCGTGCAAAAGTGAGGCCTTTTTTTTCGTTGACAGGGATCTGCAGCACCCCTGGCAACTGATATTCGATAGGATCCTCAATGGTGATAATTTTGTCATCACCACGATTCACTTCCGAGATAGCCGCATATAGTGAAGTGGTCTTGCCACTTCCCGTCGGTCCAGTCACCAGCAACATACCATAAGGCTCCGAACTCAACCGGCGTATACTGGCAATGGCTGATTGGCCGAAGCCAAGCTGATTGAGCGTTAATCCTTCAACATGATCAGTGAGCGCTTGACGGTCAAGAATCCGCAGTACCGCATCTTCACCAAAAATACTTGGCATAATCGAGACGCGGAAATCAATTTCTCGCCCTTGAATCGAAACTTTGAAGCGGCCATCCTGCGGAATACGGCGCTCGGCAATATCAAGATCGGACATGACCTTAATTCGCGAAATAACCTGTTCCGCCAAATCAGCGCCCTGCATGACCCCGATCATGGTCAATACACCATCGATCCGATACTTAATCGCCAGCGCACCAGGTACAGTTTCTAGATGAATATCACTGGCTTGCGATTTATGCGCATCATATAAAGTGGAATGCACCAGCCTGACGACTTTACTCGTTCCTTCATGAATTGTCTTTAATGACAGATCTTCGATGCCTGCCTCTGTCATTCCATATTGCTCAGTCGGCAAAACATTGTCCATCGCCCGCATGTTTTTTTCCTGCTGAGTAAAGAAAGCAGATAAATCAGCCGGATGGACCAGATACCATGTCGCACTCACTGGAATATACTCATCTGCCCATGCGTACAAATAAGATTTGAAAGGGTCAGATACTGCGAGTATGTATTCATGCGCTCTTCGAAATAGCGCACACTCCTGTTTGACCGCTTCTGCAAACGACAAAATATCGAAAGCTGGCTGCAACTCGTGTAAATCTTCCATTTTTAGCACGGGCATCCGCAACAACTGACCCAACTCTTCGATCAATTCATTGGGTGAGTAATTGCCAATATCTTCCAGTATCTTGATGACAGGCGCTTTCTGGATCACAGCCTGCTGACGCGCCTGTGCAAGCTGCTGTAAATCAATCACAGGTTTTGTTGATGACGGTAAGCTAGCTTCGATCAATTGATACTTCCCGCTAGTTCAAAAATAGGCATATACATCAAAATGATGATACCACCGATCACGGTACCGATAACTGCCATCAATAATGGCTCGACCAGTTTAGTCATCCATTCGACCCAACGGGCGATTTCTTCATCATGGAAATTGCCGATACGCTCCATCATTTCTCCCATGAGACCCGTTCGTTCACCTACCCGTAGCATCCGGTTACCGACTGCCGTTGTCAGCTCAGCAATTTGCATGGCGCTGGAAATGGTTTTACCTTCACGAATAAGGGTTGCCGCCATGATGACCCGCGGCCGGAAATGAGCTTGTAAAAGATCGCTTACCATTTCCAGCGCTTTCGTTATCGGAATACCGCCACGCTGCAGCATCCCCAGCGTTTTATAGAAGCGCGCAAGCTGATAAATCCGCATGCGCTCGCCGATTGCCGGAATTCGCCATAAACCTTGCAGCAGTCGGGCACGAAACGCAGCACGTGTAAACCCATACACAAGTAATGAAAAAATTACAGCCGCACTTCCAGCTAACATCCAGCCACTTTCATGCACTAGCCGCCCCCATTTGATCAACATGAGCGACATCCAAGGTAAATCTGCACCGATATCTTCATAAATGGCGCTGAACTTAGGTACCACGAAAAGTAACAAAAAAACGGATACCAGCATTCCAAGCACTAACAACAACACCGGATAAATGGAAGCGCCTACCATTTTTTTCCGCGCCAAATCCATTTGCGTCTGATAAGCGATAAACCGCGTCAGGGCTTCGGTTAAATCACCTGTTCGCTCACTTGCTCTGATCGTTGCGATATAAAGTGGGGGAAATGCTTGAGGATATGCTTCCAGCGCATGCGAGAATGTCATCCCCTCGTATAAGCGCGCAAGCATTTCTTCTATGATCTTACGCACCCCGCCATCTTCTTCTTTTTCAATGAGCGTTTCGATGCTTTCTACCAAGCTCAGACCTGCCGTTAAAAGAGAAAGGAGTTCATGGCTGAAATGGGTGAGCGGGAAACGTGTTCTAGATCTAGGCAACCAACCCGCGAAGTTTCGCTGGATGCTCAATACCATCCCGCCCTGGGCAGCAATCTGGCTGCGTACCTCCTCTTCGTTGGCCGCATCCAACTGCAGCAGCACTGTGCCTTGTTTAGCGAGTACTGCTTTTACGGTATAACGCATCACTGTTTACCAATTAGTGATATCGGCAGCTTCTCCCGCACCTCCCGGTTGACCGTCTTTGCCTAATGAAAACAGATCGAACTCTGCTTGCTCACCCGGGTATCTATATTGATAAGGCCGCCCCCAAGGATCGGCAGGAGGTGTTTTACCGAGATAGGGACCTTGCCATTTCGGCTCGTTGCCCGGGCGCGCGACCAACGCATTGAGCCCCTGCTCGGTTGTGGGATAACTTCCCACATCCAAACGATACTGATGTAATGCTTTTTCAAGCGAATCAATCTGAGCTTGCGCCATCTTGACTTCTGATTTTCCTACCTGTGAAAAATATCTAGGACCCACATAAGCGGCCAACAACCCGATGATGACCATCACCACCAGTAATTCAAGCAACGTAAATCCACGCTCTGCATTTACGTGTAACTGCGCACAGCAACGCTCCATTTTCAACCTCTCAACAAATATACTTTTGGGATTTGTGAAACACACTCGCAGCATTCATGATATGCCATTCAGGAATTCATGGCGTAGTGATTTATAGGAAAATCATACTGCTTTTATAATTTCCCCATCTTGACTATTAATCATGGTAAGGCGTCACTCGTATCGGGTCAAGCTTTGGCAAGCAATCAATCCTCTCCCCAAAAAAAGAAATGCTAACCAACACGCTCTCGATAGAGGTTTGCTTTATCCAAGACATTGTATATCTTACGGTTCACCGATGACATCACCTAGAAATTGATGCGGACCCCCAATGCAAATTCACGCCCTCTTCTGAATTCGCGGGTGACTTCATCACCTTGTTTCACGACAAATTTATCATCCATTAAATTCCTCATGGTCAAGCGCATGGATAGCCACTTATTGACATTCTGGCTTAGCACGAAATCAAGTTGATTGAAGGGCTGTTCAAATTTGTCGGGTGCGCCGAGCAACCCCACCGATTCGATACGCTGACTAGCCACATTATATAAGAGCGTAGCCTGTGTTCCCCACTGTGGGTTGTCATAGCCCAGTTGAAAATTGATGATATGCCTCGAATGCCCCTGTAGCGGTCTATTGGCTGTAGTCTGAGCTTGTAGATTTTGCTCGTTGAGCTGAACGCTTGAAGTTGACCAAGTATAGTTACCGCCGATCGTAAAATGCTCGAGCCGCGGGTGAATAAACCCTAGATTTTTTATTAATTCGAATTCCGCCCCATATACACGCGCCTTATCTGCGTTCTGAAAAGTCAGTAACCCCGCGTTGCCCGGCACGGCGACCACTTCGATCGGGAGCGTTAAATCTTTCCAAAAAAAGCCGGCCAGCACCGTCTCGTTCGGTGACAGATAATATTCCCAACGTGCATCGTAACTAGTAATAGCAGTCTGCTTCAGATCTGGATTACCGATAGTCTCCTGATTGGTGTTCTGGTCCGTAAAAGGCGCAGGTGACAACTCCCTGAAATCCGGCCTGGAAATCGTCTGACTAAACCCTGTCCTGAATTGCTGTTTTTCTGAGATCGACCAGGTTGCAGATACGGAGGGTAGCATATCGATTCGGTTGATTTTTGAAACAATGGGCGCATTCATATTGGCCACCGATTGAAATGTTTCCACACGCTGATTATTATCTTCCCAGCGTAAGCCACCCGATATTCTGAGTGTTTCGAAGAAATTGGCATCCAACTTGCCATAGTAAGAAAACAAATCCTGTGTTGCAGTAAAACTATCGGTGGGGCGGGTCGTATCGCGAATCTGGAAACCATTCGGGCCAATATAGGCTGGTTGTAAAATGGACTCCAGTGATGGCAAGGCAAGGATAGCCGGATTTCTCGCATCTGGCCCGACAGGGATATAGGTGAAACGCTGAATACTGGAAACTCGCGATTTATTTTGGGTTATAAAGCCACTTTCTACCGAAAATTTATAGTCGGGTGAAAACTCTATTGGTAGCTTGACATCGGTACGCCAGCTTTGATCCTTATCTTTTAGATCTGCAAACAAAGTCTGGTTACTGTCAGATCGTCTGGAGAACGCAAAAGCATCCCCGCCCGGGCTGATCTGATCAAACCGATAATCGCGCATTTTAGGCTCTTCTCTATCTGCCGTTGCATTGGTATACAACCAATCGACTTTTAAATTTTTTGCCCAATCAAAAACATGCGATCCCCCAAATTGATGCATCAGCAATTGATTGGAAAAGAATCTAAGACGTGTTCTTCGAATATCCGTCAACTCAGTGTCAGTGAACCCCTGAGCAATCCTTGCTTCATCGATCGATTGGCGCAGAAACATATTTTTAGTAAACAATCGGTGGTTATCCTTGTATTCAATATCGGCCGCGAAGTAACCATTCAACTGTATCTCCTGCATCGATCTTCTAAGATTGAACTCCTGTATTTTAGTCAGTGCATTATCTTCTCTATTGGTGGAGATGAATGCACGGTTGATTTCATTCTGATTCCTGAATTCACTACGCCAGCCGGCGGCGGCAATATAGCCTGCCCTAAAATCACCTAATTCGAACACATCGCCCATCGACGCCTGGATATTGCCGTTAGGTGTACCGCTCTTTTGCTTGACATCCCAGTTATCTGACAGATCCTCCCCCAATCTTTCAAGCTCGGCAGGCGTCAACCCTTTCGGATTAAAAATCGTTTTCGTATCGATCCGCGCTCCTCCCGCGGTAACATCGGCAATCGAGTCTGGTATAGCGCGCGTGCCATCATCAAAGCCAAGAAAATCCAGATCGCCCCCTTTATAAGACAACGATTTGGCAAAGGTTGAACCATCGATCACGCCAATCTGTGCATTAAGGTTAAAGAAAAATTCATCCGGAATACCCCTAGTGCGCAGCTCGATGGTTCCACCCGCAAATTCACCAGGGCGATCGGGCGAATAGGTTTTCTGTACCAGCACACTTTCTAGTACGCTGGTTGGGAACAGATCCAGCGGCACCACCCGGCGCGTGGGATCAGGACTTGGAATCGCGGCACCATTTACCAGAGTCGAAGAAAATCGTTCCCCCAAGCCACGAATGAACACGAACTGCCCACCCACCAACGTCAACCCAGAAGCCCTTCTCAATGCGGAGGCCACATCGGAATCCCCGCTTCGGCTAAATTGCTCAGCGCTCATGATCGTGGCAACCTCTGCAGATGTTTTTTGCTCCTCGATCACTGCTGTCAAAGTACCTGCCAGATGGGGCTCCAGTACGACATATTCCGCCAGCTCGACACCCGCCGGAGTTAAACTGAAAGACAGTTCAGTCAATTCATCCTTATCTATTTCCACATCGTCTCGCGTCTGGCTATTGTAGGCCGCATGCAATAAAGAAACACTGTATTTGCCTACCGGAACATTGATCTGCACTCGGCCTTGCTCGTCCGTTCTTAATCGTTGATTCAGACCACTGATGAAAATCTGTACATCCTTTACCGGTTTTTGTGTTTCTGCCGACACGACTTGCGCGGATATCGTCCCCTCCCCCACTAATTCAACAGCAGGAATGGGCGACTCCGCTCCCGCCAGAATACCGGCTTCCGAACTTTCGATATTGAGCAACGGGCTTCTGTCATCAGGATAAAACGTCACTAAAATTTGCACATCTTCCGCCGGCCGCAACGGCAAATCAAACTCAAACAGCTGGTTCTTTAAGGTTCTAATACGAACCTGATAGTTTCCTGGCGGCAGCCTACCGGCAATACTGCCATTGGTGTTAGTGGTGATAGGCGCTCCATCACTTGCACGCCAAATATATGAAGTGGCGCTGCTATCGATAAAACGCGCATCGGCCCTGATAGGCTGATCACTGCTTATCAAAATCTCTGCATCTGCTACCGGCAATCCTTCCTGAAACAAATTTATTGAAAATTTTGCGTTATCGCTTCTTGCCCAAATCGAATCGGTTACCGCGAACGCAAAAATAAAGAAAATAACAGCATTAATAAATTGCCTCATTATCAACTCGTATCTTGATTACTAGCAGAGGTATGAAAAGTGTTTACAGCTCTCCATCAGCACATACAGATAAAATGCCAATGTGATATTTATCATTAAAGTTTGGAGAAGATCATCAATTGCGGGCTAAACACCCCAGGTGATCGAAAGTGCTCAGATACTACTTAAGAAATATGAAGAGAATGTGACAGACAATAAAAATGTCATGTAAAAAGCACCCCGCTTTCTCCACACTATTTTTGTTAATCGCCGTGATGTGAAGCGTTAGCCCCATTGTTGACTCTTGCATGAGTAGCACTACCGATTAGATACCACTTCCAGCTCGATGCACGGAACCCGGATTCTTACGCACCCGAGACCGTAGACACCTGCAGGGAAGCCGATCTCTACACAACGTTGCTGGACGATGGTGGATGAACAGGGGCATGCCAGCCCCCTTAGTTATCAACGATTGAGTGGTTTTTGCCCATCCGCTGTTTCTTAATCAGTTTAAATCGCTAACTCAGCAAGTCGCATAGATCAAGCAAAAAGATCCAGGGGTGGAGAGTGAATATTGGCGCTAAGAGAGAAAAAATGTGCGAATTTACGGGATTACTTGAGTTCTCAAAGTCCACAGTAATCCGCATAAACCCGAGCAAACACACGGCGATAGGCGAAAAAACTAACTGGATGAAGGGTTGGTCTTTGGTGATGGTGGTTATTAGCGATATGAAAAAAATCTTCTAACTCATTAAAAATATTGGTAGCGAATAAAAACTGATGCGTAGTAAAGCTAAAGCAAGAGATGATCATTTGTCATGCGCTTTTTGAGAGTACTGTGCGACGTTGACGGTGTGGTTCTAGGACAGCATTTCTAGCGTGAAATGGTTCCCGGGCGTGTGCTGACGCACCACTATCATTTGAAAGTCGGCAGCATAGTCAGAGTTTAGTGCGACGCCAGCTCGTAGAAGAAACGAGAGGGTGATTTCGCACCTTGTTTAATATCGACAGCCTCCTGAAGAGAAGCTTTTAATTCGTTAAAAACACTCATGCTCAAACCTCATCTTTGAGTAATTTGGTCAATTTTTTCAGCTTAACCTTTTCAGCGTTGGTAAAGTTGTCTTTCACATTCTTGGGGTAAGCAAGTACCAGGTAAATAATCTCAGCGGTAGCCAAAAAGTATATAACTCGAACG
The DNA here is from genome assembly GCF_003051105.1 of Nitrosomonas nitrosa. Taxonomy (GTDB): domain Bacteria; phylum Pseudomonadota; class Gammaproteobacteria; order Burkholderiales; family Nitrosomonadaceae; genus Nitrosomonas; species Nitrosomonas nitrosa. The sequence goes on along the minus strand of NZ_QAOO01000006.1, from coordinate 125,529 downwards.
CTGTCACTTTGAGTTCGACCTGAAGTTTCTTGAGCTCATCATCTGTAGCGAGCGCCTTGATTTGCTTCGTAAAGATAGGGTAGAGTTTCGATAAACTCTATGGTATGACTCACCGGGTGGATTGAGTCGCTTGATCGCCTCGACAGGGGGAGACGCGGTCGATGATTTTGACACCGCTGGGGTTCATGACTGCGCCTCGTTCTTCAGCGCCTTGAGCATCGACAGTAGCCCGGGCACATCATCCTGTATGATGCTCCAGAGCGTGTCGTCATCAATACCGAGATAGCCATGAATGAGACGGTTGCGGGTGGCAATGATCATTCGCCATGGGATTTCGGGATGGGCAGCACGGATGTCGTCCGGGATGTGGGTTGCGGCTTCGCCAATCAGCTCCAGATTGCGCAGGGTGGCATCATAGGTGAGTCCGCCCGCCACGAAACCAGCTTGGTCGAGTCCGTCGGTGTAGGCCAGCACCTTTCCGGCGAAGTCGATCATATCGTCGAGATAGAAACACCATTCACGTTGGCTGGCATCAGACATTAACCCGCTCCCGTTCGATATAGGGGCGCAGCTCCGGGCGCAGAGCCTTTTCGGTGACCAGATCGACCGGGCAGCCAAGAAGGTCCTCCAGGTAGAACTGCACACCGAAATAACGCTTGGAGGTGGCAGGTCCGTCAAAGGCCACCAGCACATCGACATCGCTGCCGTTGATTGCCGTATCGCGAGCGGTAGAGCCGAACAACGCCAATCGGGTCACACCGAAACGGGCCTGCAACTCCGGCTTGCTGCGGCTGAGCAGCTCAAGAGCACGCTGTCTGTTCATCGTTCAACCTCCGAGGGACGGATTCACCTTCAAGCTTTCGAATACGCCCGAAACCGCCGGGCACAACTTATCCATTCAAAACTATTCGATAATATAACATTTGCTACATCTGTACTGTAGTACATCTGTAGGTTCCCAGATTGCGCAGGATATCATAGAGTTGTAACACCCATAGGCGGCTGACTGAACGATAACTGGATAAAAACGTGAAAATGTTTTCCTGCGGGTAATGGTTCAGGACGTGGCACAAACTGAAGCCATTCGTCAAATGAAGGGTTATACATGACTCATTCCTTTTAATTGAATTAAGAAATTTTGCCAGAGCTTAGGATCATCCAATATAAGAATTATAGCGAAAGTTATCCCATGCGATTATCGACCCGTTCTGCGCCATTTGTCGAATCTTTTTGCCCCCGTATAACCGAGATATCCAGCAACAAAGATTAACACAATGCCACAGTTCCCTCCGCCTACCAATGCTGAAAATAAACCACTTGATTAGTTCGAGCGTAATCCTTTGATTTATATTATTAAATAAGTACAAATTTGTGGACTTCGCACTTGCCTGATGGCCAGAGGTGGAGAGAATAATGACGCGAAGAGAGAAAAATTGAGCGAATTTGTGGGATTTCTTGAAACCTCGAAGTCCGCAAGAATCCGCGGGAACCCACGTAAACACGCGGGAGTAGGCGAAAAAAAACCAACCGGATGAAGGGTTGGTTTTTGGTGTTGGTGGAGGCGGCGGGAATTGAACCCGCGTCCGCAAGCCCTCTACAGACAGTTCTACATACTTAGCCTAGCTATTTAATTTAACCATTTATCCGCCAACTGGCAGGCTGATAAAAGGCGAGTTACCTATTTTTTAGTATTTTGCAAAGTAACCCTGCAAAATACGATCCTCGTTAGTGACTCCACTGTCTGTCGCCAGACCCGGCGTTGAGGCCCACCGGTGTGGAGTTTAGCCGGATTAAGCGGCTAAAGCGTAATTTTCGTCGTTTGCGACTATTGTTTTTCAGATGGATTTACGAGGTGACTGATCCTCGGTATGCCCTGCACTGCTTTGCAACCCACGTCGAAGCCGGATCGCCCCCGTGGAATGTAATCTGTAACATAAGATAGCTTTGCTACTCGAAAGTTCAAGTGCAATTCTAACAGAATCTGAAATGTGCCTTAGAGGTAATTAAGTAACTCTTCAGGACGGTCAATGATGTGGTCCGCTCCCCAGGATTCGGGGGGCGCGTCGCTTCCTAGATAGCCATAACGCGCAACTATGGGTTTGATGCCAGCGGCCAGGCTGGCTTTGACATCACGAATATCGTCACCGACATAGATGCAATTCTGGGGAGAAACGTTGATATGACGACAGGCAGTAAGAAGGGGTTCCGGATGAGGTTTTGTATTCGTCGTTTCATCACCACTGATGATGCAAGCAGCGCGTTGTTCGAGGCCGAGTGCGTGTGTGAGAGGACGCGTGAAGCGTGCTGGCTTGTTGGTAACAATTCCCCAAGGGAGATGGTCGACTTCCAATCGATCAAGCACAGCAACAATACCTGGAAACAAACGAGTCTCGTGACATAAACGTTCAGCATAAAAGCGTAAAAATTCATCGCGCATCGTTTCATATTCCGAATCACCCGGCTTGAGGTTGAAGCCGAGATTGAGCAAACCACGTGACCCAGCTGAAGCTTGAGTGCGAATCTGCTCGATTGGTAAAGGAGAAAAACCTCGCGCAATGAGCTGGCGATTCAGCGCGTACCCGAGATCGGGCGCAGTGTCGGCGATAGTGCCATCAAAATCAAAAAGAATAGCTTCGATCACAATGATATAAGGTGAATTTTTTGATGGCGCTTAGGTTCGGAATGCCATTATGTAGTTAACACTGGTATCCGGTTCAAGCGCATATATTTTGGTTATGGGGTTATAGGTCATGCCTATGATTTTTGCATCGCTTAGTCCTGCATTACGCGCCATGCGCGCGAGCTCTGACGGTTTGAGAAATTTTGCGTATTCATGGGTGCCGCGTGGCAACAATTTGAGGATATACTCTGCACCGATGATGGCGTATAGGTAGGATTTTGGATTGCGATTAATCGTCGAGAAAAAGACCCACCCCCCTGGTTTAGTGAGGTCAGCACATGCTTGGATGACACTGGCAGGATCAGGTACATGTTCGAGCATTTCCATGCACGTGACGATATCGAAGTGATGGGGTAGTTCTTGCGCGAGCATTTCGACCGTAATCTTGCGATAGTCGACTTGATTGCCGCTCTCGAGTAGATGGAGCTTGGCTACTTTTAGCGCCTTATCACTCAGATCGATGCCAGTTGTATCGGCACCACGCGCTGCCATAGATTCTGATAATATGCCTCCGCCACAGCCTACATCCAGGACTTTCTTTCCCTCCAACCCAGCCAGCTGATCGATATAGTTTAGCCGCAAAGGGTTGATGTCATGTAGCGGTTTGAATTCGCTATTGGGATCCCACCAGCGATGGGCAAGCTGGCTGAATTTTTCCAGCTCCATTGGGTCTGCGTTGATACCGTCATTATCCATGCGATTTATACCTTTTATTAGCTATTGAGACGTCTTTGCCATTGAGTTGCTCGATTGATCAATTCTCTTTCATTCAGAGTAACAAGTTCTCTATCATCCAGCAATAGCTTACCCCTCACCCATACGTGGCTGACGTGCTCTCGGCTAGCAGCATATACAAGATGAGAAACAGGATTGAAGCAAGGTGAAAGTGCGAGTGTCGAAAAATCGACTGCAGTGATATCCGCCGCTTTGCCGATTGCTAATGAACCGGTTATTTTATCTATCCCTAGCGCGATCGCACCATTTAGGGTGGCGAAGCGCAGCGCCTGATGTGCTGAAAGTGCGTCTGCCTGGCCGCTTTGGGCTTTGGCAAGTAAAGCGGCCAGTCGCATTTCTTCGAACATATCCAATCGATTGTTGCTCGCAGCGCTGTCGGTACCGATCCCGACATTGATCCCCAGCGCAACTAAATCAGCAATCCGGGCAATCCCACTAGCAAGCTTTAGATTGGATGAAGGGCAATGGGCAATACTGCAATTCTGTTCTTTTAATAAATTGCCCTCTTCTTTTGTTAGATGGACCATATGCACAGCGATCAGGTTTGGGCCAAGCATGCCCAGTTGGCGCAAACGTTCGATCGGGCGAACTCCGTAAGTATCGAGACTGCTGCAAATTTCATCATGGGTTTCATGTAAGTGGATATGTACTGGCGAATCGAGCTGTTCAGCGTACGTCACGATTTTTGTTAATGCTTTATCGCTTACGCTATAAGGTGCGTGCGGCGCAAGGCAGAACGATAGTTGTGGGTGCTGTGAATAGCAGTCGCGCAGCGACAGACCTTTGAAGAGGTAATCGTCAGTATCATTTGCGTACGCAGAGGGAAAATCAATGACGATCAAACCGATTGCTGCACGCATCCCGCATTCGATAACCGCTTTTGCAGTCACTTCCGGAAAGAAGTACATATCATTAAAACAAGTTACCCCCCCTTTAAGCATTTCGGCACAAGCAAGCAGGGTACCATCCAGCACAAAATCCGCACTGACATATCGTGTTTCTACAGGCCAGATGTGGTATTTGAGCCACTCCATTAAAGGTAGATCATCGGCAAGGCCGCGCATAAGCGTCATCGCTGCATGCGTATGTAAATTGATTAGCCCCGGGATAATCGCATGATGATTAAGCGCGATATGGTTATGAGATATAAATTGTGATCTGGCTTGTGATATGGGCAGGATAGCTTGAATCACACCATGGTTGATAACAATCGCATGATCTGACAGAATGGTTTTTTCTGGCTCAACTGGAATTATCCAGCGCGCTTCGATGATGGTATCGGCGGTGAGGGAATCAAGCATTTTTCCGATAAAGCTAACAAAAAAAAAGCCCTGCTTAATAGCAGGGCTTTCCTCAATTAAGATGCTTTGAAAACGTGTTAGTTACCTTCACGCGTACCAGCCACTTCGATTTCTACACGGCGGTCAGGTGCTAAACAATCAATTAACGCTTTGGTTTTTCTTTCGCCAACACAGCTATTGCCTGTTACTGGATTGGCCTCTCCCTTGCCATCAGTAAAAATACGGTCGGGACTGATGCCTTTTGCGTTTACCAGATAATTCTTGACAGCTTCGGCCCGTCTCATTGAAAGTTGTTTGTTATATTCTTCTGAACCAATACGGTCAGCGTAACCAACGGCAATAATGAGATCGTAATTAATGCTTTGCAGCTTATCTGCAAAAATATCTAAAGCCATTTTCCCTTCGGGTTTGAGCACCGCTTTGTCAAAGTCGAACAACGCATCGGCAGAAAAGGAAATTTTTTCGGGCTCGGTCAACACTGGCGCTGGGGCAGGAGGCGCGTCTGCAACCTTTTCTTCTATTTGGCATTTCGGTAAATCTGGATCGCATTCACAAGTAGCTGTTTCTTCATTCCACTCTCTTGTGCGCCAGCAGTGATTGCCTAAATCAGCAGAGCTTCTAGATACCTCACCGCGGTCGTTGACATTATAAGCTTTTACTTTTTCAGTATCACTTTCACCCTGTTTATAATGCGGCAATTCGGCAGCTACTATTGTTGAAAATAACAGAGCTGACAAAACAACAAGCGCTCCTATCAGATACTTATTGATCGATATTATCTTTTTCATGCTATTGTCCTTTTTTCGTAATTTGCTTCACTCAAAACCAATCAACCCCACAAATCTTATCGTTGCTGACGCGATCTCGTGATACTCATCGATATCTAACTCTTATGTAATGCATTGCTTGAGCGGATTATGCGTTCATGTTTTTATGTTTGTCAAACAGGCTTGTTGCTATTCTGCAACACTGTGTCAATCAATTGAGACGGACTGATAGAATAGACTATCATTATTCCAGAAAACTATTCTTAAAACATGCTTTGCCTGATTGCAGAATTTAATTTGGTCTAAATACAGGGTTAAGAGCTTTGCTACTTGTTCCTCGATGACTAGAATAGTGTTAATAATCTGATCGATAAACTTAGCGGGTGTTTGTGTAACCTAACTTAATGATTAATAGCGAATCATCTTTGGAAAATGTGAGTACACGCGTGCAAGAAGTTGTTTCTGATGTAACGGTTACCGCGCATAACCTAAGCCGTCGTTTTGGCAATCACAGCGCTGTGCGTAAAGTCGATTTGGAGCTAAAGCGGAGTGAAGTATTAGGCTTACTAGGGCCCAACGGTGCGGGTAAGAGCACAACCATGCAAATGCTGACGGGAAATTTGGCGCCTACCAGCGGCAGTGTGCAAATTTGCGGCGTGGATTTGATTAAAAATCCTCTTGGCGCCAAACGCCACATAGGCTATTTACCTGAAAATCCACCCCTGTACAAAGAATTAACTGTTGATGAATATCTTCAATTTGCTGCGAGGCTACACAATGTTGACCTCTCCAAAACCAATGATGTGCTGATTGATGTCAAACGGCGCTGTGGGTTAGAAGGCATTGGGAAACGTCTAATCAGTGCATTATCCAAAGGTTTTCAACAGCGTGTAGGGATTGCGCAAGCAATAATTCATCGCCCTGAAGTTATCATTCTCGACGAACCTTCTGTAGGACTGGACCCTAACCAGATTCGAGAAATTCGCGATCTCATCAAAGAGTTGGGCAAATCGTGTAGCATCATTCTTTCTACCCATAATTTGTCAGAGGTCGAAAGCGTATGCGATCGCGTAAAAATTATGAATCACGGCGTAGTGGTATATAGCACAGCGTTAGCTGAGCTTAAACAGAAGGCGCTCAACCTTGAGCAAATTTTTGAGCAATATACGCTGAAGAACGAATAATTGGAAATGAGCAAAATAGTCTTTGTAATCGCCCGAAAAGAACTGAAATTATTGTTCGTTTCACCATTGGCATGGACATTTCTCGCGTTAATTCAACTCATCATTACCTGGGTATTCCTTGGGCGGCTAGACGCCTTTTTGGAACTGCAATCGCAGCTTATGCAAATTGCCAATCCACCCGGTGCCACTGAAGTCATCATTGTGCCGATGTTTGCGGTAGCCTCCATCGTATTGTTGATGGCTACCCCTCTTCTGACAATGCGACTGATTGCTGAAGAATGGCGCAACCGAACCATGGTTTTATTGATTTCCGCACCGATTTCGATGACAACGATCGTATTGGGTAAATTCCTGGGCATGATGGTGTTTTTTTTACTGACCACATTGCTTACCGTCATCTTGTCGCTTTCCTTGCTTGCCGGAGGAACCATGGATTTCGGTTTACTTGTTAGCAATGCTGTGGGCTTGATATTACTTTCTGCAAGTTTTGTCGCGGTCGGTTTATATATTTCCAGCCTCACTTCCCACCCGGCCATTGCTGCGCTAGGAACTTTAGGGCTGCTACTCGCTTTATGGATCGCAGATATTGTGGCCAGCGATTTCAATACCGTGATACAAAATTTTTCGTTACTCCGTCATTACGAAAGCTTCAATCGGGGCTTGATTGATACATTCAGTCTGGTGTTTTTTGTGCTTTTTATCTTGACTTTCCTAATATTGACCATTCGTCGCCTGGATGGCGAACGACTTCATGGATGAGTATGCGTTTGCTAAAGAAATCGGGTGTATTTGTCTGAAATGACTGCGTTGAATAGAAAATTACGGGTTCATCTGTTGCTGCAAAATGGCTTGTTTGTAGTACTGCTCTTGCTATTGATGGGATTGATGGGCTATATGGCAATGGAGTTTCGATTCCAGTGGGATATCAGTCAAAATAGCCGTAATAGCTTGAGTCAAGCAAGCCTGGACATCTTACAAAAATTGGATGGCCCGGTAGAGGTAACAGTATATGCTACGACTCAGGATGCTCAGTTAGGCGATATCAGGAAAATCATCAACGATTTTATCGCCGTGTATCAGCGAATCAAACCCGATCTTACCGTTGAATTCATCGATCCTGTCGAACAACCTACTCTCGCACAAGAGGCGGGTATCAGAATGAATGGCGAAATGGTGCTTACCTTCAATGATCGGAGCGAGCATCTCACGATCATCAACGAGCAAGCATTTACCAACGCCTTGATGCGGCTGGCTCGATCCGATCAAAAGCAGTTGATGATGTTATCAGGGCATGGCGAACGAAAGATTGACGGTATTGCCAACCGTGATATGGGAGATTTCGGCAAGAAATTAGCAGAAGCCGGATTTAAGGGCGAAGGACTTAATCTTGCTAGCACGCAAGAAATTCCCGTTAATATGAGCGTATTGGTTATTGCTTCTCCTCAAACTGATTTATTACCCGGTGAAGTGGATAAGCTCCTTGATTATATCGACCAAGGGGGCAATTTATTGTGGCTGGTTGATCAGGAACCTTTGTATGGGTTGTTACCGCTGGCCGAAAAACTAGGGCTCACTTTCACACCCGGGATCGTGTTAGATCCTCAAGCTAAACGACTGAGAGCACCGATTACTTTTGCGCTAGGAACGATTTACGGGCAACATGTGATTACCGAGAATTTTGATTTCATTACGGTATTTCCGTTCGCTCGCCAGATCATCCTTAATGAAAGTGAGGAGTGGTATGGCGTCTCGCTCGTGGAAGTGGCACCAGAAGGTTGGGTTGAGACAGGTTCGCTGGATGATGATGTCACCTTTGATGAAGCTGAAGAGGTAGCTGGCCCCGTCAGTGTGGCAGTATCGCTGGAGCGAACGTTAGAGGACCGTGAGCAACGTGTCATTGTTATCGGTAGTGGGCATTTTCTTGCTAATACCTATCTAGGCAATGGCGGCAACATTGATTTTGGAATCAACATGATCAATTGGTTGGCCGGTGACGAGGATCTGATTACGATCCAGCCCCGACCAACCATTGATAGTCAGTTAGTATTAAACGAATCCACCTTAACAATGATCGTGATGGGTTTTCTCATTGTTCTTCCATCGCTATTTTTGATAAGCGGCTTCTTCATTTGGTGGATTCGAAGGAGAAGGTAAATAATGCATTCTCATTCATGGCTCAATCTGATCATGCTCGTTACAATCCTAGCGCTTGCGGCATTTCTGTATATCAGACCTTCTTTACAGGAAGAGACCACCCATAGAATTTCGACCTACCCTGTAGCGGCAGTGCAACATTTGCAGATTGACAGACAAGACAGTTCGATTGAGTTGAACAGAACGGCTGATCGCTGGTATATGAGCAAACCGATAAAAGGAAGGGTAAACGAAAGCAAGATTGATCGAATTCTAGAAATCCTATCTGCCACCAGTCAGCATCTGTTGCCTTTTGCAAATTTGGATCGTTACGGTCTGCAGCAACCCATGATCGAGTTGCATATTGATCAAGAACCATTCAAGTTCGGAGATTTTGCGCCTATTACCAACGAACAATATTTGGCAACTCGGCAACAGGTATTTTTAGTTTCGCCACGCTACGCCGCCTCGTTGTCGGTTTTGCCAACCGATCTGTTAAGCTTGAAATTGTTAGCAGAAGATGAAATGCCCGTGGAGTTCATTCTGTCAAACATGCGGCTTAAGCATGATGAAGGCTGGCAGTTGATACCAGAACAAACCGAGCCTTCCTTGAGCCAGACCGAGCTCAATCAATGGGCGCAAGCTTGGCGATTCGCGCAAGCAATTTATTTGACGCTGGCCTCTGGTCAACCTGAAGAAAACGAAAGAGAAATCAGCATTCTGCTGCATGATGGCAGGAAGATTAAGCTGATAGCCGAGCAAAATGACTCAGAATTGACTTTATTACGGGTAGATGAAGGGGTTCGCTATCATTTTCCAGTTAGTTTGGGCAAGCGTTTGCTGGATCCGTATACCATGCATCGGGAGCAAGCGGTAATTGCAGAATAATGCCCGAATTACCTGAAGTGGAAGTGACGCGGCAAGGTATCGTGCCGCATTTATTGAATCAGCATATCGACTGTGTTGTCGTGAGAAATTCCCATTTGCGCTGGCCGATACCGGATGATCTAAAAGATATTTTAGTGGGACAGGAAATTGTTGCTATAGCACGGCGTGCGAAATATCTGCTGTTCATTTGCAGCACAGGCACACTGATCATTCACTTGGGGATGTCAGGCAGTTTACGGCTAGTATTAGCGCAGCACCCTGCCCAGAAACACGATCATTTTGACTTGGTGCTTGCGAATGGCGCTATTCTGCGGTTCCGGGATCCACGTCGTTTTGGTGCGATTCTATGGAGCTCTGAAGAGATCATGCGTCATCCGCTGCTAGCTCAACTGGGAGATGAGCCATTGTGCGCTGCTTTTGACGGAAAATGTTTGCATGCCAAGCTACGTCAACGTAATGCCAGTATCAAGGAAGCGCTCATGAATAACCGTATCGTGGTAGGGATAGGTAATATATACGCAAACGAAGCTTTGTTTCATGCAGGTGTACATCCTAGAACGCTCGCCAGCAAATTAAGTCTCAGTCGATGTGATAAATTGGTTTCTGCCATCAAAACAACGCTGCAAACAGCAATCGAGGCAGGCGGCAGCAGTTTGCGGGATTTTGTAAAGAGTGACGGCAATCCGGGCTATTTCCAGCAACAGTATTGGGTATACGGACGAGCAAATCAGCCATGCCGCAGTTGTGGCAGTAAAATTGAAAAAATGAGGCAGGGTCAGCGCTCAAGTTTCTATTGTCCGGAATGTCAGCAATGAATCTTCTGGAACGGTAAAGATGAAGCGCGGAACAGCGCTAAATCTTTTTCCAATTTTTTTTACAACGTGGATTTTTATAAAGAGTATGGATTTTATGGCGCGGTGGATCATGATTGCAGGTGCAATATTGCTCGTTTTAGGGGCAATAATGCATTTAGCACCTTGGTTATTGAACTGGTTTGGCAAATTGCCTGGTGACATCCGTATCGAATCTGAGCGAGGGAAGGTTTTTATTCCTATCACTTCGATGATTATCGTAAGTATTGTGCTAACAATCATCGTGAACATTTTCAAACGATAAGCAGGATCGTTGCCAAAATCAAACAAGCTGAGCGAAAACCAGCCGATGCAGTGTCAGATAGACAGTCTGCGTTGCAGTGGTACGGAGTAACCGTTCACCAAAAAATATACTGATACGGGGAAAATATGAATATTACGTTTGTTGGCGGGGGCAATATGGCATGCGCCCTTATCGGAGGATTGCTACAGCAAGATTATCCTGCTGGACAAGTACAGGTGGTGGAAATCGATTCCGATGCACGCGCGAGAATTAAACAACAACTTGGCGTCAATGCGGTTGCAGCGCTGCCGGAAGGAATCAATGGCAGTAACGTCATCGTGCTCGCGGTTAAACCGCAACAACTTTCTGCGGTTGCGGGTCAGCTTGCCCCACTGCTTAATGGACAATTGGTAATTTCAATAGCCGCAGGGATACGCACCTCGGATCTATCGCGCTGGCTAGGCGATTACGGAGGCATTGTCCGTGCCATGCCCAATACACCCTCATTGATCCGCGCAGGCATGACGGGTCTCTATGCATTGCCGACAGTGAACAGCCAGCAAAAGGAAGAAGCGGCCAATATTCTAAGTGCTGTAGGATCGATCATTTGGGTAGAGCAAGAAGTGCTCTTGGATGCGGTCACTGCCGTATCAGGGAGTGGACCTGCTTATATTTTTTATTTTATCGAAGCAATGCAGCAGGCGGGTACAGAGTTGGGTCTGACCAAGGAACAAGCGAAGCTGTTGACTCTGCAAACTTTTTTTGGCGCAACGCAGCTTGCCAGTCAAAGTGACGAAGATGTGGCAACCCTACGATCTCGAGTAACTTCAAAGGGAGGAACGACCGAGCAAGCATTGCTGAGTATGGAACAGGATGGGGTGAAGAACGCAATCATGCGTGCGATGCATGTCGCTTACGAGCGCGCGCAACAAATGGGTGATGAATTGGGCGGGAAGTAGTCATTGACCAGCAGCACATTAACGTCTAGTTAGCATTTTCGGAGAGCAGATGATGTCAAGCCAAATATTGATATTTCTTATAGACACCGTACTGGGGTTGTTTTCCCTCGCACTCTTGCTGCGCTTCTATATGCAATTGTTACGTACGCCCTATCATAATCCGCTATCGAAGTTTCTGGTCGCCATCACAAATTTTATCGTGCTGCCAGTCCGGCGTATCATTCCAAGCTGGAAGGGATTTGATCTGGCAACCTTGATACTCGCATGGCTGGCACAGTTCATCATCCTGTCAGGTGTGAATCTATTGCAAGGTTATGAGCCTGACTCGAGTATGGCCAGTACATTCTTCGGATTTGGATTGCTAGCGCTAATCGAGCTGATAAGAATGACGCTCTATATCATCATGATTATGATCATTGTTCAAGCCGTGCTTTCTTGGATTAACCCCTACAGTCCACTGGCCCCGATACTCGATAGCTTTACCCAACCGATTTTGGATATTTTTCGGCGTCGCATCCCTCCTGTCGCCAATGTCGACTTATCGCCTTTGTTCGCTATCATCCTGGTACAGCTGCTACTCATGGTTGTGGCCAGCGTCCAACAGGAAATCGCATACATGTTTTGATGAGCTGGTACCGTATTGATCAGAATGACAATCTTATTCTGACGTTATACATTCAACCAGGCGCAAGACACACCGAACCGGCTGGATTGCATGGGAATGCACTAAAAATCAGATTGTCTGCATCGCCGATTGAAGGCAGGGCAAATAAGGCGCTGCTGAAATTTCTTGCCGAACGCTTCCAAGTGCCATTGTGCCAAGTATCGATCAAACAGGGGGAACATTCCCGGCGTAAAATTGTTGAGATCCTTCATCCAGCAGTGGCACCTCAAGCACTTTTGGCAGAGCGGTCAAGCTGATAATTTGCTGCAACCTTCTCGCCTTATCGCACTTAATGTTGAGTCAATGAATCGAGCATAGTGTCATATTCAGCCTGGAAGAAGAAGGGTTGCGTACCTAACGCAGGCTGCAAATCATCCAGCCAAGTCGCCCGCTCATCATAACGTGCAAAGAAGGGTCGCTGTACCCATTCTGGATTGCGTCCCTGAATGAAGCGCAGTACAAAAACCTTTTCGCCATAAATTTCCGTCACGCCCTGCACTTCTATCTTGCCGGGCGAAGTGCTCATAGAGGGCCCCCGCACCGTACGCGCAACTCCAGAAACTTGCTGGATGGCATCACGGTAAATTTCCCAAGCACGCGCCAAAGGAACTTGAAAATAATGGCGTGCACCGGTATCGCGCTCAACAAACATATAGTATGGGACAATCCCCAGATGCACCTGTGTTTTCCATAGCCTAGCCCAGGTCGCTGCATCGTCATTAATGTGCGCGACTAAAGGGGATTGGCTGCGGATAATTGCACCTGTATCCCTTAGCCGACGAATAGCTTCGCGTGCAATGGGGGTATCCATCTCTCGCCAATGGTTGTAATGCGCCATGATCGCCACATGCTTACCCTGATCGACTAACTTTGCCAGGAGACGCAAAAGGTCATCCGCATCACTGTCCAGGACAAAGCGATGCGGCCAGAATGTCAATGACTTGGTGCCAATTCGCAAAGTTTGAATATGCTCAAACTCGGGTGCGAGCAAGGGTTCGAGGTAATTGGCCAAATGCCTCGTTTTCATTACCATCGGATCACCGCCCGTTATCAATAGATCGGTAACCTCTCGATGCTGTTTCAAGTAGCGATGCAAATGAGTTGCTTCATGCGCAGAAATCCGTAATTCCTTGTCACCGATGAACTGTGCCCAGCGAAAACAAAATGTGCAGTAGGAATGACAGGTTTGTCCCTGACTCGGAAAAAAAAGAACAGTTTCTCGGTACTTGTGTTGCATACCTTCCAGCCGCTTGTCTTCGAGGTAGGGAATATTCAAAGCGCGCTGGCCCGCCGGATGCGGATTCAGTCTCAAGCGGATTTCATTCGCAGCAATTTGTATCTGTTTGGTATCGCCCCCTTTATCCATGAGTGAGGCGATATATTCGAAGTCTTCTGGGGAGAGCATCCCTTGTTGCGGAAAAGTAAGCTGAAAAATAGGATCATCAGGGATATTGCTCCAATCAATTAATTCTTCAATAACGTAGCGATTGACTCTGAATGGCAATACTTTGGCGACGGCATGCATTGCTCGACGTTGTGGAGCAGGCAATTGCCTGATTTGAGAAATGTCCTCTAAATGCGACTCAGTGTAAATCTGGAGCTGATGGACTTGCGTCAGACTTTCGTTTCTTGTAGCAATTCGTTGTGTACGAGAATAGGGGTGCATTGGCTTCTCCTGAGTAGGTTGCAAAGCTGTCAAATCTTGGGATAATTTCCCACAAAATTTGACCATTCCTGTCCGTAATCAGGGCGGTGCAATACGATCTCGATGATCTGGCCCTTTGGAACCCAAACAATGGGTGTGTGCCGATAAAATAACTTGCACTCTTCACGACTTATGCCTTTATCTCAGGATGCTGATTGATCAGGATAAGCGGAATAGTGACAGTAATTAATTGATCCGATACTGCTCAATAACAACATCCTTAAAAAAGAAAGGTCAATAAGGCTACCATAATGAGCCTAGCAGGCAAGCAAAAATTCCGTTTTTTGATCTCATGTGTATCACCAATGCCCGATTAAATCAAAAATCGCTGTCCCGCAAATCAATGTTTATGGGGGTCGCGAGCGATTTACGGAATGACCACGATTTGAATTTACCCTTGTTGTGTAAATTTGGTAAAAAACACAAAATATTGCAAGCCAAAACTTTTAACCATAAAGGGTTTGAAGCTCTCTTGGCGGAAAGCAAAGCAGCCATCCTGCCGAGTCATGAAATAAACAACGTCTATGGTTAACTGCTTTAGATAATGCAAAATAACCTGGTGACATGAACATACCAAACTGAAAACTGCAAGAATTGGCAGGTGTTCATTCTGGTACGCGCTTGAAGCAAATCTGGAATATTTTAAGAACGAGAGCCACCTCATACAGCGCAACCCGAAGAGGTCGACCCCAGCTTCAACTATCCGCCAGGCGGACGTTTGGCAAATCTGAAAACTGGCAAGATCGATCAGCTGCTGGATGATTTAAAAACTTCGGCAAATGAGCAAATCAAAAAATCGCGTTTAATGGCTATTTTTTTGGATAGGTGGCTCAGATTGATTTGGCTATGGGTTCCCAATATGGGATGGGATCCATCAGCAGAAATCGCATTCAAGTAGGCCGTCTCATTGTGATGAACAACATGAATGCCTCCCTGCTTGTATAGACGGACACGGTACGGTGCCATACGAACAGTACACACAGCAATCTCCCGGCTTTGGCCTGAGAAGGGCGCCACACCCCTTACACTCGTAGAAGTACTGGCACGCATCGGTGGGCATGTGTTCCGTTTCCTTGTGTCCGCAGGACGGGCATGTGATCATCGACTCAAAAATAATCGTTTTATGCATAAAAGTGCCAACGAGTGGTAACAAATATTCGCTCTCTACCAACGCTGAGCAACGCAGCAAAGAACGTGAACGGCCTTTCACTTTTCATTCGCATGAGGTCATCTCGAACACCTTCGGCTACAGTGCGTAATTGGGGACACGGTTTCTAATGAATAAGTTCTGTTAATTTTGGAGACAATCGTGGTTTGTCCCTTATTCTGTACAATCAAAGGCAAGGGTTTCTTCATTCTTTTTCATAGCTAGAGCTGCTTCCTGCCAAGTGCCTAAATGCCTAATACAGTAGTTCGGATGATATGATTCCCCCGTAGGCACAGCATCGCATGTGATGTTGGAAATCTTTCTTATTAGCGCGCCTCGGGGTCAGGCTGGAAGAGCCCGAACGTGTTTCCATCAGGATCAACAAAGTATGCGTGCCAACAAACACCAGGAACTGCGAATTTCGGTAACGCAATTTGACCACCAAGCGATTCTATTTTTTCAGCTAATGTGTCGATATCTACGACTTCAATTGAGCACACATATGCGTTTGTTCCACACGCCAGTGGTGGTGTCTGAGCTGGCCGTTGAAGCAAACCGCCCCGAATCCCATCAGTCTCAATACGCCAGTACGGAATCGGAATATTCTCATCCTTCATAAACCGCCACCCGAAAATTTCCCGATAGAAGTTCACTGCATTTTCTGGATGAGCTGATTGAATTTCAAAATATGAAATAGTATTCACGGCACCCTCCGTTAGTGTAATAGGGGGACAAACAAAGGTTTCTAGCTAAATTCTGTCAATTTTGGAAACAATCGTAGTCCCGTATTCTGCATCAAACTCCCCACCTGGCCCAATAATCGTATCGATGAACTGTTACCCCTAGCACCGGAATTCATTAAATCACTCCAGCAGAAACAATGACGGGTAACAGTATGGGACGTATACGAGCGTTCACTGGGGCGCTGCGGTGATCAGCAACCACTTGACCACTTCATCCGGACCATTAGTACAGCTTAATTCTTAAATTTTGCAAATTCCTCTCAAGATTTAGGATAAACCGTCGCCTGCATACCTTCGTTAGGCCGGAGACAGCTCGCCGAGCCACCGAGCCCGCCCCGCAGTGGTTATACTCTGGGCATAGGGAGATTGGTTGATGCCTATGACTGTCTACCTCATGAAGCTACTGGCACTCACAATGCCTGCTGCCATGCACTTCGCGCCGCTCTATGCCATCGCCGAAAGTAGGGTTCTTGTGCTAACTCCTGATGCCCCTCAACATAGGTGACAAACCACTGCAGTAAACCATCCCACTGATGCAAGTCGCCTAGCGGCACAAGGTGCCATCCCAGCTCTTCGATCGTCCAGTTGGCCTTGACACTGTTCCGCAACATCGAGGTGCATACCCAATTGGTGGCATTGTCAGCACCACCAAGGGTGACTGGCACCACATGGTCAAGAGTCGGCGACAATTCCCAATACGCGATGTGGCAGGCATCCATTTTCCAGTTGGGATGGAAGGGAAACTCTTCTGGCAATAACCGAGATAAGAGCCGAAGCACAGGCGAGAACACTAACCGCTGCCCAGAGTACCGATCCACAAAGCCATCACGGATGAAGACGCGTAAGGCATCAGACTCTGTGTACTTCCTTCCTGCCACTGTCGGGCGTGTGAAGGGATACGTACAGCGCAAGACCACCGCAGCGCGTTCAAGCTCCCCGCCCAAGACTGCCTGGCATATCTCTGCAATTATGTGACTTTTGTCGTTTTCTTCCATAGCTCTTTTCAGCATCAGTAATAAGGGACACCCATCAATCAGCCCGTGTCAAGGGCAAATTACAGCTTCCCTTGCTGTTATTTTATGAAATCAGGTTTTTATTTCGTAGACCCGGCTTGTTAAAATAGTCGAATCCGCCTCCCCATTATTGTCTACGATCGGGTCGCACAAGTCACCCATCCCGATGTATCCGCATGCTCTGGCATCAAACGCTTGAGAGCATTGTTCGATAAGCGGGCATCCAGTTCCCGCCCCATAATATTCTCTACCGACAGGATAGGCTGGCTGCGCGGGCGCACAAGCTGGATGCATTTTCTAGCGAGGTTTTGTAGCGCCCTCGCGTGCAGCTTGGTAGCACGCGCCGCCTGAAGGTGATTTAAGACACCAATCTGCGTACCCCCCACAACGAGGGACAATGGCAACGCATCCAGCGCAACAAGGACGACTTTCCTTATTTCAAGTATGACGCCAACAACTCAGAGCATCCTCGTCTGGAGCACTCCGCCTGGGATGGACTGGTGTTGCCAGTGGATGATCCCTTCTGGCAGGCGCATTACCCGGTCAAGGCATGGGGCTGCAAATGCGGCGTGATGCAACTGGATGAAGACACGCTGGATGAACTGGGCTTGAAACCTTCCGAACCGCCGCAGGAAGAAACTTACACCTACATCAACAAGCGCACGGGCGAAGTGCAGCGCATTCCGAAAGGGGTTGATCCCAGCTTCAACTATCCGCCAGGGGGAAGATTGGCAAACCCCTGAATAAGATGCTCGCTGACAAGATCGATCGCTTGCCGGATGATTTAAAAACTGCGGCAAATGAGCGAATCAAAAAAGCGGGGTTTTAAGCGGTTTTTGCTGTCGTTGGTTACTAGGCCATTACTTCAAAACTAACCTTGATAGTGATAGTTAGTGCCATCAAAATATGATTCTATGTCGCAAGATGGTTCAAGGAAATGGTTGATTAGTGAAAAATTATTATTAGAAACAGTGTAAGTACTCAATGTTAGGCTTAGAATTCCGCTTCAGATAGAGCATAGGTTTCCATATTTCCATTTTGCACTTTGTACAATGTCATCCTAATATTACTAAACCGAGTGCCGTCGTAAGTTTGAATTTCTTCAAGCCTAAATGATTCAGATCGTGAAAGACCGCCATTGCTAAGATCACGATATCGTATGTCATAACTCCCGGCGCTAACCTTGTTCAAGGTGAAGCTACTAAACGCAGGAATATAGAACTGGCGCACTGGATTAGCTTCTGCGCCATCTAGAGAAACCAGCTTAACAAAAACATCAGAATTGTTTCTACTGTTATCTACAGTCACTGTCGAAAGGCCGTTCGTATGAAGCTGCTGATAGCCCTTAACGTAACCCGCAAATGTTGGCCAAGACTGACCATTTGGAGCTCTACTGGGTCTGACATATTTGGGTCTGACAAATTCAGCATGAGTTGATGGAGATCTAGCTTGATATGGTTTTGAATCAGTAGTGGGTGAGTTTTTATCTTCAAAAAAATCAATGGCGCTGATAATAATAAAAATAACTCCTCCCCCGACACATAGACGAATGGCAAAAGAGAATGCCTCTATAAAGAATCTTTTAATGTAATTGAATATAGATAGAAAAGCCTTGTTACCAGGCGAGGGATCTAAATGCTGAGTGGTTGCGTGGGATACCTGACTAGTTTGCCAGTTAACTGAAAACGTTGCCTCCATTTCAACAATCCATAGATCATGCTCCCGGCGCTTGGCGGGGTCAGATAATACCTCGTATGAAGTATTGATGATTGCCATTATTCGAGAAGCTTCGGGATTTCCCTGATTCCTGTCTGGGTGATATCTCTGTGAGAGTGTTCTGTATGCGGCACGAATGATATCTGGTGGAGCGTTACGTGCCACCTTGAGATTATCATAATGAGTATGTATCCGAGCCATATATGATGAACCTTGAATTTCAAGTATTAGCTTATGTGATTAGTAATTTTCTCGCGATTTCTCTGCTAGATAAGCAATGGAGAATTCCACAATAAGACTAATAGACATAACCACGCCGAATAATATGAGGATATTCATTAGCGATGCTCCGGCTAACAAAATGGCGAGGATAGTAAGTATGTAGGCCAGCGAGATAAAGAAGGTCGTAATCATAGAATACTCATTTCCTGATTGTTGGTCTTTCTGTGCAAGCCAGGCTATCGGGCTGGTTGCAATGCCATATGACCAAATAAGCACAGGAATAATTGAATCTGCATTAGCATGATTGTTGAAATAAAAAAGTACGAGAATGCACCAGGCTGTAAGAACCACATTTGTATAAACTACACTCAGAAGACCGAAGATAGAGCCACTGATCTTGTGGCCCTTTTCAAGTAAAACGGCTGCTGGGCCGGTTAAAAAAATTAACCCTGGAGCCATCACAAAGCTAAGACCTACGCCTGAAACAAGCAAAGCCAAGATTCCATAACCGATTAAACTCCACTCGCCCAAGATTGCGAGCCATATGCCCGATACAATTCCCCCAAACATGTTAAATAAGCCGATCGGAATTATTAATCCTGACAAAAATCTTATGAATATTCCCATGTGCCTCCATAAATAACTTCACAAGTAATTTTATAGCTTTTATATAACTTCTATACTTTAAGGGGCTTTAACGGCAAAAAAAGATGCGGCCTTTATCAGATTTTTAATTTGTATATTGCACTAAATAGTGGATGATCCCTTCTGGCAGTCGCATTACCCGGTCAAGGCATGGGGCTGCAAATGCGGCGTGATGCAATTGGATGAAGACACGCTGGATGAGCTGGGTTTGAAACCTGCCGAACCGCCGCAGGAAGAAACCTACACCTATATCAACAAGCGCACGGGCGAAGTGCAACGCATCCCGAAAGGGGTTGACCCCAGCTTCAACTATCCGCCAGGAGGGCGATTGGCAAATCTGAATAAGATGCTGGCTGACAAGATCGATCGCCTGCCGGATGATTTAAAAACAGCGGCAAATGAGCGAATCAAAAAAGCGGGGTTTTAAGCGGTTTTCTGTGTTACTGGCTGCTGTGCCCTTACTTGAAAATTTTACCCGCGTTAACTGGGCGTTAAATCGCGTTTAATTGCTATTTGTGGATAGAAGCTTAGGCTTAGTTTGACAATCGATGCTACCAGAATCTGATCTGTCGTCAGAGATCAACCCAAACTAGGTGGTTACAGATAGTACAGAATTTGTTTTTAACAGAGATAACGCCATCCATAACCGTCCCTCTTAAGCTGCGCTTCTTCGTCGCATAGCTTAGGGGGGGCGAGTTTATGATCTTGTTATGTGTGATTCTGGTGAACATAAGCTAGCCAAAAGGGATGATGTTATTTTTCGTAGCGATGCCGTAACTATACTTCACATTTTCTGTTCGTCTTTGACTAGTTGGAAATTCATGCACCTGAACTGGAAACCCTGTAATTGGCCGAATCCGCCTGTTGCAAAGAAATGCAAGTATAAGCTCGACAATATCTACTATCGTACTGATAATCTGACTCATTAAATTAACAACAGGCATCTGTGGCTGCGGGGTTTTTGGGTGGATAATTTCAATTAACGGCGGAAGCAGTTGATTATCCGGATTTATGTCGAAGTCTGTAGTAATGATTTTTTGTTCTGTTCTAGGATGTTCTACGCAATTTCTAGCGTTCCTGACAAGCTGTAGAAAAGGCAGTATATTTGCTAGTACTTCACCAAAATTATCGATCTGTGGACTTTCAGCCTCTACCTCTTTTTTCAAACCTTCCCAATGACCTTTGCCTACTTTGGAAAAAAATATTTTGGTGATTTTGAATAAGCTATCTAGCGCATGATCTGATTTTTGGAAAAACTCCTTGCATTTGTTGGTAATTCCAGTTACAGAAGGCAATATAACTGAGCGATCTTCTCTTATTTTTAGATCGTATTTCTCAAATTCTATGCGTTGAGAATCACTAAACGCCTCTAATAACTCTTTAGCACTGGCAATATTCTGAGCGATTTCTAGAACCAGGGACATCGCACGATCTACGTCAATTTCTTTTTTCAATATTTCCTTTTTCAGAAGTTCATGACCAGTTAGCAATACTGAACCAACCCAAGGTTCGGCTGAGCCATACGATAAAACTCGTTGGATAGCATTTGGTACATGTATGTTTTTTCGCTCAGGATCTGTTTGGTCAGCGAGCTTGATTTCGTAGATGCCTTTTTCTTTAACGGTGAACAGCCTATCGCCAAACGTTATCATTCCAGTGATCGCGCTATCATCATCTGGGGTTTTTACTTCTAACGATACTGCTCCGTCTCTAAGACGATCAATTGGTCGTTTATTACTTTTATCTTTATTACACATAGCGTTTAAACTCAGCCGCCGCTTTCAGCGATCGGCTGGGGTGCCTTGTTAATGCCTACAATGCATCATTTAAGTCAACTTTTAACCCTGCGACTTTTAGCTCTTTAGTCAATTTAAGACGCCATGCTCCTGCTGCATCAATGTCGATACATAGCACACCGAGAAAATCAGATGGTGCTTCCACCTTTCCTTTTCTCAAAACGCATACTCGATTTCTTCCTATTTTTGCTGCCATATAGCCAAGTTCGACTAGGACGTTTTGCCGTGCACGTGGCTGAAAGCTTTCTGGCGAAGAAGCGCTAGCACCTATGTCATCTGGGGTAAATAAGACTACTGCATATGCAGCATTAGTATGCTTTTCCAGTTTTTCAATTATCGTTTGTCCTTCATTCGCTTGCTCATGTAAGATTACCGCGTTTAGGCCAAGTTTTTCGATGAATCTTGCTGTTGATTCCTTTGCTTGTTCATCATGCCCATGCACAACAAAAACATTGCCAATGTTTCCAGCTACAATATCACCCTTTGTGTTTTTAACCTCTTGCTCTTTAAAAAGCAGATCATGTGTATAGTCTTTCCCTGAGGATAATGGCAATAGCCTACGATCGGTAGCCAAGTCAGCGATGTTCGATCTTCTCATTTTTTCATTGTGCTGTTCTGCATAGTATGATTTCGGTTGCGGAGTATTTGTTATCTTTATCTTTTGAATGTCGTCAATGTTTTTAACAATCATGCCATCAACTGTAAAAGCTCGCCCTGAATGCCAGGGCTTTACTATCTGCTGATTGAGCTCATCGAAAGTTAGATCATTAAAGACTGCAGACCTGTCTTTCTTTTTGCCACCACCGACCAACTCTACATGGCAATGCCAGTATTTCTCCGGCGCATCGTCGAATTCTTCCATATGGTTCCTGAACCTAATTTACTCGTGAGTCCTATAACTTGGCTCTGGGGTTGCATGGAGCAAAGCGTAATGCAGTCAGTCCCTAGCAGCCACTTATTATGTTTTATCTCGACTATCGACACAAGCTGCAATGAATAGCTTGCCTAGTTCAGAGACTGTAGCGTAATTTTTTTCAAATTGGGTCTTGTGTTCTTCCAAAGCATTTAGTTCTTCTTCGATTTTCTTAATTGCCGGATCTTTCAATATCCGATCATATATACCCTCGGCAACCAATTGTTTGTTTCTTGGAATATTAATTAAGCCTAACCTTTCAAGGTTATTGAGATATGTTCCCGTTAGTTCACAATGCTCGCATCCTGCATCAAAGCCAATAGTCGTTACAAAAGGGCGTAATAGGGGAGAGGCCACGGTTTCTAACGAAGCTCTGATAATTCTGGAAACAATCGTAGTCTGTCCCCTATTCTGCCCCTAGGAAAATTGATGCCACTGCCGTAATACTAAGGAAAACTGGGAGTAAATAACCCAATGCTACCGGACTAAGCACTAACAGCTTAACTGGATACCAAATCAATAGTTTAAACAGACCTGCAGCTTTAGCGCCAAGGCCCGGATGATACTCCCTTTGATTCATAACCCGCTCATAGTCACCCATAACAGCCTGATTTTCATAGTGGGGTTGGGCAACATTTTGATACTCACCAGATACTGCTGAAATTCCATTGCGAATAAAGACCTGGATGTAAAGCAAATTAGCAATTACAAACCATGCATAGAGTACTGGGTTTAGCCATCCCGCATCGCTTGGCACTGCACGCCCAATAACCGGTAAAGTCGCAACAGGCTGCTCAAACCAATTCTTAAAATTGATAAGAACTGCAATTATTGCGAGATGAAGACCTGTAATTCTCAGCATTCAATATCCTATGGTGCGCCCTAGAGCATATCAAGTAATTATATAGTTTCCGCATATCTTCTATACTTTTGATATTAACGACAGCAAAACCGCAAAGTTTATTAGGTTTGCTAACTGTATATCACCTGATATGGAGCAATATACAGTTCTGGAGAAGAATTATGGCAGCACTAGCTGCCCATCTCTTTATGCTCCCCATTTGACTGATTTATCGATCAGGTGCTAATCTGTTTTAGGCTATCTCTCTGATTTAAGGAGGAAACACTACCTCCTTAATCCCCCTCAATGCTGCCGGTACCATGGCAGCATGAATCGAAAACGCTCCCAATCATTCAACCCCTCTCACGGCATCGCTGCGTGCGCCATCTCGGTCACCGCTGCGAATGAGATCCAGCTATTCCCCGCCGGGAAATTCCGCGCGCTAGATGGCCGTCCGCATGACGTGCCGCATTGGTTTATCGATGCCGCCCTGGCGGCACAAATCATTGCCGAGTTTGAAGCGCGCGCGAACCGCACGGTGGTGGACTACGAACACCAAACCCTACTCACTGCACAAAACGGCCAACCCGCCCCGGCTGCAGGCTGGTTCGGCAAGCTGGAATGGCGAGAATCCGGCCTCTATGCCATCGATGTGGAATGGACGGAACGCGCCACCCAAATGATCGAGGGCGGCGAATATCGTTACATCTCCCCTGTTTTTGCTTACGACAAGAAGACCGGTAAGGTCAAGCGGCTGCTGCATGCCGCATTGACCAACAACCCGGTGCTCGATGGCATGGATGCCGTTGCCGCTTCTCAATATCAACTTCTTAACACGGAGAAATTATCTATGAACGAATTGCTCGAGCAATTGCGCTGGCTGCTCAACATGCCGGTGACGGCGACGGTGGATGAAGTGGTCGCCGAGCTGCAGAAAGCCATCGACCAGTTGAAAGACAGCAATCCTGCGATTGCCACCAAGGCCGATTTCAATCTGGTGGCGCTGGTGCAAAGCCTCAACAGCGAAATTGCCTCCCTCAAAGCGGCTGCTAATCATCCTGATCCATCCAGCTACGCCACACCGGGTGCCGTGGCGGCCACGCTCACCTATTTAGACGGCGCGGATGGTGCGAAGACCGTCAATGTTCGCTGCAAGAAAGCCATCAAGTGAAAAAAACCACGGCATAATCAACGGGTATTTAGCAGCCTAGCGGACGATTGACTGAACCAACGAAGCGGCCTAATAAAGTTTGTTCCATTGCTAAACATCGATTTGTCTATTCATGGTCTACAACGATCATTCGCTTCCCTGTCGGAATGGGTAGAAACACCCGCAGGGATCTCAGCCCAAATCCAAGGACATAAACCACAGGATGTGCGCTGAAAGCGTTACATTCGACGCCTACTGGTTCTACTGAGGATGTGGCATAGCAAAATAGAAGTCTTGATATTGTAACAAGCAAGAATCAATTTCATACCCGATCAAGCCACTTTGCGGTTAGCAAAATGATCATTAAAGTAATGGTGCGCATCGCTTCATATTGATAAGTGTTAGTTTACAATATACACTCTATAGATGATTAAGACTTTTCGCCACAAAGGACTTGAGACCTTTTTTAGGACGGGAAGCAAGGCAGGTATACAACCAAGCCATGCTGGAAAACTACGAATATTATTGACCGCATTGGACAACGCAAAGCGACCGGATGATATGAACGCGCCAAGCTGGAAATTACATGGATTGGCTGGCGATCATTCTGGTCACTATGCCGTACGGGTAACCGGGAACTGGCGCATGACTTTCACTTTTGAAGGCGAAGATGCCGTTTTAGTCAATTATCAAGATTACCATTAGGAGAATTTACCCATGAGCAGAATGCACAACCCAGCCCATCCAGGCGAAGTATTGCGGGAGTGGCTACCAGAAGAAATGACGGTAACGCAAGCAGCAAAAGAATTGCAAGTTTCCCGTGTCACCCTTTCCAAAGTGCTGAACGGCAAGGCAGGCATTACTGCTAGCATGGCGCTGCGTCTTTCATCATGGTTAGGCACAACCCCTGATGTTTGGTTAGGAATGCAAACACAGTGGGACTTATGGCAGGCAGAGCAGCAACCAAGACCCAAAATTAGACCACTGGAAAGATTGCCTGTCTGATTCTCTGGTTCAGCGAACCTCTTAAAAAGAGAGACGACACAGCAATGCACAAATCGGGCAGCTTAATCAGCTATTTTATAAATCTCGACTCGATTGATTGACATTACGTTTACGTCAATTTCAAGAATATCTCCAGCTTCAAAAGTAGGTGACATCGAATCACTTGGCGCAATCATGGTTGCGATGTTGGTTGTATTCATTTTTCCAGTCCTTTTGCTGATTGCCCCACTTGCACAAGCATGCCATTCACCGCACCGGGCTTCAACGCTTCTTCCTTGGCCTCAGAAAAACAAATAATGTTGCGAGTGAAAGACCGACAGCGCGCAACCGGTTTGCGTGTAGAGATTGAATGCAACACAACGCAAGCACTTAACGTAGGCGTGGATGGGTTTCTTGCTGGTGTCACTCGCAAGTATGACTGAAATATTTTCCATGCAGCCCCACTTAGTATTGAAAAAATTTCCTACTATTTTCCTACATGGAGACTATAAAAGAAAAAGGCACTTAATCATTTTCTGATTAAGTGCCCAATTTTATTTGGTAGGCCGTGCGCGATTCGAACGCGCGACCAACGGATTAAAAGTCCGCTGCTCTACCAGCTGAGCTAACGACCCAAAGCACGACATTATATCAATTCATACAGCAATATAAAATACCCAATCGCCTATAAAAAGCACAGACATAAAATCAATTTTCTAACAAACCGAATCAGGCGCTGATTCCATCTCCAGCCATGGAGACAATTAATAAGCTAAGCATAAAATTTTAGCCGTTAAATAAAGCCGAGAAATCAGAATGATTTAACGCTTTTTCATGACTGCTGGTTCGATCCGAGCCTTCGGATTGCCTGCGCGTTACTCCATGAAAAGACCTTCTCTGCGGCTTCTTGCCACGGCAACCAAATACTGCTCAGATGTTCACGCGCTGCGATGGTTATGGGAATAGCACTGGGCACTTTCAACCCGAATACATGCTCGGTGTTATGCGTGACGCCGGGCGGATAACGCCAGCGCCATTCCTGAAAAATTTCGTACTGGTTTTGTATATGCCAGTCAGTCAACTCAAAATTTTCCGCATCGAGCCCAGTTTCTTCCTTAACTTCCCGGGTCGCGGTATCGAACAAGGTTTCCCCCTCATCCTGGCTGCCCGTAACCGACTGCCAGTAGCCTGGATGATCTGCGCGCTCCAGCAATAACACCTGCAGATCGGCCGTGTAAATGACGACCAAAACGGAAACAGGTTTTTTGTAAGCTGGCACAGCCGGAATTTACAATTTTAGGTGGCTATCGCTCCAGAATTACGTAGTCGAATATGCAATTCTCGGAGTTGCTTCTCCTCAACTGCGCTGGGCGCCTGCGTCAGCAGGCATTGCGCTCGCTGCGTTTTCGGGAAGGCAATCACATCGCGAATTGAATCCGTGCCAGACATCATGGCAACGATCCGATCGAGGCCGAATGCAATGCCACCATGCGGAGGCGCCCCATATTGGAGCGCATTGAGCAGGAAGCCAAATTTTTCGTTCGCCTCTTCATCCGAAATATTCAAAGCTTGGAACACTTTCGTTTGTACCTCTTGGCGGTGGATACGCACAGACCCCCCCCCAATCTCCACACCATTCAATACCATATCGTAAGCCTTGGAAAGCGCTTTGCCAGGATCGGTCGCCAGCAAGTCTTCGTGCCCCTCCGCCGGTGAGGTAAACGGATGATGGAGCGCCTTCCAGCGATTATCTTCGTCATCCCACTCAAACATCGGAAAGTCAATCACCCATAATGGCTTCCACTCGGAGCTAACCAATTTGCGATCATGCCCGATCTTGACTCGCAACGCACCCAAGGCATCGTTAACGACTTTGGCTTTGTCAGCGCCAAAAAATATTAGATCGCCTGCTTGAGCGCCCGTACGTTCGATGATGGCATTGATCACGGTTTCCGGTAGGAATTTTAGAATAGGCGATTGCAATCCTTCCATGCCTTTTTCCAAGCTGTTGATCTTGATATAGGCCAGCCCTTTTGCGCCGTAAATGGCAACAAAATGCGTGTAATCATCAATTTCCTTGCGGGAGAGTTCTCCACCCTTGGGAACACACAATGCAGCTACGCGCCCACCTTGCTTTTGCGCGACATCACGAAAGACCTGAAAAGGGACATCCTGCATTAAATCAGTGAGTTCTGTAAAAGCCAACGGTATGCGCAAATCCGGTTTATCGGAGCCGTACTTGAACATCGCTTCCTCATGACTCAAGCGAGGAAAAGGAGCGGGCAAATCGATACCGATAGCATCGCGGAACAAATTGCGGATCATTTCTTCCATCAATGCCATGATCTCATTTTCACTGAGAAAAGAGGTTTCGATATCAATCTGAGTAAACTCGGGTTGTCGATCTGCACGCAAGTCCTCGTCACGAAAACAGCGAGTGATCTGATAGTAACGATCGAACCCAGATACCATCAGAAGCTGCTTGAATAATTGGGGAGATTGCGGTAATGCAAAAAAATGACCGTCATTGACGCGTGACGGAACCAGATAATCCCGCGCGCCTTCAGGCGTGGATTTGGTCAAGATCGGTGTTTCGACATCGATAAAGCCTTGCTGATCGAGGTACGAGCGCACTGCCATGGTGACTCTGTGACGCAAACGCAAATTTTTTTGCATGGCAGGCCGGCGCAAATCAAGATAGCGATACTCCAAACGTATCGCTTCACTCAAATTCTCTTCATCCATTTGAAAAGGCGGTGTAAGCGATGGATTAAGGATTTCAATCGAATTCACCAGCACTTCGATCTCACCCGTGTGAATGGTCAGATTGACCGTTCCTTCAGGGCGGTGGCGTACTACGCCGGTAATTTTAAGCACATACTCATTGCGAATTTTTTCTGCAACATGAAAAGTAGCTGCATTTTCAGGATCACAGACGATTTGCACGATACCTTCCCGATCGCGCAAATCGATGAAAATCACACCACCGTGATCGCGTCGACGGTGAACCCATCCACAAAGAGTAACCGTTTGATTTAGATAATGAGTATTAATGGCGCCACAATAATTAGTACGCATATTGTTATTTGTTTTAGTTCAAGAATAGAAAAACACCTATGGACCTACTGCATTAACCTCAGTAAAGGAAAATATTCAGCCCAGGTGTGTGCGTGTCCAAGTCGGTCGCCATGCCAATCAACAGTGATGTATATCCCTATCGCACTATTCTGCTGTTGCAGGAGATGGGGCAGGGCTTTCTGTTTTGGATTCCGATTTAGATTCGGTTTTTGATTTGGCTCCCGATACCGGTTTGTTTTTAAAATCTGTAACGTACCAACCACTTCCTTTCAGTTGAAAACCAGCTGCGGAAATCTGTTTAATATAATCATGGCTACCGCATTCAGGGCAAAGCTCGATCGGTGCATCGCTCATTTTTTGCAAATGTTCTTTTTCTAGGCCGCATGATCGACAAATATATTCGTAAATAGGCATCTTGGTCTCCATTAATCTTGAATGGAAAAAGCAGTATTATACTTTAACCATTGCGTTCGATTGATTTGATAATTGGGAAAAATGTTTTGATCAGCACTCAAAACAAACAGCGGAAATAATATATAGATTCAAGGCGTTTTTTAAAGAGCCCAGACTTCTCCTTACACTTGTTTTTTTAACGCTCGTTTCTCCCATATTTGTCTTCAAAGCGAACGATATCGTCTTCTCCCAAATAAGAACCGGATTGAACTTCGATCATCTCGAGCGGTAAGCGGCCCGGGTTTTCCAAACGGTGGCGAATACCCAGTGGAATATAAGTGGACTCATTTTCGCTGACGAGATAACTGCTCTCATCGCGCGTCACTTTTGCCGTTCCCCGCACGACGACCCAATGTTCTGCACGGTGATGGTGCATTTGTAAGGATAAAGCCGCGCCCGGCTTGACCACGATGCGTTTTACCTGGAAACGCTCTCCCGCATCTACCGCGTCATACCACCCCCAGGGACGATAGATTTTTCGATGCAACAACACCTCAGTACGGCCACTCTGTCTCAAAGTATCGACGATCTTCTTCACATCCTGCGTTCTATCTTTGTGTGCGACCAAGATAGCATCCGGCGTTTCAATCACGGCCAAATCATCTACACCGACGCAGGCCACCAGCCGATTCTCAGAAATCACCAGTGTATTCTGGCATTCATGCAGCAACACGTCGCCACGCGTCACGTTTCCGGAGGGATCTTTGGGCAATACCTGCCAGAGTGAATCCCAAGCACCGACATCAGACCACCCTACCGAAAGCGGAATAACCACACCAGCAGGCAATTCGCTTCTATTCTCGGCAAGTTTTTCCATGACGGCATAATCGATGGAATCATTCGGACATAGCATGAATGCGGTCTTGTCTACTCGCAAAAAATCACCATCCACGGAGCCTTGATCCCATGCCGCACGACATGCAACCAAAATATCCGGATGGCAATGTTCGATAGCCGATAACCAGACTGAAGCCCGCATCATGAAAATGCCACTATTCCATAAATACGAACCATCATCCAGATAAGCCTGCGCTGTCGCCAAATCAGGTTTTTCAACAAAGCGGGCGATACGAAAAGCGCCTTCGGCGGCCATTGCCTTACCCGATTGGATATAGCCATAACCGGTCTCGGGTGCATCCGGGGTAATACCAAACGTAATCACCGCACCTTCTTCCGCAAGCCCCATACCTTTGCGCACACACGCTTGAAAAGCGGAATTATCCACGATGACATGATCGGACGGCATGACCAGCAAAACGGGATCGGCTGCATTACGGATCGCAGCCAAAGCAGCCAGCGTCAATGCAGGAGCGGTGTTTCTTCCCGCAGGTTCCAATAAAATATTGCATTCTTTGCCAATAACCCTGAGTTGTTCGGCTATCACGAAACGATACTCCTCATTGCACACAATGAGAGGTGCCTGGATCTGCACCCCCGTCAACCCATCCAAGCGGCGCACCGTTGCTTGTAGCAATGTATCATTGTTTACCAGAGACAGCAGTTGCTTAGGATATCGTTCACGCGAAAGTGGCCATAAACGGGTGCCCGATCCACCGGAAAGCACTACGGGAACTAACGATTGCATAATTATTCTCAATTCCTAACGATTAAAGTGATATCAAACTGACTGATCACGATGTCAAACAATTTTGTTTCAATTGCGATGAAGCTCGGATACCAGCACGTCGACGATACGCTCCGCTGCCTTTCCGTCCCACAATTGCGGCCGACGCCCCTGCTTACCTTCGCCGCGCAAAATTTTATCCACTTCGGCGGTGATCCGGGCAGGATCCGTACCAACCAATGTGTTGGTACCTTCCTCAACCGTGATGGGGCGCTCGGTATTCTCACGAATCGTAATACATGGCACGCCCAAGGCGGTCGTCTCCTCTTGCAATCCCCCGCTGTCCGTCAATACAACAGCAGCATCCTTCCATAAATCGAGAAAAGGCATGTACGCTTGCGGACCGACCAATGCAATATTCTCCCCAAGATCGATACCAAATTTTTTCAAATTATCACGTGTTCTGGGGTGGGCCGGAAAGATCAAGGGCAGCTCTGCAGAGATTTCTTTCAACGCCTTGCTGATCCGCGAAAAGACTTCGATATCATCCACATTACTAGGGCGATGCAAAGTTATGACGCCATAGCGTTTTGCGCGCTTGGT
Organism: Nitrosomonas nitrosa; assembly: GCF_003051105.1. Taxonomy (GTDB): domain Bacteria; phylum Pseudomonadota; class Gammaproteobacteria; order Burkholderiales; family Nitrosomonadaceae; genus Nitrosomonas; species Nitrosomonas nitrosa. Next base: position 94,550 of record NZ_QAOO01000006.1, on the reverse strand, counting down.
CTGCGCCGCTTTGAATTCGCTCGTCTCGGAAGCCCCTAACTGGGTTTGAGCTAATTTATTGATTTGATAAAGCAGATTGTCAACCATGACATGCCCGACATGGTGAATGGCTTCTTCGGGCTTCCCTTCCCTGCGTAAATGAGTGATGCCGCTTGGCTCCGTCACAAAAAACCAATCTGAAATACTATCTGTAACCAGTCGGTTGATTTCTTCCGGCATCTTTATATCGCCACTACGCAAACCCGCTTCCACATGCGCAACCGGAATATGCATTTTTTTAGCGGTAATAGAGCAGGCAAGCGTCGAATTGACATCCCCCACCACAACGATCGCGTCAGGGCGTTCTTCTTGGCAATATTCCTCAAATGCCAACATGATCTTAGCTGTTTGCTGAGAATGGCTGCCCCCGCCTGCCGCCATGAAAATATCCGGTTCAGGAATCCCGAGCTCCTCGAAAAACACCTCGTTCATCTCGCGATCGTAGTGCTGCCCCGTATGAACAATTCGATAGGCTAAATCCCCACTTTCCTGCAAAGCTCTTACAATCGGCGCGATCTTCATGAAATTGGGCCGAGCACCCGCAACGAGATAAATTTTCTTTTGCATTGTCATCCTCACTTCCACCAATAGATTGAGATTGGCGATGATTGTAAATCATATAGTGTTAAGTTCAGGCGAGAATTCGGTCAATTTTGCGAGTTTATTTGCAAGAATCATTCGCTCTAGATTTTTTAACAACGATTGCTTGCATTCTCTCCAAATATGAATATAATTACGAATCATTCTCATTAGCAAAATTGTTTGCGCTATTTTTACCATTAACTATCGAACGTTAACCAGTCGACAAAAGGCGTGTTTCATGTATATTTGTGTCTGCAAGGGGGTTACTGATCATGCGATTCGCGAAGCCGTACAGCAAGGCGCGGAGCGAATGCGGGATCTCAAAGCCAGTCTAGGCGTTACAGAACAATGCGGGATCTGTGCCTGCCATGCAAAAATGGTATTAGATCAAACACTGTTACAAGAAGCCTCGGCTCGCCCTCAGCTACCCAAATCTGCTCGTTCTTGCGAGCCAACCGTCTGAGGAGACAGTTATGAAAGGCAACGCAGACATCATTCGCTGGTTAAACCGCCAATTACAGCAGGAATTGACCGCGATCAATCAATATTTCCTTCATGCCCGTATGTATAAAAACTGGGGATTTGACAAGCTTGGAGAACACGAGTACCACGAATCGATCGAGGAAATGAAACATGCCGACAAACTGATCGAGCGCATCTTGTTTTTGGATGGATTGCCGAATTTACAAGAACTCGGAAAGCTGCTCATCGGTGAATCTGCCCAGGAATGCATCACTTGCGATCTCAATCTGGAAAATTCATCGCGCGAAACACTCATCGCCGCCATAGCGGATTGCGAGAAAGTGCAAGATTATGTGTCGCGTGAAATTCTTGAGCATATTCTGGAAGATACCGAAGAACATATCGATTGGCTGGAAACGCAATTAGGCGTGATGCAAAAAGTAGGCAGCGAAAATTGGCTACAAAGCCAGATGTAATTTTTCCAAACTACCACTGACTTTGCCTAACCAGCTACGGAGCGCTTTTAGTAATTCATTTCATCCCTTTTCTCGAATAAGCACCTATATTTCCGCACCAAACTTTCAGGGCGAATTCAAAGTTGAATTCGCCTCTGTTTAAACACGCCCCCTTTGATAAAAGAGTGATAAAAGAGTGCACGCAGCTCCTCAACTATCAACTAAATTGCAAAGCGGGGATATGGCAGAAGCAGAACTCGCCGATCAGCTTCTTAGCGCAGGCAGTTGTTCATCTTTTGGTACAAAATTTAGCGCTATACCATTGTTGCACCAGCGTTCTCCCCGGGGAGGCGGGCCATCGCTGAACACATGACCCTGGTGACCTCCACAGCGCACGCAGTGATACTCCTTGCGTGGCCAGATCATCTTGAAGTCGGTTTTTGTCGCCACGTGCCCAGCAATAGGCTGGGTAAAACTTGGCCAGCCTGTCCAACTTTCGTATTTATGCGCGCTTTCGAACAATGGCAAATAACAGGCAGCACATATATAAGTGCCCTCACGATCTTCATAAACCAAATTACTGGATTCGGGTCTTTCAGTCGCCTCTTCAAACAGTATTTGATATGCCCTGGCTGAGAGCAATTCGCGCCATTCCTTGCGAGTTTTGTTGAGGGGTGTAATCGGATGGGCAGCCTCTCCAACCACTTGCGCCCGGAAGCATGCAGGAATCAGCGGAAACACGGCTGCCACGGCAAGCGCTTGTAACAAAGTGCGTCGTTTCATGACATTTTCTCTAAATCAACAAGGGTACTTTTTCAATGGGCTCCGGTATGAGCCAATTGCTTGAATTATAATTTATTCGTAGTTTCAATGGTTCATGCATCGATTGACTCACCGATTTTCAACAGTTCACTGAAAGTCACTGAAACCAGAGTGGCAAGCCAACCATATGACAAAACAATGCTTCGACAAAGCAAAAGCGCTGATAGACGCGGCAAATAGTGAAGACCCTAATCGGGAAATCAGCGAAGGAAAAGACTGGCCAAAAGAACTGCTTTACTCGCACCGCATGTCAGACATGCTCGAGCGCTACGCCCCTGAAGCCGATGACGCTATGAAGCTGGCAGCACGTGCACAACATATCCAACGCTGGCAATCACCACGAAGTGATTACCCGATGAATCGTAAGGGTTACCATCAATGGCGCGCTGGGTTGAACAAATTTCATGCCGAAACGATTGCCGATCTACTCACAAAGGCTGGATATGAAGATCAATTGATCGATCGTGTGAGCCGGGCTGTTGGCAAGAAGTCGCTCAAAACAAATCCAGATAGCCAACTATTGGAAGATATTGCCGGCTTGGTGTTCTTCGAATACTACCTGCTTGATTTTGCTGACAAGCACCCCGAGTACGACGAGCGTAAATGGATCGATATCATCCACAAAATTTGGCGCAAAATGTCTGGCCGTGCCCATCGATACGCGCTCGCCGGGCACATCAAATTTCCTGATTCACTAGCTCCAACAATCCAGAAGGCAATAGCAGAGTATCATTGAATGCCCTGCATGCATAAGCTTGCGGGTTAGCGCTTGACTATTCGTTTATCCAATAGACGAAGCCCCTCCTCCCAAGCTTCGCTGTGGTTGAAAACCCACATGATTTGCTGGCAAACGCGCATAAGCTGTTGAGCCCATGACCACTTGTCGATGCGTTTGACACCTTACTCGCTTTCTTATACTTTCGTTTCCTATGATCCAGCACCACTCACCACAAAAAGGATACTACCCTCATGCATCCAGCCCTTGAGTCTTTAAAAGCCCGGTTTGCCGAAATCGATGATCTGCGGCAGGCAGGTTCCGTGCTCCATTGGGATATGTCGACCTACATGCCTCGGGATGGAGCAACCGCACGCGGCCGCATGATCGCCACAGTCGAGAAGGTTGCCCACGAAAAACTGACCGATCCGGCGGTAGCCGCCCTTCTCGAAACCGCATCGGGAATACCAGATGCGACATTGACCGCTGACGATCGGGCATTCCTACGCCTGGCCCAGCGACAGTTTACCCGCGCGTCGAAAATTCCCTCCGCTTTCAAGGCTGAATTTCTTCAACACATGGCCGCGTCTTACGACATTTGGGTGCACGCGCGTAAATCGAATGACTTCAACGCGGTAGCTCCCTTTTTGCAAAAGACTGTCATCTACTCACGGGCCATCTCGGATTTTTTCAACGCCGGCGAAACGGCATGGGATCATCCCATGGACCCGCACATCGAAGATGCCGATCCCGGCATGACCACGGCGAGTCTCAAGACGCTTTTTGCCGACCTTCGACGGGAACTCGTGCCATTGGTCCGCGAATTGTCATCTCGCGAAAAACCGCGCACCGACTTTTTGTCACGAACCTATCCCAAGTCCCGACAAATGGAATTTTTGAATTGGCTGGCCAAGCAAATCGGCTACGACTTCAATCGCGGGCGCCAGGATCTCACCCATCACCCCTTCATGACCAAGCTTGGCGCGGGAGATGTCCGTATCACGACCCGAATCGACGAAACGAACCTCTGTGACGGCCTTTTCAGCACCATTCATGAATCTGGTCATGCCTTCTATGAACTGGGGCTTTCGCCACACCTGGACGGAACCATTCTGGGTCACGGTATTTCCGCCGGAATCCACGAAAGCCAGAGCCGTCTGTGGGAAAACCTGGTAGGCCGGTCGCGCGAATTCTGGACATATTTTTATCCCCACCTGCAAGCCCATTTCGCCGAGACGCTGCAAGACGTTTCTCTGGACGAATTCTATCGCGGCATCAATCGCGTAGAGCCTTCGTTGATTCGAACCGAGGCCGATGAAGTGACCTACAATCTGCACGTCATGATACGCTTCGATATCGAAGCACAGCTATTAGACGGCTCACTTGCGGTCAAGGATCTACCTAGCGCATGGAACGCCCGATACGAAGCCGACCTCGGCATGCGCCCGCCATCCGACACCCAGGGCTGCCTGCAGGATGTCCATTGGTATTATGGAAGTGTCGGCGGCATGTTCCAAGGTTATACGATTGGCAACCTCTTCAGCGCACAGTGCTACGACGGCGCACTCAAAGCACACCCGGAAATTCCACAAGCGATGACACAGGGAGATTTCAGCACCCTGCATACGTGGCTGAAGGAAAACATCCATCAGCACGGCTCAAGCCTGTTCCCGCAGGAGCTGATCCAACGCGTAACCGGCCAAGACCTGTCGTCGCAGCCTTTTCTTGCGTACTTGAAGCGAAAATATTTGTAGAGGTTCTAGCCAACAAAATGCGCCAATTTCCATTTGTAGCACCAGGGACTTTTTTTCTTAGCCAATGCAGCAAATCAACCGTTTGATGTGCAACTTGCTCTCATGTTGTCGGAAAAATTTACATAAACACAATCAACCAAGGTATTAAGCGCAACGATCATCAACAAAAACAATCCACAATCAATATATTAGCACGCTAATCGCTGCTGAGAAGTCGGGGCGTCAGGCCCGACTGTTGGAACTCGATCCTATCTATGTATTGTGATGTGATTGTACGCCGCTGGCAGGACTGGACTGGCAAACAGGCAATCCTAGCTGGATGCGAACAAACCTTTGCTGACGTGGCTTTGCAGCGCGAAGCCGCTGTAGCCTGAAAAATTACTTGTCTTGCCGCTTGAGATCGCGATAAAAATGCTCGTGCGGACCAAAGGTTAGCAGTTTCAGGCTATTCTCATCGAGAATACGGTAAGCCAGCATGCACAACTGGTTCGATAAATGGAACTTGTAGACTCGAATGCCTTGTAGATCTCCCACCTTCGCTTCACCGTACTCAGGATGGTTAGCGATGGTGCGCACTGCTTCATCCAGCAGTTCAGATTTTTGTTTGGGATGCAGCTTTTTTACAGCACGCTCAAATGTAGGGGTAACAAGCAGTCGCATCAGCCGAACTTATATTCGCCGACAGGCTCCTCCTGATCAGCGAGCAGGATATCGCGGATCACGCTAAACGGTAAATCGGGATTCTCTTCGGCGATTCTGCCAATCTGCGACCAATATTCGATTTGCTTGGGTACCGAGCGATGCTGAATTTGTGCGTAACGTTTGGCCTGAGCAACCAGCTCCTCTGACAACTTTACGTTTATAGACATGGCATTCTCCTGCTAAAAGCCCATTATAGTCCAATAGGTTCCATAAAGTAACCTTGATGTTTTCTCATCGGCTTTCACGCTGGCAACAAAGCTAAACGGCTATACTGCTGGCTTCTCAACCCACAGGAGGATTTGAAGCGATGAACAAGACTGAATTGATTGAGCAGATTGCCATCCGCGCCAACTTAACCAAAGCTGATGCAGGTCGTGCCTTGAACGCTGCGCTGGATACCATCGTTGAGACCGTAAGTAACGGTGATGATGTCACGCTGCCCGGTTTTGGTTCGTTCAAAACAACCGAACGCGCTGCCCGGGAAGGCAAGAATCCCAGAACAGGCGAGAAACTTTCGATTGCTGCGACAACCGTGCCCAAATTCTCTGCCGGTGCAACCTTCAAAAGTGCAGTTGCCAAGAAATAGCCGAGTTAAAACCAAAACCCACAGGGAGCGGCCTTTTCCGCTCCCCGGGCTCACCTGCCTTGTAGCCATCAATGATGGTGCTAACGGCGAAGCCATGCCGGACATCATGGATCCTTGGTCTGCATGCCGCCGTACGTGGTGTGATACTGCAAGGGTGTAGCAGCTTGTGGAATGTCGGCTGCACGTTCTTGTAGCGCAGCCGCCTGCCTGCCGAACACGACAATTCGATTATCTTGGTGATGAATGTTTATAACAGGCTTTGCCGTTTTCTATAATTGGTAGGATTATAGAGCCTAGCAACTAATTTTCCGGATCCATCTATCATCCGCAGATTTTTCTGATTTACCTTCAGGGTCCTAGTGGCCCGTTTGTTTAGGTAGCTGAGCTGTACAGTTGTCATCGTTCTTGCTAATTTTCCAAATCTTTCGTTTTATCGGAATGGTGCAGAGCACACGCTTGAGGGGATTGGTATCGATCCGGTACATCCAGATCGGCCAGCAAGACCTCCAGCACCCATCTTTGTTCTCGTGTTAGTCTTGTGCAGTCACTAGCGGATTGCTTGCTGATGGTTTTTACTAAATTTATGGACATAAAATGGAAGATGATTATTGGATAAGCCGTTGGAAACAAGGTGAAATCGGCTTTCACCAGGATGAAGTGAATCCCTATTTGCGTCAGTATTGGGATACGCTCCATATTGCGCATGGTGACAAGGTATTTGTTCCGCTCTGTGGGAAAAGCCGCGATATGATCTGGCTGCACGAGCAGGGACACGCGGTGCTGGGTATCGAGTTGAGTGAGTTTGCGGTACACACTTTCTTCAAAGAGAACGATCTCGTTCCCCAGCACGTGATCCGTGGACAGTTCAATCATTATGAGACGGACGGCATCACGATCCTGCACGGCAATTTTTTTGAATTGAGTCAAGCCGACCTCAAAAATGTACGCGCTGTATACGATCGCGCCTCTATGGTTGCCCTACCCCCCGAGATGCGCAAGCGCTATGTTCATCACCTAGCGACAATTTTGCCGTCTGCGACAAAAATCTTGCTCATCACTTTCGATTATCCCCAGTCTGAAATGGCGGGGCCGCCTTATGCGGTTTCACCGGAAGAAGTGCAAGCACTCTATCATGACCATGCCGAGATACAATTATTGGCTAAGCTGGACGTGCTCGAGCAGAACCAACGTTTCCGGGAACGGGGGTTGAGTCGAATACAGGAAGCTATCTTTTTGCTGACGCTTCGGTGAATGCACGATAATTGCCCCCGTATCTTGTCCACATTTTCTGGGGATAAACTTGTGGATAACATGTACATAGCTGCGCTAAGATAGCTGTTCGTAATATCTTTTTACAAATTGATTAAATTTAAAACAAATAAAATAATATTTACAAATCAAATAATTATAATTTTTCCTATATTAACGGATACTTAGCCGGCATATAATGACCTCAGAAAAAAAGTGTGGATTATTTCATGATGTCAAGGGGTTTTCTTGATTTTTTTACTGCTTATCACGGCCATGCTAGCTACTCCCGCCTGGGCGCAAGAAAAATGTCTCGTCAAGCTCGAATTCGAAAACATAACCCACGAACAAGTCAGCGCGCTGATCAACGAGGCGGGGGTGCCAGCGATCATTGCAGCGAGTTGGCAATCCGCCCTCAACAAATTTCCTACAAAACATCCCAAAGGAAAAATCGCAAAATACGATCTCAACGATGACGGTCTCGAGGAGACCATTCTTTATTTATCGGGTACCGGTATGTGCGGTCAAGGCGGGTGCCATCTTATCTTTTTCCAACTCGATCCGGAAAATGAAAAACTGGCGTATCAGACCGCACGCAGCGGCTCTGCCGATATCCTGATACTCGATGATAGGAGCAATAATGGTTTCCATAACATTGCGATCAAACCCAGGGATAAAACCGGTCTTCCCACAGCAAATGAATATATGCGCTATCGCTGGAAAAATGGCGATCTAAAACAAACGGACGAAATCATTCGGTTTCAGCATAGGAGCGATCATTGTGACTAACACTTATCAGGATTATTTCGATTTGCTTGGGTTCAAGGAATCTTCCAGTATTCCCGGTGGGGTTCAGAACTATGATACGGAGAATCGATATGGTTATATTGGAAAATATCAGTTTGGTGAGGCGGCGCTTTTTGATCTGGGGTATTACAGTTTCGATAACAGTGACCACAATCTATTCAGAAATGATTGGGTGGGTAACTGGTCAGGAAAAAACGGCATAACGAGCAAGCAGGATTATCTTCATAACGGTGCGGCACAAGAAATCATCGTGCGCGAGTGGCACGATACGTTATGGGGGCGAATCACCTTTCTGGGGCTCGATAAGTACGCCGGGCAAATCCTGAATGGTAATTTGATCACGGTCTCTGGCATGTTGGCCGCTTCACACCTAATAGGAACAGGCAGCCAATCATCCGATGTAGCCGGGCTAAAGGGCTATCTGCTATCGGGCGCGGTATTCAGTCCCGCTGATGGCAATGGAACCACTGCCAATGAATATATGGCTGTGTTCCAAGGCTACCAGACACCGTTCACTGCCAACCATGACCAATCCCATATCATTGAAGGCGGTGCAGGCCGAGATACCCTAACTGGCTTTGGAGGTGATGACGTGTTAATCGGCAAGGAAGCGCTCGATAGTGCTCGATATCACGGTAATGCTGCTGAATACCACTTAGCAAAGCGTCCTGATGAAAGCTGGTTGATCGAACACACCAATGGCGGATGGGAGGGCTCTGATGCGCTCATCGATATTGAACGCATTCTTTTTAGCAATACCGCCCTCGCACTCGACCTCAATGGAAATGCAGGTATCACCGCAAAGATACTGGGTGCGGTATTCGGCCCAGAATCCATATCGAACAAAGTGTATGCGGGAATCGGTTTGCATTTGCTCGATAACGGTATGCACTTTGAGGAGTTAATGCAACTGGCCATCGAGACAGCGCTTGGAGCAGACGCTACCAACCATGCGATGGTCGTCAATCTGCTTTATGAAAATGTTGTAGGTTTCGCCCCTAGTGCCGAGGAAGCCGCTTACTACATAGAATTATTGGATCATTCCATTTACACTACCGCTTCCATTGGCGTCATGGCGGCAGACACACCGCTCAACCAAGCGAATATCGACCTGGTAGGCTTGACTCAAACCGGCCTGGAATATTGGCCGGTCACTGCTTAGCCTTGCCTCCCATCCATCGGGAAAGAAACATGAATAGTGCCCGGCTGTCTGTGCCAGACACGTTCTGGCAAACGCATGATCCAAAGCATGCACTCGGTTAACTTTACCGGGCAGAGTTATTCGCAAAAATAAGCTTGTCCAGTAAAGGTGATTTTTTTATCGGTTCCAGGTATCTCAAACCGGCCTGCATTTCTGGCATCGATCTGTCTCACGTGCACCGTGTTACCCCCCAGGCTAGCCGCTTCGTTTCTCAATTTGTTTCTGGCCGACATCAGCCGCACCGGGTAAGAAGCTTCGTTCTCACTGTCCAGCGAGGAGCCCGTCACATTCCCCAACAACTTACAGCTTGTAAGATCCTGCTCGCCCAGCAATATCATGACCGTTGTTGGATCGTTAGGGGCTGGGGCTGGAGTTGAAGCATGACCCGTCGATACAAAACAGCACAGCGCTACCACACAAATGGATCGCTCCAGCAATGCCTTGACTGTACACGATGCACGCATCGAGCCAGCAGCTAACCGGAATCGCCCCACGTCAGGTACGCGCCGCACAGCGCTTTTGTACACCCCATGCTGGAATCGTTGGCTAACCCACAATTTGAATTTCACCATAATACGCATAAGTAATCGCTCACAAAGAAAAAGTTAACAAAAAATAATTTGCCTTTACTCACTTTCTTCGAAGATAAAAAGGATAATTTTCTCAGCGATGGCTGAACGAAAATAATCCTTCTCGCTGCTACGTGCTCCAAACAACAAAGGAGCCAATTGGCTCCTTATGTTTTGTTGTAGTCGAAAACCTTATTTGACCCGGCTACGGTATTCCATTGTACGGGTGTCAATTTCGATTTTGTCACCGATTTCGCAGAACAGCGGTACCGACAGTTCGAAGCCGGTGCCTATTTTGGCCGGTTTCAGCACTTTCCCGGTGGTATCGCCTTTCACGGCAGGTTCGGTGTAGGTGATTTCCCGTACGACCGAGTTAGGGAGCTCAACTGAAATCGCCTTACCATTATAAAATACGACTTCGCATGCCATACCATCTTCCAAGAAATTCAGTGCATCCCCCATCGTTTCCGCTTCAACTTCATATTGATTGTACTCAGCGTCCATGAAAACGTACATGGGATCAGCAAAATAAGAGTATGTGACCTCCTTCTTATCCAGCACGACGACATCAAACTTATCATCCGCTTTGTACACGGCTTCGCTGGGCGATTCGGTCAGCAGATTCTTGAATTTCATTTTTACCACGGAAGAATTCCGGCCGGATTTGCTGAATTCGGTTTTCAAGACGACCATGGGGTTGCTACCCACCATAAATACATTACCTACTCTAAGTTCCTGTGCTGTTTTCATCTAATCTATATAAAATCTGGGAGCTAAAAATCACCTATTATACTCGGACAGCTTTCAAAAAATCTAATTTTCGTCGTTGAGTCAACGTAATTCTTGCGAATTTTACTTGTTAAATATCAGTCAGATACATTCACTCAGGTTTGTTCGCACGCAAACTTTTTCAGCTAGTGGTTTGTGCGATCTTTACAAAAATGCACCAAGTTGTAAGCGAGATCTTTAAATCGAGCGAGCTGTTCTGCCCAGGCCGTGGCATGGCGTTGCAACTGGGCGCGAAACTGCCAGAAGCCACTCCAATCCAAATTCCCATCACCATTCCACTGCCGGTGAAATGTGCGCACTGCCGTGGCTGCATCTGGCATTAAATCGTGACAATAGCGGTCGAGAAATGCCTCGAGCTTGACCAGGTGCGCCTGATCCTGCTGCGGGTAGATATGCCAAACCAGCGGCCGTGCTGCCCACTGCGCACGTACGAAAGAATCTTCACCGCGTACAAAATTGCAATCGCACGCCCACAGCAAAGCGTCATAATCCTCTTGGGATAAAAAAGGAATGATATGTAAAGTCAGGTTGCCGCGGAGCACACTGGCGCCTGGCGCCAGCGTTTGTATTCCGGCCCAGCCCGCGATCTGCTGCAACAAGTGGCTTGCTGGCACCAGGCAACGAACAGGGGTAACCGAGGCAGCCCAACTATCAAGTAAACGGCTCACTGGCGCGCTGTCATAGCAAAACAGCGAGACCACTGTTTCGGTAGCCGCAGGGGGCGCCAAACCCAGCTGACGCCAAAACTTCACGGTGTCGCTCTGAAAAGCCTCGCGTTGCGCCAACAATCCTTTTTCTCGCAGCAATCCGCCAGTTGCCGCGGTGAAACCGGGAAAGAAGAAATACTTGGTCAACGGCATGCGTGGATGCGGTGAGGCCAAGCCATGACAGCCTTCCACCCACTGTTCCGCCGATAGATACTCCAGATTAATCCATGCTCGCGGGGTTCCTGCTTCTGTACTGATGGTGCATCCATTCTGGATTTGGTCATGCTGCCGAGAACAGGTGCCAGCCATCGCCGACACGTAATTCTCCGGCAATTCACACCCGAAAGCTTCGATCACCACATCCGCCGGCGTCACGTTAGGAAAAGGGTGGCGCCAATGCCTCACCTCCACTCCTCGGCAACTTTGTATTGCCAGTCGAGCATCAACTGCCGGACATAGGCGTTGAAGACGGGTCATATCGTCCACCCACAACCGTACGGCGAATCGATATTCCATGACAAGCTGCCGCGACAACCGCCAGCACACACCTATATCGCCGTAGTTATCGATGACGCGGCAAAAAATATCCCAGCGCATCATCGCCCTTGCGTCATGCCGATAATACCGTTTTCTTTTTGCCCTTCATGGGAATATGGCCGATGCGTCCATACCTGAACGAAGACAGGGGTACTCGTCGATCCAGCATAGCCCACAGGCGTGCGTACAGAAAATAACCAGGGTTGCGTTAGGATTTGTGATAAAACGATGTAATAAAGGCCGAGATGTCCAACATCCCGGCCTTTATTGATTACCAAACAGAGGGTTTAACTTATAGTTTATCGGCATGGCTGCTGAGATACTCAGCAACGCCTTCCGGACTCGGTTTCATGCCGGGATCACCGCTCTTCCAACCTGCAGGGCATACTTCACCTTGCTCTTCAAAGAAACGCAGCGCATCGACCATACGGATCATTTCATCGACATCACGGCCGAGCGGCAAATCATTGACGACTTGATGACGAACGATCCCTTGCCTATCGATCAAGAACGAACCGCGCAGCGCAACATGGTTGGGATGGCTAACGCCATAAGCATTCATCACTTCGCCACCCAAATCGGCAACCAATGTGATATCGATCGGCCCAATCCCACCTTTCGTTACCGGCGTATTACGCCAAGCGTAGTGTGTGAAATGAGAATCTACCGATACGCCGATCACTTCAACATTCCGTTGCTGAAAATCCTTTGCACGATGAGAATGGGCAATGATTTCTGAAGGGCAAACAAAGGTAAAATCCAGCGGGTAGAAAAACAATACCGCATATTTGTTGCGGATATGGGTATGAAAATTGAAATTTTCATCGAAGGTGCCATTGGGCAGTACCGCAGGTTTAGTAAAATCAGGTGCAGGTCGAGTGACGAGTACAGACATAATGATTCCTTTCTAGTTATAAAAAATCTCAGAATAAATCGAATTTATCATACCCACACAGACAAGGGCCCAGCAAACGAATTGGAAAACAACAAACCGGGTAACCACCCTTCGAATGAACAACGAAAGGTGTCCTGCAGGCATGACAAGCTTATACCATCGCCAAAGCAAGTCTGGCTATTTTAACGTACTTGGCGTACTTAACGCACATGAAGTCAAGCTCATGCATACTCATACTATCAGCTTCCTCCATCTTCATAAAATTATACTCGTTATCGCCATGATAAAAGCAAGCAACTCAAATTTTTGCATACATGTTCTGCCGTAGCTCATCCTATCGCCCTTGGCCTGATTTGACAGAGCGCGTTAGATCGTGTAGAAATCGCATCTGATACGGAATGACAAAGGAAAAGCATGCTAAACGAAACTATGCAATTGGATACCGTTATCATCGGTGGGGGTATCACGGGTCTTTATACCTGCTACCAGTTATGTCAACAAAAAGGACCTAACCATAAGATCGCCCTGTTTGAGGCATCCGACCGGTTTGGCGGGCGCATCGAAACCGTCGAAATGGATGGGTTCCTGGCAGAATTCGGGCCGATGCGGTTTGAGAAAAAAGGACAGCCGCTGCTTATGCAGCTCATCCAGACATTGGGACTGGAAACGTGCTATTTCCCGCCTTATACACCAGCAACCAATTTAGAAGCACTTTTTGATCTGGAAAAAGATGAAGGCCGCATTTCTCATGGCCATCCATTCAATGCGCTTGAGTTGCTCAGTCTAGGGATATTACGGATTCTTCAGCAAAGCGGCGGCGATTTAAACAATCCGCGAGACACGCACCATTGGGAATGGTGGGCAACGTTGGATGAACCTTTTTATCATCAGGTCAGAAGTGAGCTCACCTTCAATGGCATCCCACTACACAAAATGGGTTTTTGGAATGCCTTGAGCGAAGTGTTGAGCCACAACGCGCTCAAGAAAATCATCGAGTATGGCACTTTTTATCATCTCATTCACCAAAATCCCAATGCCGCCGAATGGATCAATTTTTGGTTGAGAGGATTGCATCCCGGTGACGAGCTGGTTGGTATCAGACAAGGCACCGAGGCGCTGATTACCGAGTTGACCCAAACGCTGGCTTCTCCTCAGTACGCATCCGTACGACTTTACAAAAACCATTGCCTGTCAGCTATCCATCAGGATGGCAATGATCAATTGCGACTCGTTCTAAAAACGAGCCATCATGAAAGCGTCACCGTTCGCACCCGCCATCTCATCCTGGCCATTCCGCAGAGCCCCTTGAAAAAGCTCCTGCCATTCTTTCCTGACGCGATTAGCCGCATCATCGATGCGGTCATCCCCATCCCATTGATGAAATGTTTCTTTGTCACCAAAAAGCCTTGGTGGAATGCTGCTACCAAGCCTCAGACCCGTGCCTCGTCCATCCCGGCTCGTGAGCTACATTACTACTATCGGGAAGAACAAGACGAAAAACGCGGCATGGTAATGGTCTACGGCGATGCCCCTTCCATGAATTATTGGAAGTTTTTTGTCACAAACGAGCCGCACCAAAAAGCGGAAATCAATCAGAACGAGCGATTAATCGAACAATACCTGAAATATTTGACACCTCATCCCGGCAATATCCATCCCAAAGAACGAATTGCACAAACTCAGGCGATCACTTGTTTCGGGATCCGCGATTGGAGCAGAGAACCCTTTGAAGCTGGCTGTCATATCTGGAAACCCGGGATACAAGCAGAACAATCGATCGCCTTGCTGGCCAGTTTTGGTCTCGCAGATTCGCCTGCTAAAGGCAATATTCATATTTGCGGCGAGGCTTATTCCGATTTTCAAGGCTTCATCGAAGGCGGATTACGTTCAGCTCTGGGCGTGATACCCCATATCCAATGAATCGCTTTGCTCATTTTTAACATAGGAGTCACTTTCATGCAGCAGTGGATTTTTCTCTCGATCGCGATTGTGAGTGAAGTCATCGCCACTTCATCCCTTAAGGCGGCGGAGGGCTTTACACGTTTCTGGCCATCATTGGTGGTACTGGTTGGCTACTTGCTGGCTTTTTACTTTCTATCGCTCACGCTCAAAACGATCCCAGTTGGTGTCGCCTACGCCATCTGGTCAGGCGTAGGGGTTGTACTCATTGCACTGGCAGGCTGGTTGTTTCTGGACCAATCGTTGGATATGCCCGCCATTATCGGCTTATCACTCATTGTTACAGGTGTCGTGGTCATCAATGTGTTCTCTAAAACAATCTCCCACTGACCTTTTCAGCTGGTCACCTCTCCTTGCTGGCCAGATCCGCCAAAAATTGATCCAGTACTTCCCTGCTCACATGCGGCATCACCACTACATGTGCGTAAGGCGTTCGCCGCCGATCGATTTCCAATCCCATGACTGCCAGACTATAACGATCTACCACCGCATCGCTCGGCTTTCTGAAGTAGACCAGATTGGATCGCTCGCTGGTTCTCACAGGAGACAGATGTTTATAGTGATTCGTCATTTCTTTAAACAAATAAGCTGTGTTGTCCAGCATGGCCTTAGCGTCTTCGGTCTGCTTCTGAAAAGCGGATGCCGTACTGAAGAAGTAAAACTCAGCTGGCTTCACCGCATCACGTGAACAGGTAATCGTTCCCGGCACTTGCAAAATGTATTCGGGGTCATGAATCTGACCAAACTGAACCTGAAACGCTTCAAAATTCCTTTGATCGGTGATGAATAAACCGGCTGGCGATGGAAATCCAAAAAATTTATGGCAGGAAACCGCGATGGAATCATAGCGCTTCACCTTTCCACCCGTCGCCTGATCAGTGATTTCATACAATAAATCCGCTGCATAAGGCGTATGCGGAAGGTAACCGCCAAACAGCGCAGCGTCCAGGTGCAGATAGGCGGCACGCCCTCTGAGTTTAGATTGGATGCCATCGATGGAATCGATCGATCCCTTGAAAGTCGTGCCGATTGTGGCGACCACTAAAGCGGGATAATCCGCGTTTGCGGTCAATTGCCTTTCCAGGTCATCGACATCCATGCTGCCATCGTGATGAGTGCCAACTTCCACCCATTCCAAATTCAGCACATCGCGCAGAATCTGCATGGAATAATGTGCTTCCCGCGTAAAATAGACTTTGGGCATCACGCCTGTTTGGCTCTTGAGTAACGTGCGCCCCATGTACATCCCGTGCATATTGCTGTCTGTGCCGCTATTCGTCAGAAAGCCCCAGACATTGTCCTGCGAAAAGCCGTATACCGTACCAAACCGATCTATCAACGCTTTCTCAAACTGATGGCTATTGAAAGGAATATGGCTATGCTCGTAGGGATTGCCTACGTTGTTAAAGGCAAATTGATTGAGCCCCACCGAGAGCAATTTTTCGCGCCAGGCAAAAAATTCGTCGGACAATGTCGCCAAATTGATCGGGTAACCAAGCAGTCTGTTCTTCTGTTCAGGCAAGGCGCGCATGCCGCTCAGGATGGTTGAGGTGGTTTGCCGTGGTTGACTCGGCAAAGATTGCCCCAGCAACGCCTGCGGATAGCATGTGGCCACCAACGCACCGGCACCGGTCAAACCAAGAAATTGCCTACGATTTATCAACATGGTTTTGCACTCCCATAAAAATATACACTTCGCACTTCAAAATTCGGCATGTATACCTTCTCCTGCTGGGAGAAGGTTGGATGAGGGATGGTAAAAACCGAATTTTGAGGTGCGGTGAGTCTATCTTTAACTTTTGACAACAACTACAACGGCCAAATCCACAACAGCATGGGGATACTCACGAGGATGACAAGCAATTCCAGTGGCAAGCCCATTCGCCAGTAATCGCCAAAGCGGAATCCACCCGGGCCTAGGATCAGGGTATTGTTCTGATGGCCGATCGGCGTCATGAAGGCACAGGAGGCACCGATGGCCACTGCCATCAGAAAGGTATCCGGGTTTGCACCAAGCTGGCTAGCCGTACCGATCGCAATCGGGCACATCACGGCGGCCGTGGCTGCGTTATTCATCAAATCGGACAATGTCATGGTGACGATGAGAATAAGCCCCAAAGCAATGATCGCATTGCCTTGCGCCATCAGCGTCAGCATCCCCTTGGCAATCAAGTCGGCCGTTCCAGTGGTTTGCATTACCCCTGCCACCGGAATCAATGCCGCAAGCAATACGATTACCGGCCAGTCAATCACTTGATAAAGCGAACGCAGAGGAATCGTATGGAATATCATCGAGGCCAGCACACCCAGGGTAAAGGAAATCGCCGGCGGCAGCAGGCCGAATGCGGCAAGCCCCACCGCTAACACCAGAATACCCCCCGAAACGATTGCCTTATGTTTGTCAGGAATACGCAATTCCCTTTCAGCCAGCGGCACACAACCCGAATTATCGGCAAATCCAGCAATAGCATCGGGCGAGCCCTGCAATAGCAGCACATCACCCGCCTTGAACCGAACGGTACGCAAACGAGTAAGGGTACGCCGACCTGTGCGAGACAACGCCAACAGATTGATGCCATAGCGGGTGCGCAGCAGAATATCACTGGGTGAACGGCCAACCAAACTGGACGCAGGTAAAACGGCAAGCTCCATCAGGACGATCTCATCCGTCGGTTTGTCTTCTTTCTCAGGAACGGCTGGCTCATTTTCCTCATTGTTGGCATCGGTCTTCTTTATTTCCACTACCGCTTCCAGGGCTTCTTCAGCCTGCTTACCGTTATTGGCTTGCTCGATTTCTTTGGTTTTCGCTTCCTCCAACTCCAGACCAAGATTGGACAACGCATTCGGCAAGGTTCCCGCTTCTGCTTCAAGAATCAAGATGTCACCTGCGTAGATAATCCTGCCGGAATCTGGCGCAATCACGCGGACATCATTACGCACCAGGCCAACGACTTGCGCATCTGCCTCGTCCAGCATGGCTTCGATCTCACGCAACCGCATCCCAACCGCCTTGCTTTCTTTTGTCACGCGCGCTTCCGTTAGGTAAGCGGCCGTATCGAAACCCTCGCTGCTCGCCTGTTTGCGAATCGGTACCAGCCGCCAGCCCAACAACGAAATGAATAACACCCCCGTCACAGCGACTGCCAACCCCACTGGGGTAAAATCAAACATGGAAAAATTTCCCGCCCCCATCTCCGCACGTATCCCCGATACAATCAGGTTAGGCGGCGTGCCGATCAAAGTGGTCATGCCCCCGAGTATGGAACCGAACGCAAGCGGCATCAGTACCCGTCCAGGCGGCATCTCCAAGCGAACGGCAATCTGCATTGCAACAGGCATCAGCAAAGCCAACGTCCCGACATTGTTCATGAAACCCGACAAAAGCGCCGCAACCCCGGTCAACGATAAGAAAGTTACCGTGGGGCCTGCCTTGGCAGGCAACACAGATCGCGTCAACCAGTCAACCGCACCGGTATTTTGCAGGCCGTAACTCAATATCAACACACAAGCTACGGTAATCACGGCGGGATGACCGAACCCGGTAAAGGCTTCCGAGAATGGCACTAGGCCCGCCAACACGCAGGCAAGCAGGGCGGCTACGGCCACCATATCGTGGCGCCAGCGTCCCCATAAAAACAAGGAAAGCGTGGCAAATAAAATGCCAACGATGAGCCATTGCTCATTCGTCAGCATGCGTTCTCATCCAATCTCAAGGGCACTTGTTCTTACGCCAGTAACGTCACATCCCTCCCATCAAAGCAGATTGAAGCGCACTTGCCACTGCGCTGCCGCCCGACCCTTGGACATACTGCACCACGACAGGAATGAATTTTTGCACCATATCAGGCGTCAATCCGAGCTGCAGAAAAGTTGCCGCCATTCCACCGCCTCCGATAGGGCTGGGCGCGGGTGCTGCCGACAATAATGCTGGCATTTCAGGCACCGAATCGCTCAACGCGGTAAAATCTCCCGCTGACATGCGTGATTTCGCCAACTGGAACAACGCGCCCGCTCCCCCCTCAGCTTGTGGTTGGGATACGCCCAATTGCTGCATCAATACACTGGTCAAACCGGTGCCCGCCGTTGCACCCGGCACCACCGCTGTCGCGGCTTCCCCTCCTTGAAAAACCTGTGTGCCTTTCTGCAAGGTTCCAGCCGCGCCCGATAAATCATCTAAATCGACTGCATGAGTATAGCCGGTTAAAAACGAAAGAAAGCCCAACAAAAGGGTAGTTTTTAACAAAATTATTTTCATCGTTGCACTCCTTTATGAAAAGAATTACTCAAGGATATCGATACAGCATTCCACAATTTTGACGAAACACATGAACGCTACGGCTTTCCATTTTTTCATAGCTATCCGCATGCCTGGGATTAGCTTACCACCGATTCAATCCAGCATTCAGAAGAAAATTTGAAACAACACAGGAATGGAAGCACAAGCGCACCCAGGATAGCGCATTGACACACCCGGCATGCAGCCCTATAGTCAATCGTGCTAACCAACGGGTGCGGCCTCTCGTCAGTATTCTGATTTAGCCCGAATCGGTGTTATTGTAAAGCGGCGCAATTTCCTCGTTCAGTCGTCAATAGCTTGACTAAGAGGCTATCCAAGAAAGCAATGACCATGGTCAATTTAAAAGAATCGACAATTAAAGCGCCCCTCACCCTGTTTTTATGCGGCGATGTCATGACGGGCAGAGGCATCGATCAATTACTGCCCCACCCAAGCAACCCACAGTTGCACGAGCCTTATGTGCGCAATGCCCGGCGTTACGTCGAATTGGGTGAGAAAATCAACGGTACGCTCACCAAACCGGTTAGTTTTGATTATATCTGGGGCGATGCGCTGGCCAAACTGGAAAACATGAAACCCGATGCGCGCCTCATCAATCTGGAAACCAGCATTACCATCAGTGATGATTTCTGGGCAGATAAAGGCATCCACTACCGCATGCATCCCACTCATATCGATTGCCTCACCGCTGCAAACATAGATTGCTGTGCCCTGGCGAACAATCACGTCCTGGACTGGGGCTATGCCGGTTTGAGCGAAACGCTGCAAACCCTGCGTCATGCCCGCATCCAAACCGCGGGCGCTGGCGCAAATCTGCAGGGAGCGCAAACTCCGGCTATTCTGGATATACCCGCTAAAGGCAGAGTGATGGTCATATCCTGCGGTACAGCCTCCAGCGGTATTTTAAGCGAATGGGCTGCCCGAAACGGGAAAGCGGGTGTCTATTTGTTATCTGATCTATCACGTGGTAGCGTTGACGAAATCGGCTCCATCGTGCGACAAGTAAAGCAACCCGGCGATATCGCCATCGTTTCCATTCACTGGGGTGGAAATTGGGGATATCACATTCCCCAGGAGCATATCGAATTTGCACATCACCTCATTGATTTTGCCGGAGTCGATATCCTGCATGGCCATTCTTCCCACCACCCCCTGGGATTGGAAGTGTATCGAGAAAAACTGATTCTCTATGGCTGCGGCGATTTCCTGAATGATTACGAAGGGATAGGTGGGCATGAGTCGTATCGGGGCGATTTGTCCTTGATGTATTTTGTCAAGGTTGCTCCGGATACCGGCCAATTGATCGCGCTTGAGATGGTACCCATGCAAATCAGACGCTTCCGATTGAACCTTGCTTTGGAACACGACGCCCACTGGCTACACCGCACCTTGGACGAGCAAAGCCGAAAATTCAATTGCAGGATCGAGTTAACAACCGATCGAACCCTCAAACTCGTTCTTTAACCAAAAAACTGCTTTGTCGGCTATATTTACATTAACAATCAAGCCAGAGTGATGCCGTCGTTTGAAAAACGAACAGGCTTTATGGTGCGATACACTTAATCTTTAAGAAATCGGATCAAAAACGCTCGATCTTCCACGTTTTGAATCCCATTTATCCAGGTTATCTTATTCGCAATAGCACGTTAGCTGATTTTGCTTTGTCACAAGCGCTTGTAATCTTGTCGGAATTTCTTACACAAGTATAGAAATAATAATAATGTAAAACATTAAGTAGTTGTTTATGCAATATTTATTATCTGTGGCATGCATTATGCTTCAGAATAACTAGAAGCTAAAAAATATCCACCCTTTTAGAGCCGTTCACAAATGAAAAAAATAAAAAATCGATTTAAATTGCTTACCCTTGGGTTAGCCATTGGCATCAGTGGCGGAGGAATATTCTCATCACCCTCTGCCCATGCGCTAGCAATCATCAATACCTATAATTTTTCGGGGTCAGCTACCGTCACGGACAGCCAAAATACAGGTGCACAAACCAAAACTACTAACAATAACGCTGCGCTTGGAACAACCGCCATCAATCAATTCGACTCAAGTTTAGGCGTATTGACAGGGGTAACCGTCAATCTTACTTCAATACAGACACAGACTACGCAAACCACATCAACTGCAGGCGGTGGTTCAGGTGCCAATACCAATGTAACCTCGAGTGGCACGGCGACCAGCAGCGTCAAACTCGAAGGTGCAGGGATTAGCTACCAGTCTGCGAATTTGGCCGTTACAGATGATTGCGCAGGCAAAAGAAAGGATGACTGTACCGGTGCTGCTTCCAGCAACAGCCAAAACGTCAATACCAGTGCTTCTCCCAGCGATCTCAATACTTTTACGGGAACGGGCGACATCACACTCACTCGCACGGCAACAACCCTAGAAGCGACCCAGCTCAGCAATGTGTTCACTGGAACAGAATCAACCCAAGGAACCGTCGGCTGGGACGGTCAGCTTCAAGTAACCTACGATTATCTGCTGCACGCAGCACCCTCCTTCAGCGAAACCACACAAGTGCTGGTGCTAGATGTCGATTTCGGTACATTGGCTATTGGAGACAGCGCCACCCAGTCATTCGATCTCTTTAATTTAGCCAGCATCAATCGTACCGGTCTTGATTTGGATAGTTGGATTGAAACTGATCTTGATAATAAGTTCGCCATTGATGATTTGTCTTTCACGAACTTGTCTCAAGGCGCAAGCAGCAACGGGCTCATTACCTTTGATACTTCCAATGCAGGTAACTTTAACGCAAGCTTTGTATTGAATCTGTCCGATGCCAATATCGGCGCCTCGGATAGCTGGCATCATTACCAGCTTACCCTGAATATAAGAGGCATCGTTGGAGAAACAACTTCATCGCCCGCACAAGTGAATGATATCCCTGAACCTGGCATGCTCGCGCTGTTGAGTATCGGTTTGTTCGGTCTTTTAGGGTTGACGCGGCGAAGAAACTAGAAGTTACTAATTTGTCGATTAATTTAAACTAGATTCCTCTATAAGGAATCTAGTTCCAACACTGCAAGCCATGCCAAATGATCTTGCAGTGTTTTTTTATGCAGTGAAATAATCGTCACGAGCAAGTCAGATTTGGCTTACCCTTTCTGTAGTACTCATTCTCCATTCTTCGGTTGTAATTTTTTAGCTTGCTCATCCAGCTTTTTCAAATGCGCTAGCTTTTCTGCTATTTTTGCTTCCAACCCGTAGGAAGTGGGTTGATAAAAATCCACCGGCGGCATGCCATCTGGGAAGTAATTTTCCCCAGCAGCGTAGGCGCCCGACTCATCATGCGCATAACGATAATTTTTCCCAAAACCCATATCTTTCATGAGCTTGGTCGGTGCATTGCGCAAATGTATCGGCACACCGCGTGATTGATCGTGCTCGACAAATGCACGCGCTTTTTTATAGGCAAGATAGGCCGCATTGCTTTTCGGTGCACAGGCCAGGTAGAGTGTTGCCTGCGCTAATGCCAGTTCCCCTTCCGGGCTTCCCAAGCGTTCATAGGTACTGCAGGCGTCCAGCGTCATGGACAAAGCGCGTGGATCAGCAAGGCCGATATCTTCTGCCGCAGCGCGAACCAATCTCCGACCGATATAAAGCGGATCGGCTCCGCCATCCAGCATGCGGCACATCCAGTAAAGCGCGGCATCCGGGGATGATCCTCGAATAGCTTTATGCAACGCAGAAATTTGATCATAAAAGGTATCGCCCCCTTTATCGAAGCCTCGCAAGCCACGCGATAAAACATTACGCAAATAAGCGCTATCGATCTCGGTTACCTTTTCAGTCTCGGCGGCAATACTCGTTTGCTCGAGTAGATTGAGCAAGCGCCGCGCGTCACCATCAGCGAAGGTAATCAGCAAAGTCTTGGCTTCCGCAGCAAAATGCAATTTCTGCAATTCGGACTGGCAAGCGCGTTCGAACAAACGCAGCAGGTCTTCTTCCGCCAATGCCTTCAGCGTATAAACTTGAGAACGTGACAAGAGCGCACGATTGACTTCGAACGATGGATTTTCCGTCGTGGCGCCGATAAACGTAATCAACCCCTGTTCGACATAAGGTAGAAAAGCATCCTGCTGCGCCTTGTTGAAACGGTGTACTTCATCAACGAATAAAATGGTATGCCGGCCAGATTGCTGCAAGACATGTTGTGCTCGTTCGATCGCCTCACGAATATCTTTCACGCCGGACAGCACCGCTGATAAGGCGATAAACTCAGCATCGAATATTCGTGCCATCAAACGCGCCAGTGTCGTTTTTCCGCTGCCTGGCGGACCCCATAAAATCATCGAATGCGGTTTGCCGGATTCGAAGGCAACGCGCAAGGGTTTGCCGGTACCTAATAAATGCGCCTGTCCAATGACCTCATCCAATGAGCGGGGACGCAAGCGTTCCGCTAACGGAGCCGCCGGCTTCGGTTGCGCAAATAAATCAGTCACTGATCACATCCGCCCCTTCTGGCGGGGTGAACTGGAACAAGTCGGGTGAAAGATCGAGGTTAGCATCAAGATCGGTAAATACCAGCAAAGTAAATTGCCCAAAGTTGTCACGCAATACCATTTCACGTAATTCGCCCGCCTTGGAGAAACCCATCCGTATCAGCTCGAAAGTGCTTTCTTTGGCTCTTGGCGTGGCTTCCAGCCATTCCATGTCATCTTGCACATCGATATCGGTTAGTTCGAAATCCCGCTCGATGGTGCTGCTGCCCGCAAGTAACGCCGCGGGACTGCTCCCAATTGCGAGATCCAATTGGCGCACCGTCACTTGATTGAGATCCTGATCGTAGAACCATACCCGGCTACCGTCCCCCACAATCAACTGCTGGTAGGGTTTTTCATAGACCCAGCGGAATTTTCCAGGACGCTCGAACATCATGGTACCGCTCGCTTCTTGCATGACTTGTAAGTTTTTATCGAGCAAAGTCTGAGAAAACACCGCTTTAAACGTGTGGGCTTGCTGCACGAAGCTGCGTAGGCTATCGATCGCTGAAGCGTAGGTCAGCTGGGAAAATAGAAAAAATAACAAAATCAGAATAAATCGACTCATGCTGCTCCTCAAAAATAATATCTGAATGGAGCCGGCATGGTTGAGCACGTTTTCGTTATCCATTCAACTTGGTCACTATATATCATGCGCTGATTACTCAGACGAACGGATGATGCGCGAACGGGCAAAGCAATCTGAAGCAATAAACGATCCATAATCATAGCGATATCTTCGTTTCAGTACACCGCATAGCGCAAATTCGTGGGTGCATGAACACTAGCTTAATCATCCCCACGGTTTGGCACCAACACCTCCCGGTTACCATTGCTCTGCATGGCAGAAACGAGCCCAGCCCGCTCCATTTCTTCGATCAAGCGCGCAGCGCGATTGTAGCCAATTCGTAACTGCCGCTGCACCAGTGAAATCGAAGCGCGCCGCGTTTTCGCCACAATAGCCACAGCTTCATCATACAGCGGATCGGTCTCGCCACCCGCCGGACGACTGCTTTCGCCATTCTCTCCGGTAAATTCACTTTCTTCTTCGCTTGCCCTGAGCACTTCCTCCACATAGCGCGGCTCACCATGCTCCTTAAGATATTCGACCACCTTGTGCACTTCATGGTCAGCGACAAAGGCACCATGGACACGTTGAGGGTAACCGCTTCCCGGCGGCAAATACAGCATATCCCCCTGACCGAGTAAAGCTTCAGCACCCATCTGATCTAATATGGTGCGCGAATCGATTTTACTGGAAACCTGGAAGGCAATACGAGTTGGAATGTTGGCTTTAATCAACCCCGTAATGACATCCACCGATGGCCGCTGGGTTGCAAGCAACAAATGAATTCCTGCTGCACGCGCTTTTTGGGCAAGCCGTGCGATCAATTTCTCGACTTTTTTCCCTACGATCATCATCAGATCGGCCAGTTCATCGATCACCACGACGATCAAGGGCATCTCCTCCAACTGTGCAGGCCCATCTGGCATCAAACTCAGCGGATTGGTCAACGCTTCCTCATTTTTGATGGCTTCACGGACTTTCTGGTTATAGCCGGCAAGATTGCGCACGCCCAGCACAGACATCAGCTTATAGCGCCTTTCCATTTCAGCCACACACCAATTGAGCGCGCTAGCCGCTTCGCGCATATCCGTCACAACCGGCGTCAATAAATGGGGAATTCCTTCATAGACCGAAAGTTCCAGCATTTTAGGGTCGATCAGAATCAACCGGACTTGCTCGGGCGTCGCTTTATACACCAAACTCAAGATGACCGCATTGATCGCAACTGACTTACCGGAACCCGTCGTTCCAGCCACCAATGCATGCGGCATTTTCGCAAGATCGGAAACGATCGGACGACCGCTGATATCCTTGCCGAGCGCAATGGTTAACGGTGACGACATGTCGGCATAAGGTTGAGAGCCCAGAATCTCGTGCAAGCGCACCACCTGACGTTTGGGATTGGGGATTTCCAGCCCCATCGTGGTTTTGCCAGGTATTGTCTCCACTACGCGAATGCTCGCAACAGAAAGCGCGCGCGCCAAATCTTTCACCAAGTTGATGATCTGGTTACCCTTCACCCCGACTGCCGGTTCTATCTCATAGCGCGTGATAACCGGCCCCGGATGGGCGGAAACAACTTTGACTTCAATACCGAATTCCTTTAATCGGCGTTCGATCAGACGAGAAGTGAGTTCCAAGGTATCATTGGACAGCAGCTCGACATCCTTTTGAGGTTCATCCAGCAAATCGAGTGGCGGCAAGAGCGTATCGGGTGACGCATCGGCAAACAAACTGGTGCGCCTCTCTTTGACGATGCGCGCAGGTTTCTGAACAACGGGATCAGGCAGCTCGATTCGTAATGGCGCATAAGGCTCGCTGGACTTATTGTCACCGCTCTCGACAAGATCGCGATCTTCTTTATGATCCCTGTTCAATTTCAGCGACGAGATCATGCTCATATCTATTCGCCGATCCCGCAAAGCCAATAAGCGATTCCAGAGGGAAAAACAAGCTTCCTCGATCGTCTCGCCGATTTTTTCAGAAATACGCACCCAAGATAGCCCCGAAAACAGGCTAAAGCCTATCGCCATCAAAATCACCAATCCAAGCGACGCACCACTAAACCCGAGTAGCATCGAAAGATTTCTACTCAGCGTCTCCCCCAGCATCCCACCCGGCACCAGGGGTAGCGATATATTGATGGAATTGAAACGAAGCGACTCGAGCCCGCTGCTGGCTGCAAGCAGAATCATAAAACCGGTTAATGATATGAGCAGCGCACGCGGATCGAATATGCTGACTATATCGATACGCCGGTAACTCCACAACACCGCTGAAAGAAAAAAAACGACCCACCACCATGCGGAAGCACCGAATAAATAAAGCAGTAGATCGGCCAGCCAAGCGCCAGCCTGCCCACCGGCATTTTTGATGTGGTCGACATGACCGCTATGCGACCACCCTGGATCGGCGCGATCGAAACTAATAAAAATCAATATCAGATACAGAGCGATACCGCCCAATACCAAACAACCCGATTCTCGTAGTAATTTAGCAATTCTTGGTGGCAGAGGATTATTGTTGGCTTTCCTCGCCATTGGTTTATTGATAGCACCCATTTAAATACCAGGAAAACAAAAACCAGTGTGTTGTTATGGAAATTATATAGAAATTCTCAGGCACGCTTTCGTCGTGACTTGTGGTTCAACAGAACAATGAAACAGCTATAAAAGCAAGGTTTCAGGCCATAATGCAAACTGCCAGGATTCAGCCAAAATGTGCAAAGCGCCGCTTGCTAGCCTGAAACTTGCTGATTCAAAAAGAACTGTTTATTTATTGGCCGATTCAAGCAGCTCAATAATGGCCGGATCTTTAGCAATATCCAATGCAGTTTTTCCACTGGCAGTCTTGATGGTCGGGTCTGCACCTTTTGCCAGCAACAACTTGACGATATCCGCATGCTCATGCAATGCAGCCCACATCAATGCGGTAATGCCATCCTGATTTTGTTGGTCGATATTGGCCCCTCGTGTCAGCAAGGTCTCAACGACGGGAAGCTGGCCGTTCTGCGCAGCCAAAATCAGCGCGGTAAAATCATTGGTCGCTTTCAGATTCGGTTGCGCTCCCTTATCCAGCAAGGTTTCGGCGATCGCTTGCTGCCCGGACAGAGCGGCCAGAATCAGCGCAGATGCACCGTTTGCATCTTGCAAGTCAGGTTTGGCGCCTTTCGCCAGCAGCGCTTTCACAATATCCTGATGACCATTCTGCGCAGCCAAATGGAGCGCTGTCGTTTGATTTTCATCGCGTAAATCCGGATTGGCACCTTTTGCCAACAAAGCATCGGCGATCGCCTGATGACCCATGGCAGATGCGACCATCAATGGCGTCAAACCATTCTTGCTTTGCAAATCCGGGTTGGCACCTTTTGCCAATAAAGCATCGACAATCGCGCTATGATCGTTCTTAGTCGCCAGCATCAATGCCGTCACGCCTTGCGTATTCTGCAAATCAAGCGCTGCATTTTTTTCCAGTAGCAAGTTTACAATTGCAGCATGACCGTTCTGCGAAGCTGCCGCAAGCGCGGTAAAACCATCAGGATTTTGCAAATCGATATTGATGCCTTCAGCAAGCAGCTTCTCGATGGTCGCAACATCTCCTTTGAGGGCAGCCTTGAGATAATCTGCTTCATTACTGGCAAAACTCACTGTTGCCAACGTCAGCAACAACATAGAAACCATCATGAATACGAATCGCTTGAACCGGAAACTATACGAAATTTTCATATTTTTCTTTAATCTACTTGGGATAACGTGATTTGAAATGATCGTCAAGTATAGCGCAAACGGTTTCATACTAAGAATATTAACTGTTCTTCAGCGGCCATTATCTCGCTGAAAGCAAGATATAGAAACGCTCTCAACTGATTTTTATTGTTTTACTAAAATTCTACCTAATAGGCGATGATAAGAATCCGTCAAAAGATTTAATCTGGATTTTTGAACGATCAAGATATTTCTGCTGAAAGTTGTGAGGAGAAAAGGCTAAATCACTTGTCATCCAACCAAGCATTCAGCTCCGAAACGGCTTGTTCCCTATCACTTTATTGCTGGAACCCATCACTGCGATATCTATTTATACTCGCGAAAGCCAGCGAACAAATCTCCAAAAGTCTTGGGTGCGTATTGCTTGAATCCCACTTCATCCACATAAACAAAATCATAGTTTATGTCAGCCTGGATCGTATTGATATCTTCGCACCACTGACGCAATCGCCGCATTTTCAAGGGCACATCCAAATCTTCCTGCCCTTTGGTCTCCACTACGACAATACGGCTATCGGATAACTTCACTAAAAAATCCGGGTAATAATGAGCGATATCTCCTCCTACGTTCACGTAGTCCAGCTTGAAATGGACTGCCAGATAGTTTTTTGCAAAAGACACGACATCGTTGCAGCTCTCCAGAAAGCTAGCAAATTCCAGCTCGAAATGGCTATCGCCGATTACCCGATTGAACACGCTTTTCTTGGGCATCAGATAGCCCTGGTCTTTCACGATAAATGGGCGTGTTTGCCGCAATTTGATGGTGTCGCGTATTTCCGCGTCCCCCTTGGTTTGGACGGTCAATGCGTTAATCGCCTTCTTGAAAACCTCGATAACGGTTTTGGTCGCAGCCAGTTCCGATAAATTACGCAAGGTATTGGGCGATTCGAGATCGACCATCTGGGCAAAAAGCGCCTCCCGGACAAACGCTTTGATTTTGCCGTATAACGCGTCATAGCCGCTGATCAGCCGCAATTCTTTCATCACCGCCTGAGTGAAATAGCCGATCACGCTACGGTAATCCGCCATACCAGCACTATCCAGTATTGTGGTATGCGTGATTTCACCAGTCGTAATGTCTTTGAAAACGATCTCTCGTTGCTCTTCCTCGCTGAATTGCTGGTAGACCACTGGTTGGAAAGTCATCGTACGTATGTCCAAGTCGCTGAGATGCTTGTATTCACGATAGATACGCGGACTCAGTACCGGAATTTCAATATCCAAGGTATCGATATTTTTTTGCTTGTTTGCATAATCAATCTCTATAACCAACGGTGTCTTGGGTTGGGTGCCCGCACCCATTGCCTTTCGCTCCAGCACCACCCCCTCGGCCTGGATGGATTCGACAAATTCCATGAAAGCATCGGTGCCGATCACGCTGACATATTCCTCCACGCCGCCGGGATACATCTTGCGCAAGCCACGGCCTAACGTCTGCTCGGGTAAAATATTGCTTTTGGCTGAATAGGCGCGCAAGCCTACGATGGTCGTCACATTGCGCACATCCCAGCCTTCCTTGAGCATCAGCACCGATACGATTACCTTGTAGGGGCTTGCCAGGGTATCGATTTCATTGGCTTGCTTGCGTAGCCGCTCCAATTCTTCTTTAGCCTTGCCGGTCGCTGCTTCGGAAATCTCGCCATTGTTCTTGGTATGAATCACCAAAACGGCCCCCTTCAACTCCGGATAACGGCCTTCCAGATAGGCTGCCACGTCATCACAGTTTTTGGTGTCATCCGTCATCACGAACAAAATGGCTTTTTTGCCCAGTTTTTGGTGTTCGTCGTAGGCTTTGCGCCATTCGATCACCCCCAGGTCGATATAGTCAGCATATTTTTCGGTGTACTTGGAACTTTGCCGCTCGCAAAGCTTGGCACGGCTGGCTGCATCCGGCAGCACCGGATGCTTGACCACGTTCTGCCAGATCGCTTCCACCAATGGATAATCCGCTACTGTCTGCACAAAAATCGCGCCGTTATTGTGCTTGGGCGTGGCTGTCACATCCAGTTGCAAGCTCAGGGAACCACCCTTTTGTAACAACCGGTGATGAATATCCTGAATTGACTGGAACCAGGCAAGTCTCGCATCATGAATATGGTGCGCCTCGTCGTTGAGTATCATCAGCTCATCAATGTCGCGCACGATCATGCCCAGATCCACCTTTGAATCCGTGGTAGTACCGGTAGGGCGCTTGCCCAGAAAATAATCCATGGTATTGTCATCATCCGGCGAAGGCGGGATATCCTCGCCGGCATACACGCGATGGATATTGGTCAGAAAGATATTGCCGGAGCGGTGCGTCACGCGCACCTCGTCCTGCAGATGCAGGGTAAGCTGAAAATCATCCCGCCAGTTTTGGCCGTCGAAACCGTTATCGGGTATCACCGGATCGTCAAAGAAAATACGCAGTCCCTGAAAATCCTTATAAATGCGATCCAGCACGATGATATTGGGCGCGATCACCAGAAAATTACGGGCAAGCGCGGAATCCGCTTCATACAACTTGTGAAAGAAGCTCCATGCCAATGCCAGGCTCATTACCTTGGTCTTGCCGCTGCCGGTTGCCATTTTCACCACAAAACGCCGCCAGCTTTCATCGAACAGACTGGCTGACACCGAACCGCTGCTGTCGAAGCGCATCAGATCAAATTTATCTTTCACCCCGACCACGTCATACAAATAAATGATCGTTTCCAACGCTTCGCGCTGCGCGAAAAAGTATTGAAACTCGACCGGGGTACCCTCAACCTGCGGCTGCAAGTGCGGCTCCTGGAACCACCATCTGAGCAAGCTCTGACTGGTACGGGTTGTCCCGACATAGCCGCTCTCACGAAACACCCTCACCTTGCGCCGCAGCTGCGACACCAGTGGCGGCATAAGCTTGTCCATGTTGGTTTCACGCAACGCTTCATCCGCCGGAAACCAGCGGATAGCGGGATCAAGGATGGCATACGGGGAATCAGGGAAATCAGGGTGGAGCGCCATGCTCAGTACTCAATGTTTTCTTAGGTGCTCGGCAATTTGTTCCGGCTCCAGACGCACGAGCTTGCCATTCTGATAAATAACCGCGTATTGCCCCAAACGCCGCTTCTTGTCCAATGCCTCGGCAACTGCACGCTGCAATACCTCTCTGGCTTGCTGTGCTAGTCGTTGAATCTCAGTCATACCTAATAGTTGCGAATAAAATAATTACTCATGATGATAGTAATCGTTGATTTGCTGTCACAACCGGAATTCCCTGATTACAAAAATCACTGTCATGAGTGAGGAGCTTGAATCTCCATTCCTTGCACATCGCCACAATAATCTGGTCGTTGAAATCGACATCTCCTGCAGCATACTCTGCAACCAATTCATTGACATCCAATGTATTAAATTTGTTTTCGATTCGTGTGCAGTGACTGAGTACACGCTTTACATCGTCAGCAATATCCCGCGCTAATGGCTTGAAATCCTGGCATTTTCGAAATTTCTTGAAATCCTTGTGTGGTTTACCCAGCACATCCCATTTAATGCGGGCATAGGTATTTATGAATTCAGAAACTATCAGTACATCAATATAAATTTTGCAATGCGCAGCCAGAATTTTTGCGAATGCTTGCGAATAGATCATCACTCTCGCATCCTCTGGTTTTTGCGGACCATAGATAAACAACCAGATATTCGTATCCAGCAATAGCTCATCGTCTGGTGTAAAATTGTAATTGGCTACCGACAAAGCCTTACTAACCATTGCCTTCATCCCCCAGTGTATCCTGAATTGCTTGATCGAATCTCTGTGGATTCTTGAAATATTGCTTGGCTGTTTCAACCACACGCTTAAGCAGTGCAAGATCGTCCGGTTCCATATCCTTCACTTTAAGCAAGGCACGAATTTGCTCTTCGTTAAACTCACCGTATAATTGACCGATAGCAGCATTCAAAAACGCCGAGGTCAGAGTTGAAACATTATGGAATGAGAGGATCGCACTCCTGCCGTCTTTAAACGCTGCAGATAAGCGATCATAAATTTTCTGCCCATCGCTGGAGGCCACACACAAAGGACTGCCTACAACCTCGAATATAGATATTGTTAATTCTTTCTTCATAATAACTACCTCAAAAAATATCTGTCGTGGCTGGCTCAGAAACAAGCTTATATGAATTTGTATCGGCTGTATTGATTTCAACAGTAACCACTGTGCCGGGAAATGAGTAATTTAATGGCCTAGTGATAGTTTCTCTATTTTCACGCCGCCAATAGCCCGCGTCCGACACAATCTGAATACAACCACCATTCAAATCAATAAACTCTCTGAGCAACTTAAGCCCTAACCCGCCTGGTACCGGACCATTCTTAGTTGTGTTTCGCCCCTCAGTTGTCCATTGAATTGCAGCCTCTGCTGAAAGGATCAGTCCTGTATGGTCTTGTATATTTTGGCGCATTCCTACACCTAGATCAGTTACTGAGAAATCAAGCCGTTGCCGCGCAGGATAAAATTGACCACAACTAAAGATTCCCAAGTCAGTACGCGAATGCAGCACCGCATTACTAAAAATTTCAAAAATACTTTCACGAAACTTCTTCAGCAACCCGGGCGACATAATTGGCATTTCTGCGCGATGAATCAGTTCGTTCTCGATATAGTCCGCAAAATAGCGATCATCCTTTACATCGAATCGCCGGTAGGGAATAGTTGTTCCCCAACGGTCAGGTACTTTTTCTCGGCCATAATGACTGAGAAAACCATTTTTGGACAGAATCTTTTCGACACTGGTACAAACGTTAATCAGCCTGATTGTATTCAAATTCTCCCCAAGACGATAGAGAATTGCTCCAAATGCAGCACACATATCAGCATCAAACCAAGAGGTTGCAATCATGTCGATATCAATTTCATCAAAGATGCAATCTTTTGTTTCAGCTTCTAAGCTGACTAATGATTGGAATCCTTTCAGATCATGCCGAATCTCTGGAAGTAAAAACTTCACACCCTCACCTCCACGATGGTCATAGTGTCATTGCCAAAAATATCCACCACCTTCACTGCGATCTTGCGCCGACCGGGCATGACTTCATGAAATACGCTGATCAATTCCAGCGAACGGTCTTTCTTGGTGCGAAAACTTTGCCACTCATTTTCGAAGACGTAATCTCCCGTCCAGACCTCTTCGTATTCATCCAATGTCAACTGTGGTGGCTCCATCCCTTCCAATGCACCTTGGCCAGGGGGAAATTTTCTGACCCGGATAATTTCACGTTTGTTCTCGAAATCGAAATCCACCGACCAGTAATCGATCCAATCGGTCCAGTGCCGGGTCAGTTGCTCGCGGGTGATCACGCCGTCCTTGTCCCTGCTCACTTTTACGATCTGCCCCTTCTCCACTACGATTTTGCTCTGTTTGTCCTTGAGGGTTGCTTCGGCATAGGCAATCGAATCCTGCGCATAAAACACCGAAAAATCTGTCAGCTCGACGGCGAGGGTATTGCCCTTGATATGCGGCTTGACTTCGATAAACGATACATCATGAAACACCACCTGATTCTTTTCCACCGCACGCTTGTCAAACACCTCGGCCGGGATGTATTTGGGGGCGATGTCGATGCCCTTGGCGCGGGCTTCATCCAGCACATTGGGAAACAAGCCCATCTCGAACTCGAAGCCGAGGATATCCACCTTGGTGATATGCTGCTTGCGGCATTCCAGGATGATCTCTTCAACGAATAATCGTGTCACCGGCAAATTCACCGGCCCCACCGCCACCAGCCGCCCGACTTTCTTGCCGTGGAAACAGGCAAATTGCGTCACTTTCTCCGCCCGGTAGGCGCGCAGAATTAGATCGAGGAACGCAGCCTCCTTGGCGGCAAGCTGCTGTTGTTTCTGTTCCTCGCGCAGATCGGGATTGACGCCAATGTAATGTTGACGCTCGTATTTACCGAGATTGAGGATCTCAAA
Organism: Nitrosomonas nitrosa; assembly: GCF_003051105.1. Lineage (GTDB taxonomy): Bacteria > Pseudomonadota > Gammaproteobacteria > Burkholderiales > Nitrosomonadaceae > Nitrosomonas > Nitrosomonas nitrosa. The sequence continues at coordinate 60,663 of NZ_QAOO01000006.1, read as the reverse complement.
CGCGCGGTAATCCTTGCCCTCCGCTTTGAGCTGGCGCTGTACGCCGATCATGCGCTTGCGCGTGGTGTGGAGGGCGAATTTACCGAGATCGGAAGCGATCCATTTGCGCCCGAGTTTTTCCGCCACCGCCGCCGTGGTGCCGGAACCGCAGAAGAAATCGGCGACCAGATCATCTTCGTTGCTGGAAGCTTTGATGATGCGTTCGAGCAGGGCTTCTGATTTTTGCGTAGGATAACTAACCAACTCTGATGAAACTGGATTTACGCCTGGCAAATCGTCCCAAATCGTTTGAATTACTGTTCCCTCAGTGTCATCTAAATATTGTTTGATATTTGGTTGACCTGTAGATGCAAAGACTATCTTTCCACTAGCTAATCCCTCATTAATTCTCTCTTGCGTCCACGCCCAATGACGTCCTTTAGGAGGAGCGATGGTTCTTTCTCCAAACTGACGAGCTGGGCCTGAGCCTTTTGCCGAGAGTGTAACTAAGCGATATCTTCGTCCATCTTCATCCACATTTCCATAGTGTGATTTGATATAAGAATCACTATGTGGCTTGGTCTGCTTGTTAAATATAAATGAATCAGATTTTATGTATAAGAGAATTGTGTCATCAACGATTCCAAATTTTTTTCCACCACTATGTGAAAAAATTCGCTTCCAAATAATCTGATTGAGCAATTTCTCCTTACCAAATACTTCATCCATTACAAGACGAATATAACTATTCACCCGCCAATCACAATGCACATAAATGCTGCCATCTTCCGCCAGCAAGTCGCGCATCAGCACCAGTCGCTCATAGATCATCGCAATGAAGGAATCCGCCCCTTTGCCCCAGGTATCACGGTAAGCGATTTCTTCGAGGATGTTGGGTTTCTTGGTGAACGTGTCGCCACCGATTTCGATATCCATCGAGAAATCGGCACCAACGTCAAACGGGGGATCGATGTAGATCAGTTTGAGGCCGCCCTGCTTTTCGATTTCTTCACGTAACGGCCCATTCTTGAGTGAGGACAAAATCAGCTTGTTATCGCCCCAGATCAGCTTGTTGGTCCAGCCCTTGAGCTGCCGCCCGCGGTTGTCGATATCGAACAGGCTCGGTTGCAAAGCGGTATCCGATGACTTTTCCGCGCGCGGTTCGTCGACTTGTTCGATGGTCTGGAAGGGGAGCACGATGTTGCACACTTCATTGGTCTTGCCGTTCCACACCAGCTCTACTTCGCGCTTGTCCTCGAACAGCAGGAAACGGTATTTATCCGGCAATGGCTTGCCCGCCTCCAGGCACAGCGTGATATCGCGGATTTCGTTGTCAGAGAGTTTCATCCACTTGCCTGCTTGTCACAATGACAATGCCCTAAAATAGCCGGTCAGTTCGAGGTAGCCGCGTCCCGCCGGTTGGCCATCGCGCGTGAAAGTAACCGCACCTTCCCAGTACACGGCATTGGTCGATTGGCGCGAATCGAGTTCCTGATCGTCCATCAGCGGCGTCAACACCCATTCGACATCCTTGATCTTGATGCGCATTTCGACTGGGTATTCCGCGTCAGTGTGTGGGGAGCGCCAGGTGCGGATAGGGTGAAAGCTGATCTCATCGGGTGAGAAAATCGTCATATTTCCAGAAGCATCACGCAAACCGGCATGTGCCCAGACCTTCTGACCGTCCTTGCCGCGAATCTGAAACACCATCAGCGCCGAGCCATCGTCGAGATTGGCGCTGGCCCAATCCCATCCCACCGCGTTCTCATGCAGGAGCTCACTCGACCATTCATGATCGAGCCAGGCGCTGCCCTTCACCGGCAGATTCTTACCCTCGCGCGTCACGGTGCCGCTCACTTGCAAATGCGGTTCACTATAGTAATAACTCGCTTGTTCCGGCTTGGGCCCCTTGCGCGAGAAGCCTTCCAAATCCTGCAGCATGAGGGGCTGCGACGGTGTCAACGTGAGTTCCAGGGTAAAATCTTCCCCTTCGGTATAGGTACGATAGCGACCATCGGCTTGCCGGACGAAATACCAGTCATCGAGCTTCACATCGGTATCGCCCGCTTTGGCATAAGCGAGGCCGAAGCCCTCACGTGCGCTCTTTTCCGCGTGCAATAGTTTGCTGACCTTCGGATCGGACAGCGCCGCATGCCCGACGATCAACCGTTTTGGTGCGAAACGGCTTGGATTATCCTCATCGTGACTGGTAGCAGAACGAAAAAAGGTCACTTGAAAACCCAAGGGCTGCTGATCGGAGGTTTCTAGCCAACCGGTCACATACCACCACTCAATGCGGAAAACCTCATGTGAGCCAAAATCCTCCGGAAACACCAGCGGCCTGGGTGTGACCGGCGTAAATTCCGGTGGCGCGGCGTTCGACACCCCCAGTGTGGTCAGCGCTATCAATAGCATGAACAGCTTATGCATCACGAATTCTCCTTACCAATCTTCTTTGACAGCGCGCACCACATTCCCAGATACCGCCTGCCGCCCGGCCAGCAATGCGGTCAGCGCTGCCGCTATCAGCATGGCGAGCGCCATGCTGATCAGCCATTGCCATGGCAGATGGAGTTGCATCGTCCAGTGAAACGACTGTGGATTGACGATGAAAATCAATATCAGGCTGATACAGCTACCCAATAAGAAGCCGATACCGATACCGAAACCAGCCAATAATCCTCCTTCCAATGCCAGCATGCGATAAATCTGGCCGCGCGTGACGCCGATATGGCGCAGCATGCCAAATTCCTTGATCCGCCTCAATGCCTGCGCCGAGAAGCTGGCCGCCACGCCAAGCAAGCCCACACCGACTGCGATCAGTTCGAGCAAATAGGTGACTGCAAAACTGCGGTCAAAAATTTTCAAGCTGATCGCACGGATCTCGTTAGGCTGCCAGAATGTCAGCGTTTCGCCAAAAGGTAATGCTTTCATCAGGGTAATGAAGCGTGTTGGCGTCATATCGGGTTGTAGCCAAAGCGCGGCTTCATTGACCCGCAATTCGCCTGTTATGGTCTGGTAATCGCTCAATTGTATTTGAATGGCGCCAAACTGACGCCCGTAATCACGCCACACGCCTGCAACGATATAATCTTGTGGCTCATCACTCAATGGCAAAGTCACGCGCTTGCCCACTTGATAATCATACAGGTCGACCATCGCCTCCGATACCCAGATGGGGATCGCATCGGACGGCAACTCAGCAGAGGCCAGTACGTCATCGGTCATGGGCAAGGTATTGCCTGGGTCGGCTAAATCGATCGGTCGAGCGATCAGCGTAACGGTAGGCCGGGCCGGATCCAAGGTAATCTGTAATGAGTGTATGAAGTCGATCCGTTCGATCCCTGCCGCATTTGCAATCATTTGTTGCTCCTGCGGCGAGAAGCCTACTGCATCCTGGCGAACTTCTGTGCGCACATAGACATCGGCAGGCAAAATATGCGTCAACCAGTCCTCGATCGAGATGCGGAAACTCGCCACCATGATCGCCATCGCCACCATCAGGCTGAAACTTGCCAGCACCCCGCTCAACGCAATGGCTGCTTGCTGCGGCGCATTCGCCAGCCTAGCCAATGCTAACCCAGCCAATGCACCGGATGACAATCGGTTAAACACGTTAAATAACCAGGCAAAAAATAGCGATGCAAGCGATGGCATCCAGAGGATGCCCCCGATCATCAGCAGCGCTACCGAGAAATAACCAAAAACAGGCAGCTCCGCAACTGGCGGCAGTTGCGTCAATATAGCGGCCAACACCAAGCAGCTATACGCAGGCCAAGGCTTACGTAATCCAGCCAGCGCGATCTCCTCGCTGCCTGATTTGAGTGCAGGCGCGGGATGCGCCCGTGCGGCTTCCCAAGCGGGCATCAAGCTACCCAGCAAGGTCACGCCCACACCTAGCGCAAAAAAGAGTAATGCCGCCATCGGATCGAATTGCACGCTCGGCTGAATCTCAGGAAAAAATCCCCCGCCGAGATCGCCACTGAACACACGCAGCGCAGTCGCCGCCAAGACATAGCCGAATCCAAGCCCTAGCAGTGATCCCACGATACCGAGCAAGCTGCTTTCGCGCAGGATTTGCCAGAGGATTTGCTTGCGTGTCAGACCGAGTACGCGCAGCAGCGCAAATTGTGGACGCCGCCTCAGCGTAGACAATACCTGTGCTGAAAATACCAGGAAAGTGCCGGTAAACAGTGCGACCAGTGCCAGTACATTCAGGTTGATCCGATATGCCCGTGACATGTTATGAATACGTTTTTCCTGATCGGCTGTTTCGATCACCAAATAGTGGTTGGGTAATTCGCGTTCCAACGCCGCCTTGAACCCCTCATGGGAAATACCTTGCTTCAACTTCAGGTCGATGCGCGACAACACGCCCACATGGTCAAAATGCCATTGGGCCGCGCCAATATCCATGACGGCGATACGCTGCCCGGCATGGGCCCTGACCAATCCGCCCGCTACCCGCAATGTCACGGTTTTCGTACCGAGACGCAGCGGCAACGCATCGCCCTCCTTCACTTCCAGCCATTCCATCGCTGCCGGTGACAGAAAAATAGCATCCTCCATCAGCATGTCGAAGGGACGGTCTTCAGCGGGCACGCCGAGCAAATCTGGCGTCACGGTAATCGCTCGCAGCATGTCGATCCCAAGAATTTTCAGGGTGGTGTTTCTTATTTCATCCGCTTTACCGGGAATAGCAGCCTGGATTTCCAGTATCGGACTGGCCTGTGCCACCCCCGCATGTTGCGCCAATTTCGGATAGAGCATCTCATCGAAAGTCGGTTGCGTTGCGCGTACCTGAAAGTCGGATTGACCCGAGAGGCTTTTAACGGCTGCTGAAAATTCACTGACCGCTGCGGTATTGATCAGATGAATCGAAAACCCCATGGCGATGCCCAGCATGATGGCAATGATCGACACCACGATTTGCAAGCGATGCGCTTGCCACTCGCCCAACGTGAGCCAGCGGAATAGCAAATTACGGTTCATGCGTTTGATCCACCCTCTAGCGGCTGCAAACCAGCCTTGGTCAGCAGCAGGATACGATCGGCCGTGGCGGCGGCTGCCTGCGAATGGGTGACGATAATACCCGCAGCGCCGTTGGCTTTGATTTCAGAACGCATCAATTGCAGAATTTCCTGCGCGGTATCCGGATCGAGATTGCCTGTCGGCTCATCGGCCAGAATCAAACGGGGGCGATGCACCAAGGCACGGGCAATCGCCACACGCTGCAACTCTCCGCCCGACAATTGGCGCGGAAAATCCTGCTCGCGCCCCTTCAGTCCAACCGCGGTCAACATGGTTTCGGCACGATCGAGTGGTAAATGATTGAGCAGCAGCGGCAGTGAAACGTTTTGCAACAGGGTCAAATGCGGTAACACGTGAAACGCTTGAAAGATGAAACCAAAATGACGCCGCCGCAGCCTAGTGGCAGCATCGTCATCGTTCGCAGACAAGGCAATACCGTCGACCCATATTTCACCTGTATCAGGTGCATCCAGGCCAGCGATCAAGTTCAAAAGCGTCGATTTCCCTACACCAGAATCCCCCATGATCGCCACATATTCGCCTGCTGCTAGGGTATACGACAAATCGGACAACACCTGCCGTCCATTCCCGTATGTCTTACTGATGCCGCGTAATTCCAAGGTAGCTGTATTTTTCATGATAAGTCGATTGTCCCATGAAAAAGGCTTGAAAGGCAGTCCTATAGCTTGACTAAATTCGTTTAGATAAATGGCCAGATCATGGCATTGAAGATTTTAAATGTTATGTCGAGCGGGCTATCGTCTCCAGAAACATCCGCCAAATAGGTGATATTCTGTAGCGGCAGGATGTGGAGCGGGAACGCAAAGCTATAAAACGTAATTTAAAATGCCCACAAGCAGCTCAGACTCTCCAGCTGACGGAAAAATCCTCCTGATTGTGAACAATCAGCGGTAGGCGCTGGGTAGCACGGCTATACCGCGGCACGGGTTTTTGATAAGTGGCGGAGACCCAACAAGCAAGCTGTTGACCTGACAACAGAAAACGACTCCCAACGCTTCTTCACGCGAGGCCCATAACGTCAAACCAGCCGGGGTCTGGGGGCAGACGCTATCAACTCCATAACGGGTGCCCGATGCCGATAGATATCATTCCTACCCAGAATACATCCGTTTTGTGTGTTCACCCTCACCGCCTCGACGCAGTCGTGATCGCCCACATGACCCACTGGATGCCTTCAGAATGATGTCAAAAATGGCCGTTAGCAAGTTGCTGCAGTCATTCCAATTTTATGTGGATAGCAGCAGTGCGATTAACGATATACCTATGATCGCATTGTTCTATCAACGAACCAAGCATAAACGAGCCCGGAAACGGCATAAAATTCTTATAATACTTATTTTGTTAAAGTGTACTTTCATAAAATATAGTATTCAATTAAAATACACTACATGAAAGTATCTAAGGAAGAACTCGTCGCTGTTCTCGCCCAGTTCAACCCCTGGTGGCGTGACGAAGCCATTGCCGACCTCCCTAAGTGGCGGCGAGCCGCATTTCGTGAGCTTCATACCTGGATCATTGCGCCGCCGGCGCCTCGTGCCGTGCTGCTCTCCGGCGCCCGCCAGATTGGTAAAACGACACTGATGCTGCAAGCGGTGGATGTGCTGCTGAGAGCTGGTATACCTACCGCCAACATCCTTTACGCCACGTTCGATCACCCCATTCTCAAGCTCGCATCCATCGACGCCGTACTCGACGCATGGCGCGAGCGCGAGCCTAAGGTCGAGGGGGTGGAGTACTTATTCTTGGACGAGGCTCAGTTCATACGCGACTGGGGCACATGGGTCAAGCATCAGGTTGATTTCTGCAAGGAACGGCGCATTACTTTCACTGGCTCCGCGATGCCTTTGGTGGAAGCTGGCCAGGAATCCGGGGTCGGTCGTTGGCACACCATCCGCCTGACCACTCTAACATTCTACGAATACCTACAGATCAAGAATCTATCACTCCCCGCCCTACCCAAGCTTCGCAGCCTGAAAAATCTATTTGAATGGCCACAGACCGACTTCTACCGAATTGCCGAGGCCGCCAGTACCTATGTTGGTCATTTCCATGAATACTTAGTGCGCGGCGGCTTTCCGCAGACCGCGCAGACAGACAGCATTACCCAGGCACAGCGTCTGCTGCGCGAAGATATCATCGACAAGGTTCTCAAGCGTGACATGACTGCACTGTTCGGCGTTCGCCGCGTACTGGACCTCGAGCACACCTTCCTTTACCTATGTATGCACGATGGTGGCCTGCTCGACATGGTAGACCTGTGTGCCAACCTGGAGGTCAAACGTCCCACAGCACAGAGTTTCATCGAACTACTGGAGGCAACGCATCTCATCTACCGCCTACCCCCCTTCGGCTATGGCAAGGACGTGCTGCGCGCGCGCTTCAAGATCTACTTGGCCGACGCCGCCATTGCTCCAGCCGTCATGCTTAAGGGCAAAGCCATCCTGGAAGATGCAACCGCGCTCGGCGTAGCCACTGAAACCGCTGTGTTTAAACACCTGTTTGCACGCTATTACGCACAAAACGTGCGCTTTTCCTACTGGCGTGAAAAAAAAGATCACGAGGTAGACCTCGTAGCTGAAGTAGACGGTGAAATCATTCCCTTCGAAGTGAAATATCGCGCCCAGCATACTGGTGTACGTGAACTCAAAGGCCTGATTGAATTGTGCGAAAGCAAACGCATCTCGCGCGGCTATGTTGTCACCAAATCGCTTGATGACTTCGGCCTGATGACCGCCCCGCAGCCTGCTCGCGGTAGCGGCCAGGCTCCAACTCAAATTATGCGCATCCCCGCGCCACTACTATGCTACTGGATGGGTGCCACTGAGCTACCAGTGGGCACCGAATGAGCTTGATCCCGCAATAACCGGATGGCAGAATTTGTGGAAGGTATCGTATGATTCCAGTTCTAACGACTTTAGCGCCGGGATTGATTGAGGCCGGCCGTCCGTTTAATTGGCTAATTGATTCCAAATTTGGCTAAGCGTGAGAAGGCGAACGCACGCTGCTTCAAGCTGAAGAGCAGCAAGCACTGCAGGAAATGCAAACAAATTTGTCTGCTATTTTAGCTGAAGCTAGCTCTACTGAACTGTGGACGAGATGGGAAAGACCAGCTTTTCTGTATGTGATCTACGGGGTAATTTTGCTGTGCTAACCTCGCCAAAGCATCCCAAGCATTGATTACCTAATCAACGCGTTTGCATTTCATTGATTTGGTCATCCGAATAGGCTTATTGACCCAACGCCATTGCTTCCCAACTTTTTTATTACCACAATAAGTACAAATACTTAGAAGAAGCTAACAAAGTATATAGCCATTACTGACTTCTAATTCTCGAATGCCAGACTTTATCGGCCATACGTTATGCGTATTAATTAGAGGCTGGCACCTGCCGCGCAATCCGACGAAGTAATCGCCCCAATAGATCAGAGCCGGTAATGATGCGCTGCTTGTCCTTACCCCAGACCAGGATCAAATCTTCATCGATGACATCATCACCTGGCCGCTCCGGACGCACTATCAGCCGCGTCAATGTTTGTCCCAGCGGCAAATTCGGGTCACGCACTACTAAAGGGCGGTGGCACCAGTGGAAAGGCTCGAAAGGACCCTTGTCAAATAACGCAGCTCGCAACAATACAGCGGCACTCGCTACCAAACGAGGTTCATCGGCTTCATCCACCAACACGATCCATTTTTTGCCAGAGGCTGCAATCTGACGCAAAAAAGGGTCATCCACACTGCGCTTGATCTCCGGAAAAACTGGCCGACCATTGTGGAATACCAGACGAAACACGCTTAGTGGGTCCAGTAATTCTCCTTCCTGCCCCACCGGCAGATCATCCAGCGCCAGAAAATTGATAGCGCCGACGGCTTCGACATGACTGATCTCAGTGCCCACGCTACGCGCGTGTTGTTCCAATATCTGGCTGAGCTCATGTTCTCGCAGCCAGGGAATCCCTTCAGGACCAATCCATGCGTCAAGCAGTTTGCTCGAAGGCCATGCCACTGGCCATAGCAGCAGACGATAAAAATGCAGCAACGGTACAAGCCGTGCCGCTACCGATAGTGCATGCCGCGAGAAATAGGCTTGTGGTGCGATTTCACCTGCAAACGTAATCACAATCGTGGAAAACAGGAACGCGCTCAGGCCCGTCAACACTGAGTCTGCCAGCAAGGTTAGCAAAACATTGATCGCAACATTGCCCCATAAAATCGTCGTCAGCGTCAAATTCGCGTCCTGCCGTAACGCCAGAATGCGTTGGGCACCCACGTCCCCGTTTTGCGCTACAGCCTCCAGCTGTAACCGACTCAAGCTGAAAATGGCCAGGTTCAACCCGGAAAATACCGCCGATTGGCTAAGACAAACCACGATACCAAACCACACGAACAATTCACTCATGCCCTACTCCACGACGCACAATGATGAGGAAGTTCTCATGCATCCAACTGATCGGCTGCTTCAATCGCCCCGTTTTCGCTGCCGTTTCCTGCCAAATAATGGCTTAGCCGCCAGGTATGGTAGATCACGCGCTCCAACCAGCGAATCGCATCCAAGGCTTGCAGCGCATCGAATGGCGTCCGATTTCCCCCCGCTGTCTGGCGCAGGATGGCTAGGCGCTCATTACGCCGCAACTCAGCGAGCATCTGCGCCTGGTGTTCCAATTGAACCAACCAATTTTCAGAAGCCCTGCCAAGCAGTCCCTGCCGCGCCAACTCCAATGTTTCTTGACATTGCTTCAACGCCCCTTGCAAGGGAGGCTGTGCCAGCACATTGCGTGTGGTCGTGTTTAAACCCAGGCGAGTATACAAACGCATCAGATGATCAATTGCATGTAACTGAGCGATGCGCGAATGAGACAAGGGTTCATCATCGGCAATGGGTGGAATTTTTGCAAAAAAACGCTGTGTTTTGTCTAGCGCCTCCTTGATTTCCATCCGTTCTTGCTCACTAACTCGAGCCACAGCACTACTGAGCAACTTATTCAGTTGATCGATTATTTCAAGTGCCGTGTTAACCAAGGTGCGCCGCGCCGACTCCAGCGCTACTGCCGGCGCTTGCAATAAAGTGTCGTCTAAATGACGCGCAAGTCGCGCCCCCCGCTCGGGCAACCACCGCTCAATCCACCGTGCATAGGGCCGGCTGAACGGTAAAAAGATCATCACACCCAAGGCAATGAACGTCGTATGAAAAACAGCCAAGCTTACCGGCCCGGCATCCAGCCCCAGCTGTTGCTGCGCCAGCGCTAACCCCCCCAGTAAAACCGGCAACAATGCTAAGGCAAATACTCCTGTGGTGAGATTAAAAACAATATGAGCCAGTGCAGTGCACTTGGCGGAAACGCTGCCGCCGATGGCGACCAACGCACCGGTAATTGTCGTCCCGATCGCCGCGCCTATCACCAGGGAGGCGGCCTGCTCAAAATTAATCACATTGGCGTGCAGGGCCGTCAGTGTTGTCGCAACCGCTGCACTCGAAGACTGCATGACGACCGTCATGAACACGCCAATAACCGTCGCTATCAGATGACCGATCACGCCCGTCGAGGGTAATGCCGTCAAATCGAAGGCACCCGCCAATACTTGCATGCCATTTTGCAAATGATCAATGCCTACGAATATCAAGCCAAAACCCGCGAGCGCGAGCCCCGACGACCGCCAACGGCCATGAGTCAGCAAGCGCAGCAATGCGCCGATCCCGACCAGCGGCAAAGCGTAGAAACCCAAGCTGACTTTCAACCCCAACATTGATACCATCCACCCCGTCCCGGTCGTTCCCAGACTCGCGCCTAGCACTACACCCACTGCTTGCGGGAAAGTCAGTAAGCCAGCGCTTACGAAGCCAATTAGCGTGACTGTTGTCGCGGTCGATGATTGCACCATCAACGTGACCAAGGCACCTGACACGAAAGCCTTATAGGGCGTGCCAGTGAAGCGAACCAGCGCACCGCGCAATGCATCGCCCGCAACTGCCTTGAGCCCATCGGTCAGCAATACCATGCCCATTAAAAACAGACCGATTCCTCCAAATAATTGGAAAAACAGGGCGGTCATGGTCGACTGGCCTCAAATAAAAAGGTAAATTTTGTTACTGTGTAATGCAGCATACGTTCGATCTCTCCTTTTCTTCTTGTTTTTTTCATTTTGTACCCTGCATTTGGCAAGTAATGGCATTACGGCGCGGTCAACCCATCGATCCATCATTGCTGTGATGCTTAGCATTCCGCTACTCGGATGCTTCATGATGGAAACCCGTTATTTTAGCAGCAGACTCGTTCACTGCCCTATGAGCAACCGAGATCATTACCATGCACCGCTTCACGATTGAATTAACGGTTGATTTCTCGCTCTATAAATCAGCATACTGAAGCCTTGTTCATTTTATAATTACCGGAGGTTAGCCATGAAGTTAACGACTCTTCTCAATCGCATTGCCTTAGGCACCTCGCTGTGTTTGCTCATGCCCGTATCTATCATGGCCGAAGAAATCACCTGTCCAGGTTTTCTGAGTAACACAACCGTCGACAATCTACTGGTTCCTGCTAATTCGGACTGCAACCTCAATGGTACGCGAGTGATGGGCACGATCACGGTGGAAGCCAACGCAACGCTCAATGCGGAAAAAATCATCGTAGTAGGCAATGTTCAAGCCGAGAATGCCTCGCAGGTCAATATTCTGAATGGCTCTCGCATAGGCGGATCAGTACAAGTGAAACAGGGGGGTGGCGCCAATGTCAGCGATAGTTTTATCGACAGCGACATCCAGTATGATAGTAACATAAGCCTGCTCCAGGTATTGCGCAGCACCGTCGGCGGCAATGTTCAAGTCGTCCAGAATACGGGAGGTGTAGAAATCGAAGGAAATACCATCGACGGCAACTTACAATGTAAAGAAAACACCCCTGCCCCCGTCGGTGGTGGCAACATCGTGCAAGGCAGCAAGGAAGATCAATGCAGACAACTGTCTGGTCATGTCACAACAACACCCCCTCGGGACAAATGCAATCAGTCACACCCTTCTGTGGCAGAAGATACCAACTTGCATATTCCCAGAGTCAGCGTCATCACGCCGAGCGGAGTGGAGGTTTACTGGGCCACCTTGCGCTTTGCGCCCGAGCTCTCACGCAATGGCAATCTAGTATTTGAATTAGCCAATCCAGCCACTAATCTGGGTCGTTGTGATTGATGCAAACGGAATTGTTGCGGCAACCAGTTGATTACGTTCATGGTACGTCACACCCCCATGAACGGAATCGATTGCTGATCCTCAGCCTGTCGAATGCCCGTCTTCAGCCGATATCCCCATCATATTAGCAGCTACCTAAGCGCACACAGAAAGGGTAGCGCCACAAATAGTAGAATTGTCAATTAAAGCCATGCGATCAGGCAATACTGCAGCATTTCGCTTTTACGCCGAGCTGAATGATTTCCTCCCCCTGGAGCGGCGGCAGCAAACGTTATGCTATCGCTTCAACGGACACCCCGGCATTAAAGATCCAATCGAGGCCTTCGGCGTCCCTCATACCGAAGTCGCACTGATCATCGTCAATGGTCAGCCGGTAGGATTCGGCTATCAGCTCCAAGCGAATGATCGTGTCTCGGTTTATCCCTTTTTCACGAGCCTAGATATCGCGACTTTACCCCCATTACGCGCCCCGATCCCATCCGAGCCTCGTTTTATCCTGGATGTCAACCTGGGCAAGCTTGCCAAATTCATGCGGTTATTGGGTTTCGACAGCCTTTACTGCAACCATTACCATGATCCGGATATCGTAAAGATCGCCGTAAATGAGCAACGCATCGTACTGACCCGTGACCGCCGCCTGCTCTATGCCAAACAAATCCAACATGGTTATTGGGTGAGGGCGGTTCATGTGGAAAGTCAGGTCAAGGAAGTGGCGCAGCGTTACAATTTGTGCCAATCTGCCCACCCCTTCGTGCGTTGCATTGTGTGTAACGGGATGCTAGCCCCGGTCGACAAAACGGCTATTTTGGATCGCCTCGAGCCTAAAACCAAGCTTTACTACCAACGTTTCCGTCGCTGCCTCCACTGCCAGCGGATCTATTGGGAAGGATCGCACCTGGAACATATCCGACGGCGCTTCGCTGACGTGCTGAATACGGATAAGGTCTCAATTTTTCAAACCGGCAACCTTAATTGAACCGTTAGCCAATTAAAACTTAAGAAGCTTATTGTCTTAATTGTTCTCAAACCCTAGAATGAAATTGTCCTATCCTTAAATAGGACAAAATCTCCTCTATCTCACCAAAAGGCGCTGTCCAAATGAAAAAAGACCTTATTTCAATGTCTCTCATAGCAGCAATCAGTTTTATGGTGTTAGGTTCAAGCAGTGTATCGGCAGAAACAGGATATGCCGTTCATTACAGCAACCTATTTCAAGGCAAGAAAACTGCCAGCAAAGAAATTTTTGACCAAAGAAAACTGACAGCAGCCCATAAAAAGCATCCTTTTGGAACACGTGTCAAAGTCACTAACTTAGATAACGATCAAAGTGTGGTCGTCAAGATAAACGATCGCATGCCCACTCGCAACAGCAATATTATTGATGTTTCCAAACGCGCAGCAGAAGAGCTGGGATTTGTAAAACAAGGTCGCGCCCACGTCCGCCTCGAAGTCGTAGATTAAATTCTCCAATCGAACTGTACTTTTCACCTTCATACAGAGCGGCGCCACTGAATTTCGAGATCCTTAAAGGAGTGCATCATCATGAATAAGTATATCGTTGAGTTTATTGGTACTTTTTTCTTGGTTCTTACCATTGGCCTCACCGTCATTCCGGGAAATGCAGCAATCGCCGCACCGCTCACGATTGGCTCGGTGCTGATGGTCATGGTGTATGCCGGCGGCCATATCTCGGGAGCACACTATAACCCCGCGGTGACTCTGGCAGTCATGCTGCGTGGCCGCTGTTCGATAGCCGAGACCCCACTTTATATGATCGCTCAGGTGTTGGGAGCGGTTGCTGCAGCCTTTGTGGCAAAATTTCTGGTCGGTACAGGCACTGCGGGTACACTCGATGTCACCAAATCGTTGATTGCAGAGTTTTTATTTACCTTCGCGCTCGCCTATGTCGTTCTCAATGTAGCCACAGCAAAAGGAACCAGCGGCAATTCCTATTACGGCTTGGCTATTGGTTTTGTCGTGATGGTTGGAGCTTTTGCAGTAGGCGGAATCTCCGGAGGCGCATTCAATCCAGCCGTTGCACTCAGCGTACCGTTCATGGGGCTTTTGCACTGGAGTGATATCTGGATACATCTGGCGGCAGATTTCGCTGGCGGCGCAGTCGCTGCGGTCGTTTTCAACCTGCTCAATCCCGACGACAAATAGCAGTCACTCTTGAACGAAGCGCTGCATAACCATCACGGCCAAAAGTTATTTGTCCGTTTCGTTCTTGCCATGTCCCGCTGCACTGGTCAAAACCTTCAACCTAGATTCGGTTGGACAGGACGGAATGTGCGGTTTTAGGGGTGCAGGACAAGGCGCAACGACGCGGAATAGTCACGCTATTCCAAGGCGTTGCAACGCAATCATGCACCCATAAAATCGCGCAGTCTGCATCGTAGCGTTGACAACCCGAAAGGTGGAGGTGAAAATTGTTGCAAAGCTAGAATATTCATAATGTTAGCGCCAGAATTAGCAATCAACTGAATCTAGGTTCAATTGCCCATATGATCATAGACGCAATTGACGATTTATCATGAACAATCGTCCTTGCTCCTATTCCAGATAAAGGAGTCGTTATGCCTATCCACAACGCCGATATCGCCGCTATCTTCGAAGAGATTGCCGATTTGTTGGAAATCGAGAGCGCCAACGTCTTTCGTGTGCGCGCCTACCGCAATGCGGCTCGAATCTTGCAAGAACTCGGCAAAGACGTGCGTGCGATGGTGGAGAAAGGTGAGGATTTGACCAGGCTACCCGGTATTGGCGACGATCTCGCTCACAAGATCAAGGAAATCGTCGAAACTGGCCATTGCGCCATGCTGGATAAGCTGCACAAGCAGTTGCCACCCACCATCACGGAGTTGCTAGCAATTCCCGGGCTCGGGCCCAAGCGTGTCAGCGCGCTGTACCACGAACTGGATATCCAGACTATGGAACAATTGCAACGCGCGGTACGCGATCACCGTATCCAGGCCCTGCCCGGTTTCGGTGAAAAAACCGAGATGCGCATCGCCGATGCGTTGGCAATACACGCCAGCAACACCAGCCGGTTCAAACTGGCTATCGCTGCTCAGTATGCCGAACCGCTCGCAGCTTGGCTGCGCACAGTACCCGGCGTGCAGCAGGTTGTCGTGGCAGGCAGTTATCGGCGCGCACGGGAGACCGTCGGGGATATCGACATCCTGATCACGGCGACCGAGCACAGCCCAGTCATGGTGCGTTTTTGCGGCTATGATGAAATAGCGGAAATCCTTTCTCACGGCCCAACGCGCAGCAGCGTCATTCTCAAGTGTAAATTGCAAGTGGATGCACGCGTGGTCGCTCCTGAGAGCTACGGTGCAGCGCTGCATTATTTCACCGGCAGCAAAGCCCATAACATCGCCATTCGCCGTTTGGGCCAGGAAAAAAGACTCAAAATCAATGAATATGGTGTATTCAAAGACCAGACACGCATTGCGGGTGAAACGGAAGAATCGGTCTATCAAGCCGTAGGATTGCCATTCATTCCACCGGAACTGCGGGAAAATAGGGGAGAAATCGAGGCAGCCCGGAAGGGTTGTTTACCCAAACTCATCGAATTGAGCGACCTAAAAGGCGACTTGCATACGCACAGCAAAGCGAGCGATGGTCATGCCACCCTGAAAGAAATGGCCCAAGCCGCAAAACAGCGGGGCTTCGAATATCTGGCCGTTACCGAGCATTCAAGCCGGCTCACCATCGCACGTGGCCTCGATTCGGTACAACTTGCCAAGCAAATCGATGAAATCGACCGGCTCAACGCGCAACTCGAAGGCATTACCCTACTTAAGGGAATCGAAGTCGATATTCTGGAAGACGGCAGTCTGGATCTGCCAGACTGGATATTGGGAAAACTGGATCTGGTGATCGGTGCGGTCCATAGTCATTTCGGGCTTTCCCGCGCCCGGCAGACCGAGCGCATCTTGAAAGCGATGGAGCATCCCCATTTTACTCTGCTGGCCCACCCCAGCGGGCGGCTGATCGCCAAGCGTGAACCCTACGATATCGATATGATGCGCATCATCCGCCAAGCAAAAGCGCGCGGCTGCTATCTGGAGCTCAATGCCACCCCCGACCGGCTGGATCTGCTCGATACCTATTGCCAAGCGGCCAAGGCAGAAGGCGTACTGATCTGTATCGATTCGGATGCCCATAGTGTGCTGGATTTCGATAACCTGCGTTTTGGTATCGGGCAGGCGCGTCGCGGTTGGCTGGAGAAATCGGATGTCCTGAACACACGCTCATTGAAAGCACTCAGACCACTTCTCAAGCAGACGATGTAATGGCAAGTTACGAGAAAACGGCCACCAAACTGGCCTTGCTCTTTTTACTGTTGGTCATGCTTTCTGGCTGTATCCATCGCCAGTACGTCACGCAGCCCTATCCCCGTTGGGGCGAGGAAATCCCCATCGAACAGGCAGAGAACGGCATTCCCCTGATTTTGCGCATTATGCAACCTGCCGAACCTTCGTCTGCGTCAGCATGCATGTTGCTTGTCCACGGCATGAACGAATACATTGGGCGTTACGCTGAAATTGCCCACTATTTTGCTGAACGTTTCATCGTGGCAGGTTTTGATCTTTATGCACACGGCCTATCCAATCCGATTTTACAGCAGGCTGATCAGGCGCTCATTGCCGGCGCTGCCAGACAGGAGGTCGGCCAGGCCTATCTGGCGCAAACCGAATTATACGATCTGGAGCCGATGCGGCAAAGCTTGCATCAGGCGTTGAATCGCTTCGTCACCCTGTGTGACCAGCACAACGAGCCCGGCAAACCTGTCTTCATCGTTGCCCATAGTCTTGGGGCACTCGTCACGGCCTCTTATTTGCTATCGGACCGATATGAGCGTGACCTGGCGATGCGTGTGCAAGGGGTTGTTTTGCTCGGACCGGGCTTCTCCGTAACCGAAGTACCGGGCTGGCAGGGCTGGTTGGCCAATCCCATCATCAAGCTCTCGTTTCACGCCGAAGAACATTTCCTGAATCCGCAGAACGAGCCTTGGCCGCTGTTACTCATCAATCAGTTCGTCTCTCTCCTAACAGTACCGTTGCTCGATGGTTTATTTGAAGTCTTATCCTGGCCAGGTATCCGAATACTTGCCACGCCAGTCGCGCCGGACTGGGTTGTGGATTATCTCACCGACAGTACAGCAGAAAGGGCCCGTATCCGCGCAGATGGCTGGTTCATCCGACGTAATCTGCTGCGCTATGTCAAAGGAATCGAGTCAGAAATCGTCACCTTCCGCCAGCGTATGGGACAATTTGCGCTGCCTTATTATCTGATTTACTCAGGGCAAGACCCGATCACCCCCGCCTGGGGGAGCGAAGATTTCGCGCGCGCTACCTTGCAGAACCATCCAGACAACGCATTATTACCTCTGCCTGAGCTGAGTCATCACGAGCACCTGTTCTCATCGCGGCCATTACGGGATGCAATTCTGCAAAATATCGCGCAGTGGCTGGACAAACGGTTGCAGACACTCGATCGGCAGTGAGCTACTGCACAATAAATTCTGCAAGCTCTCAACCTGATCGTGCCAAATAGGCCGAAACATCAATAGAACATGCCAACCCTACAAATTCCGTTGACAATTTTGGTGGCAGCGGCTTGCAGACCGCTATCAACCGGCTAAAACAACGGATAACCACTAACATTCCGCTCGATGATTTCCGGATGAATGGTAAACACTTCCGGTGCATCCGGATCGACAACCACCCGTAACCAGTGCACATCGCGGTCACCAAAGGTTACCACGCGGGTTACATGCTCAAGGGTGCGCTCGCTCTCCTGTACTTGCAGGGGTTTATCGATCAGAAAACGATGTGAATCCCCATGCGCTAGGACGATAGGTTTTCTGAAGCGGAGCGATGCTTGTTCGAATGCTTCGAGAATTTCTTCGAATCCATGCCGCGCTGGTTTGCCCTTGGCGGCCGTGAAGCGGGGATCGGCCTGGAACAATAGAAATATCCCCCGCGCTTCGATCGCTTCAGCTTCGTCAATCGCTTGATGTAACCATGAAAGCACGGCTGCGATCCGTCGCGCCACTTCATCGTCGTCTGCCTGCGTACGTGAAGCAAAAGGCACAAGTCCATTATTGCTACCCACGATATGCAGCGTTGCAAACAGCACTCGTTTTTTAGTCCAGCGCACATTTTCGACAAATTCCGGATACTGCGAATCGCTCGCCTGACTCACCATAGTCATGGTCTTCTGCCCTAAACTGACACCAGGTTGCGGATAAAACAGCTCGCGCAGCCGCGCCAGCCTTTCAAGCGGTTGATAAGATCCCGCTGCGGCACGATGGCAGTCTGTCCATTCATTATCGCCCGGTGTCAGGATAAACGGTATTTTGAATCGCTGAAAACGCTCTAGACGATCAAGCAATAGCGCATCGGAACAGGGCGCTATGCCCGGCTTGATATCCCCGGCATGCAACACCCATTCCAGGCGTTCATTGGCATTGATCGCATTGATGACATTATCGAATTTCCAATAATCGACAATTCGATAGGGCATGTCGCCAATCAAAGCGAATTCAAATTTTCCTGAATCCGTATCGATCGCTCGATCTGTGTTCGACTGCACTGGCGCGACCCAATAAAACAACATGGTTAACCACAGCAACATACTTAGCCATTTTGATGGCAGCATTCTTTTTCCCTCACGAATAGAAAACAGCAGAAGTGACCTTCTTGTTACCAATGTAGCTGTCTCAGCAATGCGCTTTTTTTCTGCTGGTGCGCTTGCATGCGCTGCAAAATGTTATCCAGCATTTCGATTGCGCGAATGATGTGCGGACCTTTATTGAGCATCACGCATTCGGCCCGCTCGCTCATCGCTGCATCAGTCACTTCGGCGCGGCTTGGGTTACCCCGTTTAGCGAGTGTCTCCAATACTTGCGTCGCCCAAATGACCGGCACATGGGCGGCTTCGGACAACCATAGGATTTCTTCCTGTATTTCGGCCAATCGTTCGTAACCACATTCCACCGCTAGATCACCGCGTGCGCTCATCACGCCGACCGATGGCCAACGTAACAGCATAAGCAAAAGTCCCGGTAATTGCTCAAACGCAGTGCGGGTCTCAATTTTGATCACGATGCCAAGATGCTGACCGCCAAGCTGCGTAAGGTGGCTTTGTAGCAAGGCGATGTCAGCAGGATAATGGACGAAAGAAAGTCCCACGATATCCGCATGTTTGACAACGAATGCCAAGTGCCCGACGTCTCTTGCCGTCAAACCCGCCATCTCCAGCCGGGTATCGGGCAGATTGATCCCTTTGTCTGCCAGTAATTTTTCTCCCGCATCGCTTGCCTGGATAATCTCGATCAATAGATGATCCGTATTGACGCGGCGTATGACGCCACCGATACGGCCATCATCAAAAAGTACCCGCTCCCCTGGCTGTGCACAACTGAAGATTTCGGGTATCGGGCAGGCGATACTGGCAGGATAGAGAAGATGTCCGTCCGCATCCAGTTGGGCGGGCCGTCCTGGATTCAACTCACGCGTCAGAAGCAAATGATCCCCTCGCTGCAACCTAATGACCTCGGGAATGCGAGGCAACGCACCGATTTCACAGGCGCGCACGGCTTGCAATTTTTTCGAAGACCCCTTTTTTGCCACTATACTGAGTTGAATACCTGGCTTGAGATAAGCCGTTTTATTGCATTCCGCCCAATAGCCATCCCCCGCTTGTTCCACTATTCTCAGGGTACGGCTGGCACCTCTTGCATCGGCAAACTCAACTTTGTCTCCGGGCTTGAGTTGTTGGAGCCAGTCGCGCTTGACTGGGAGACATGCATCTGCCTGAACTGAGAATGCAGGCGAACTATTTTCCGGGTGCAGCCAAATGCGGGCAGGTGCAGTCAGATTACCGTAAACATCACGATGGGGGCGCCATTTTATCACCCCGGGTCCCAACGCTATTTCTCCAGTGCGCAGTTTCGGCCCGGCAAGATCCATCAGAATTTGGCAAGGGCGTCCCGTTTCACGGGCGGCCTGCTTGATATGCGCGATCATTCTCGACCAGATGGCTTCGTTATCATGCGCGCAATTGATACGTGCGCAATCCATTCCGGCCAGCAACATTTCCTTGATCAAGGGATAATTGCTGACAGCTTCAGTGGGCAAGGTCACCATGATACGCACCCGCCTGTTCGCAGGTGGCGCACCCAGCAAATTATTGGTGTTGCTTTCTAGCAACCCGGCACCGCTGACCGGAGGTAGGGTCAGATCCATTGGCGCTTCTTGCGCACG
The DNA here is from genome assembly GCF_003051105.1 of Nitrosomonas nitrosa. GTDB lineage: Bacteria > Pseudomonadota > Gammaproteobacteria > Burkholderiales > Nitrosomonadaceae > Nitrosomonas > Nitrosomonas nitrosa. Next base: position 40,172 of record NZ_QAOO01000006.1, on the reverse strand, counting down.
CTTTCTCAGGGCATGCTGCAGCAATACGATAATCGCGTTCAGATTGCTTAATACATGCGCCTCTGCACGCCCCATCGAAGACAAGCCAGCTGCAGCCAATTTTTTCTGCAATGGACGCACGTCCCTCCGGCGTAGCGCGAGATAGTGAATCAAGTTGGCAGCACTTGCTTTATGACGCGCATCGATCGCACTGAGGATTTCTGCAGATCCATTTTCTGCCGAGATCAATTCTTGTTGCAGTGCCTCCAATTCCTGCAATAAAGCAGCATAAGCTTTGAGTTTTTCTTGACCGGCGGCACGGCGTGTTTGACGGGGTAGATTCATAGCGGGTATCCTGAACCGAGTCACCCTGCCATATCATGGTGACATTCTTATGACATAAGGAGCTGCAGCACTAAAATTATTGATCCGCCGATAAACGCCATCCGCAAATCGAGCGATAGCATCCGTATAGGTTCCAAGTAGGTTCCACTGTAGGGCTTTTTTACATCATTAACCTGAATATTGACTCGCCTTCAATCCTCAAACCATAGGGGCGCCCGTCATTTCATGGAGCCTTTTCACGGTATCGGAATCCAGATTCAACGCTTGCGCCAATTGACGCATATAGATTTTCTCCTCATCTGTATCGATATCGATTGCAAACAAGGAAGCTGCATAAACCTGCGCTGCAACCATCTGACTTGGTATGCTCGAAGCAAGCTTGTTCAGATCGATCGGCTGGTTGAGTTCGTCACGGATAAACTGACGTTCTTCATCAGTAATGCCATCTTCACCGACTTTGCCCATGATCTTGTTCATTTCTGACGGGTCGAGCGCGCCGTCCGCTTTGGCCGCACTGATCATCGCACGCACGATCAGTTTTTGCGTATCCGCTGAAACCATGGTTTCCACCTGTTCCTTGGGCAAAGAATCAGCTAGCCCTTTTTCTTGAATTCCTGCTGATTGGGGAGGGTACTTTTTTTGGAGTGCGTTGACCGCCAAGGCACCCAGCATTGAGAGCGCCCCTCCCCCCAATGCACCTTTTATCGCGGCCGATCCGCCCCCAAGCAATGCACCTGCCACTGCCCCGATGGTGCCTATTTGCTTACCGGTTACATCTCCCATTTGCTTGGAATGAAGAAAATTTTCAACTATCCCTAGCCACTTGTTTACCGTTTGATCAGTAGTCGATTGTGGCGTATTGGCCACATGCTCGATCCTTGAACGTCCCTCATCGGTCATCGTTTTCAACATTCGTCCAATAATCTCGCTATAGCTCATTTGATGACTCCTCCTTCAATGGCGCCCTCGATGGGCTGATTAGATTTCCTTGAACTGCCTTCCACAATACATACTCAATGATCAAGTGGTAAATACGTACGATCACCTATTCCCAACAAACCAGATCTTGCCAAAACCACTATACTGCATTCTGGCAGATTCATTTACCAAAAAACGTCTTTCCAGATCAGATTGTAAAAATGATACGGTATCCGATAAACAAAAGAGCGAATTGCCATGAAACGCCATAAAAGCCTTTATCCCCTCTCTCACGATCATCATCACGCACTCGTTCAGGCAAAAAACTTACGCATCGCGGCTAAAAATGCCGATGATAAGGAAACGCTGCGTCAGGTTGCCATGCAAACGATTACATATTGGAGCAATGATCTGTGCGCCCATTTCCGCCAGGAAGAAGTTATCCTCCTGCCTGTCTTCGCACGCCATACTACGGCCGACCACCCCGAAATCGTCGAAACCTTGCGGCAGCATGACGATATCCGCGCCGCTGTCGATCAATTAAAAAATGACCTTGAGCAAGCTGCTAACCTAGCGGTCGCGAGCCAAACGCTAGCCGATCAACTCAGCCAGCATATACGGTATGAAGAGCAGCGCCTATTTCCCCTGCTACAAGAAGTTTTGCCCGAAGAGGCGTTATGGGAAATCCACCATCGACTGACGACAGCGCAAGGAGCCAATCACTGAGTACTTTGTTGCGGCGGCATCTCGTAATCGGCGGTCAACATCTCGAGCAGATGGCCGTTGGGGTCGCGAAAATAGACCCCCCGCCCCCCGTAATTATGATTGATCGTCATATTCTCGGCTTCAGCGGGGCCGCTGCCATATTTAAGCCCCTCGGCCTGCAAGCGCGCAAAGATCTCATCGAATTCCTGCTCGGAAACTTTGAAGGCGTAGTGATGCGATTCAAATTTCTCTCTGCTGTCAAAATCGAGAGATAGCGTCTCGTTCACGCGCACCACGAGAAAACGCGAAAACTCACCCAAATATTCGAAACCAAATAATCGACAATACAGTTTCGCGGATGCTTGCTTATCAAAGCACGGCACAATGGTATGGTTAAGCGTAATGGTCATATTGTTGCCTCCTTTTTGCCAGAAATTTAATTTGCCGTTAGCGGGTATTGTTGCTACCTAACAATGCGAGAAACGGCACCCGTTCAAATCCACCTGTTCACACTTAGGATATCACTCAATCACCAAAAATGATGAAGTGTGCAACCCGTCGTAGCCGCAGTCCGCATCTTCGGATCGAGGATGCCCAATAGACTGCGCCCTAAAAAAACAGCAGCAGATTCCGTTATCAGAAACAAGACCACTTAAAATTTCAACAAATGGCCACTTTAATTCCCAGTTACTCGAGTTGTGTTTCACGCATGACGTCTGGCGAGAAGCGTTTCGCTCAGCGATTAGAAGCAAAATTGGAAGACGACTATCTCTGTTGGTATGATGTGCCCATTGGCCAATCGATGAGGCATCCCGATTTTATAGTGCTGCATCCAAGGCGAAGATTGCTGATTCTGGAAGCCAAGGATTGGAAATTGGATACGATCCAATCCATCAATAATGCATGGGTAACTTTACTTACCTACGACGGGGTAAAACAACGCTCCAATCCGCTTGAACAAGCTCGCCAATACGCTCAGGCAGTAGCAAATAGCCTCCAAAAAGATTGTCAGCTGGTGTTTAGCAGTGGCAAGTTGCGGGGCCAACTCCTTTTCCCATGGTCTTATGGGGTCATTCTTTATCGAAACTGGCATCTCGTCGGCAAAACTGTCAGAAACGCCCTGGTTACCGCGGGCATCCCCTTTAGCTGGAAAAATGATATTCAATTTAACGCGCAGCAGGATACGGTCAAATTGTTGACTTTCCATAGCAGCAAAGGACTGGAATTCCCACTGGTCGCTATTCCAGATGCCAACATGCAGGCTGAAGAAGAAAAGCAGGATGAGGAAGCTTGTCTGTTATACGTCGCCATGAACCGCGCAACACAAGAACTGATTGTGCTTAATAGCGCTAGCTAACGAATTCCTGAAAAAGCGTCCTATTTGCGAAGCAATTATCTAATCAGTTGATTTCTAAAATTATCTAAGCCTCGCCTCAATTCAGATGCCTGTAAATAAGTTTATGCCCGCCGTTTTGCTTTAGAATGAAAGCAGGTGGTTTCACGCGTTCCCCGTGAACTTTCATGGTTTCGCCGGAACGATTGCTTTTCATCGGAGGGCCAACATGAGCGAGGAAAAGAAAAAAATTACCGTCTTTTACGATGGTGCCTGTCCCAGTTGCGTCAAGGATCGGCAGAAGTACGAAAAACTGGCCGGCAAAGATGGAGAAGAAGTCTGTTGGTTCGATATCACTGGCCAGGAAGACAAGCTGCGGGAGATGGGCATCGATCCGCGCAAGGCGGTAAGCGAGCTGCACGTTCAGGATGAACAGCAGCGCATCGTCTCCGAATTGGATGCCTATATCGTGTTGATGTCACGCGTTCCATTGCTCAAGCCACTTGCCTGGCTGATCGGTTTACCCGTCATTCGGCCGCTGCTGTCCTCGCTCTATCATTGGATGGTCAAGCGGCGTTTGAAAAAAACGGGGCGGCTATAGATGGACGAAAAACGATGTTTCCTGACCAGCGACGGCGTCACACTCACTTACCGGCGATGGTCACCCGCGCAAAACGAACAACCCCCTCCTCTGCTACTGCTGCACGGCGCAGCGAGTAATTCTACGCGCTGGTGGCATTTCACCCGCCATAGCCGCTTGGCTGCCGATCATTGCCTGCTTCGCCCCGATCTGCGCGGTCATGGCGAATCGATGTGGCGCGGCCCGGCGCATATCGAGGAATGGACCCGAGATATCGCCGAATTGCTGCAACATGCGCAACAACCACGTGCAGTTATTGTAGGCCATTGCCTAGGCGCCAACATCGCCCTCAATTTCGCAGCACGCTATCCCGAGTACTGCAGTGGCCTGATTCTGATCGAACCCATGGCCCGTGAGGCTTTCACTGGCATTCTCGCTAAACTGAAGTCGTTTGTCCCTATATTGAAACTGCTCGTGACGCTGATCAAGCAGCTCAACCGGCTAGGGTTGCATCGCCGCCAGCTCGGCACACTGGACCTGCAAACGTTGGATCGCCGCGTGCATGAAGCCAGCCCCACCGAGTTAAAAGTCATGCTGAAAGACTACGGCTCCCCCAAACATGATCTCAAAGTCATTCCCACCGCGCAGTATCTCGGCAATCTCATCGAGATCATACGTCCCCTGCCGATCACCAAGGTACATTGCCCTGCCCTCGTGATCCAATCGTGCGGACGCAGCATTACCGACGCAGCACGCACCCAGGATCTGCTCCAGACATTGCCCCAAGTGGCGTTTGCAACCATCGATTCGGATCACTGGCTACCCGCTACCCATCCTGACGAGCTGTGCGAACTGATTGATAGCTGGGTATTAAAGTATCACTGTTGAATATCCGTATTGATTATAGCCTGCTTGACTCATGCGCTACCAAGTGCTCAAATCGGCACTCCCGAACAGATATAGCCATGCAGTAACCCTATGGACCTGGAAGAACAGCAATTCCTCAGTGACCTCGACAAACGTCTGTGGACTATGGCCAACAAGCTGCTGCCCATGCTCGATGCAGCGGTTTACAAGCATGTCGTGCTCGGCCTCATTTTCCTCAAGTACGTATCGGACGCTTTCAAGGAACGGCGCGCGGAACTGGAGGCGGCCTTCCGTGACCCGAACCACGATTACTACCTGGGCGAGGACGCCGAAGACTTGATTTTAGAGGAGCTCGAAGCCCGCGACTACTACATCGAAAAGAACGTGTTCTGGGTACCTGCGCTGGCACGCTGGGATTTTCTGCAAGCCCATGCCAAGGTCGCGATCGGCACCGTGCTTCAGGTCAAAAACGGCAAGACCACGGAATACAAATTCAACGGCATTGGCCGCCTGCTCGATGACGCACTCGAAGCCGTGGAGAAGGAAAACCCCAAACTGAAAGGCGTGCTGGAAAAAGACTACGCGCGCAAGCAGATCGACACCGCGCTGCCAGGACTCATCGACCTCATCGCCAAAATCCCCTTTCGGCACGGTACGCTCCACGCAAAAGACATCCTCGGCCACGTGTACGAATACTTTCTCGGCGAGTTCGCCATGGCCGAGGGCAAGAAAGGCGGGCAGTACTACACGCCCAAGAGCATCGTCACCCTCATCGTCGAAATGCTCGAGCCCTACCAGGGCCGGGTGTACGACCCGTGCTGCGGCTCCGGCGGCTTCTTCGTGCAGTCGGAAAAATTCGTCGAAGAGCACGGTGGCCGTATCGGTAGACTTTCGGTCTACGGGCAGGAATCCAACCCCACCACCTGGCGGCTGGCCTCGATGAACATGGCCATCCGCGGCATGGATTTCGATTTTGGCAAGGAACCGGCCAACACCTTCAGCCGCGACCAGCACCCCGACCTGCGCGCTGACTACATCATGGCCAATCCACCGTTCAACATGAAGGAATGGAACAGCGGCGTGAAGGACGACGACCCGCGCTGGCAATACGGCATCCCGCCCGCAAGCAACGCCAATTTCGCCTGGATGCAACACATGATCCACCACCTCGCGCCGCACGGCAGCATGGCGCTGCTACTCGCCAATGGCTCCATGAGCAGCAATACCAACAACGAAGGCGAAATCCGCAAGGCGCTGATCGAAGCCGATCTGGTCGAATGCATGGTCGCCCTCCCCGGCCAACTGTTCACCAACACCCAAATCCCCGCCTGCATCTGGTTCCTCACCAAGAATAAATCCCCCTCTCCCCCCGGGAGAGGGTCAGGGGTGAGGGCGGCAGGGATGAGGGAGACAGGAATGAAGGTGAATGGAGTGAGTGAAACTGGGGTGAAAACACGCGACCGCCGCGGCGAAACCCTGTTCATCGACGCCCGCAACCTCGGCTACATGAAAGACCGCGTGCTGCGCGACTTCGCGCCCGAAGACATCCGCAAAATTGCCGACACTTTCCACGCCTGGCGCACAACCCCCCCTCTCCCCCTGGGAGAGGGCCGGGGTGAGGGACAGGGAGAGGGCCACGATAAGGGCAGCCTGAGCAAAGAAAACAACAAGGCTAAATCCCAGAAAATACCCGAGCACCTATTGCAAAACGCCCGTGAGCTGCGAAAAAACCAGACTGATGCAGAATCCCTTCTCTGGCAATTGCTCCGCGACCGGCAGATTGCCGACTGCAAATTCCGCCGCCAGCATCCTATTGAACCCTACATTCTCGATTTCTATTGCCATGAAAAGAAACTCGCCATAGAGCTGGATGGTGGTCAACACAATACCGAGCCCGCCATCGCTCAAGACCATAAAAGAACGGAATTTCTGGCATCCCAAGGCATAACCGTTCTTCGCTTCTGGAATAACGATGTCTTGCAAAACACAGAAGCGGTATTGCAGAGGATCTATGACACCCTGAACCCTCACCCCGACCCTCTCCCAACAGGAGAGGGCGCAATACACCCTTCTCCCGCTGGGAGAAGGTGGCCCGAAGGGTCGGATGAGGGAGGCGACCAGCGCGCTTACCAAGACATCCCCGGTTTCTGCAAATCCGTCACGCTGGCTGAAATCAAGAAGCACGACTACGTGCTCACCCCCGGCCGCTACGTCGGCGCGGCTAAGCAAGAAACCGATGGCGAACCGTTCGAGGACAAGATGATGCGGCTCACCGCGCAACTGAACGAGCAGTTCAAAGAGAGCGCGCGGCTGGAAGCGGTGATCCGTGAGAATTTGGCGAGGTTGGGTTATGGCGGGTGAGTGGCGCACAGTGCGGCTCGGTGAAATAACTGATTGGGCGTCTGGTGGAACACCACCAAAAGATGATGCTAAGTACTGGGGTGGGGCCATTCCATGGATTAGTGCATCGTCCATGTATGGAAACCGATACAGCGACTCTGAGTTAAAGCTCACAGAAACTGGTCTAGCTAGAGGATCACGCCTTGCCGAAGTCGGGACTGTTCTGCTACTGGTACGTGGAAGCATACTTCATCAGCGTGTTCCAGTAGGTATCGCCACCCGGCCCATGGCATTCAATCAGGACGTCAAAGCAATTAAGGCCAAGGAAGGACTGTCTCCTTGGTTCTTGCTTTACTGGTTCTTGGGAAAGGAGAGAAATCTTCTTGAACTTGTCGATTTCACTGGCATTGGTGCAGGTAAATTCGACACGAAGCAGTTGCAAGAACTACCGGTAAATTTGCCTACACTTTCTGAGCAAGAACAGATAGTTGCGGTCGTAAAAGCCCTCGACGACAAGATCGAACTCAACCGCCGCATGAACGAAACGCTGGAAGCCATCGCGCGGGCGATGTTCAAATCCTGGTTCATCGACTTCGACCCCGTGCGCGCCAAAGCCAGCGGCGAGCCACCCGAATCCATCTGCCGTCGCTTACGACTCACCCCCGATCTGCTCGCCCTCTTCCCCGACCGTTTCGTCGATTCTGAACTCGGCGAGATTCCGGAGGGGTGGGAGGTAAAACCTTTTTCTGAAACAGTCCAAATCATCGGTGGTGGCACACCAAAAACCTCTGTGTCCGAGTATTGGGGTGGGGACATTCCTTGGTTTTCCGTCGTTGATGCTCCGGCTGAGAGTGATGTTTTTGTCATTGATACGGAAAAGAAAATTACGCAAACCGGCTTGGATGACTCATCAGCGAGAATACTTTCAGCGGGAACGACCATAATCTCAGCCCGTGGCACAGTCGGAAAAGTAGCATTGGTAGGTGTGCCAATGGCCATGAACCAATCTTGCTATGGTTTGCGTGGCCTCGACGGCGGTTCATTTTTTACCTATTACGCCACTCGTGAGCTGGTCTCAACACTTAAGCAACATAGCCATGGTGCGGTGTTCGACACAATCACTCGGAATACATTTGCTGGTGTAAGCGTCGTCACCTTCCAGCCTGTGGTGACAGCGTTTGAGACAGTGGTTACTCCTCTAATGGAAAAAATAAAAGCCAATAGCGTTCAAGGACGCACTTTGGCAGAGTTACGCGACACCCTTCTCCCCAAACTCCTCTCCGGCGAGCTGCGCGTGCCGGTCAGAAGTGCATCATGAGCAACGAGGTGGAAGTACAATCCGATCCTAAATATTTCAACCGAGTTATGGAAAGTCGCAGTTTGTCGTGCACGAAGGAGAAGTGAACGACCAGTTGCTGACTAACCAATAACTAACAAAGGAGATTGCATGAAAGCTTACAATACCCAGCTAGGTGCAAGAGCAAGGATCGAGTACCTAAAAGTGCAAAATTTTCGCGCTTTGCATGACGTGGAGTTCAAAGATTTGACACCTTTGACCGTTCTGCTCGGCCCGAACGGTAGCGGCAAATCAACAGTATTTGATGTTTTTGCTTTTCTCGCCGAGTGTTTTGAGCTCGGCCTTCGCCGTGCTTGGGATAAGCGTGGAAGGGCCAAAGAACTTAAAACGCGCGGTAGCGATGGACCGGTAACCATAGAGATCAAATATAGGGAAACAGGATATCCGCTCATAACCTATCACGTAGCCGTCGATGACAGCAAGAGCGGTCCTGTGGTCGTTGAAGAATGGCTGCAATGGCGACGTGGCCAGCGCGGAAAACCTTTTCGATTTCTCGATTACCGTGAAGGGCAAGGCCGTGCCGTCAGCGGAGATTTACCCGATGAACAAGATCGGCGGGTCGAAGTGCCTCTGAAATCGGCTGACCTTTTGGCAGTGAATGCACTGGGTCAATTCGCGGATCATCCGCGTGTTGCAGCATTGCGCGAATTTATTATCGGCTGGTATGTGTCCTATCTATCCACAGACAGTGCTCGTGGCCAGCCCGAGGCCGGTCCACAGGAAAAATTGACTAAGACAGGCGATAATCTTGCTAACGTCATTCAATACTTGGCCGAACAGCATGGAGACCAGCTTGAGCAGATCTTCGACGTATTACGCCAACGCGTGCCACGTGTCGAACGTGTGCTAGCAGAGACTATGCCAGACGGGCGATTACTGTTGCAAATCAAGGATGCACCATTCAGTCATCCAATACTCGCACGCTTCGCTTCCGATGGCACGCTGAAGATGCTGGCTTACCTTGTGTTACTTTACGACCCAATGCCGCCACCATTCATTGGTATCGAGGAGCCCGAGAATTTTTTACATCCACGACTATTGCCGGAACTTGCTGAAGAGTGTCGCGCCGCAAGCGATCGTACACAGCTTCTTGTCACTACGCACTCGCCTTTCTTTCTCAATGCACTACGATCGGAGGAAGTACGGATTCTATGGCGTGATGAAAAGGGCTACACACAGACTCGACGCGCAACTGATTTGCAGGGAGTGAAGGAGTTTGTTAAGCAGGGTGCTTTGCTTGGCCACCTTTGGATGGAAGGGCAGCTCGGTGTGGGTGATCCTCTAGTGAACCAAGGTGCACCGACTCGTCCTATCGGAGGTCGCAACCGATGAAAGCTTCACATTTGGTGCTCCTGGTTGAAGAACCTTCGATGGAGGCTTTTTTGCGATGTTTGCTACCACGACTGCTGCCAGCGGATTGTGCCTTTGAGGTGCATCCATTCCAAGGTAAGGCCGACCTGCTGGGTAAATTACAATCCCGTTTGCGTGGCTATGCGCTATGGCTACCTGATGATTGGCGGATTATAGTCGTAATCGATCGTGATGACGATGATTGCGAAAAACTAAAACAACGTCTGGAAATTATGGCAAATGCAGCCGGACTACGCACGCGGTCTGCTGTCAGCAACACGCAGTGGCAAGTCGTAAATCGTATCGCCATTGAAGAACTGGAAGCCTGGTACTTCGGCGACTGGCAAGCGGTGTGTAGCGCTTTTCCAAAAGTATCGCCTACCGTCCCGAACAAAGCGAGTTATCGTGATCCGGATGCGATACCAGGTGGAACATGGGAAGCGTTTGAACGTATATTGCGCCAGCACGGGTACTTCAGAACTGGCCTGCGCAAAATCGAGGTTGCTCAAGTAATTGGATCTTGCCTTGATCCTCAAAATAGTCGCTCGAGAAGTTTTCTAAGGTTTTATGAAGCTATTTTGGAATCAATTGCATGAAGCAGAGAATAAATTTGAGTATCTGCCATTTCGATTGTGAGAATGCTTTAAAGCTAACCGTAAAATAATCCTAAACAAAGCAATATGTTACATAAATTCAACCAGATAAATGCTTTAATACAAACCCGCTCGCAAGCTGTCGACGCGATTCCAGGCCTTCCGTACAGGCATGTTCACGAGCGAGGCCAATGATCACTGAAGACCAACTCGAACAACTCGCCCTTTCCTGGTTCCAGGATACTGGCTGGGACTATCGTTATGGACCGGACATCGCTCCGGATGGCGATAACCCTGAACGTACCGATTACCGCCAAGTGTTGCTGGCTGGCCGTTTGAAACAAGCGCTACAGCGCTTGAACGCCGGCATCCCGGCTTCGGTGCTGGATGATGTGGCGCACCAACTTACCAAACCAGGTCATCCGTCGCTGATACTGAACAATCGCAGCTTTCACGAACTGCTGATCGATGGCGTGCCGGTCGAGGTCGTGATCGACGGCGTGAAGCGTGGCGACCGCGTGCGCCTGATCGACTTTGCGCAGCCGCAACAAAACCAGTTTCTGGTGGTGAACCAGTACACGGTGCAGGGAGCCAAACAGCCGCGTCGCCCAGATATGGTGTGCTTTATCAACGGCCTGCCGATGGCGGTGATCGAGCTCAAGAACCCGGCAGCTGAACAGAGCGATATCTGGGCAGCTTTCAACCAGCTCGAAACTTACAAGGCCGAGATCGCCGACTTGTTCATATTCAACGAGGCGCTGGTGATTTCCGATGGTCTGCATGCGCGCGTGGGCTCGCTCACGGCCGACCGCGAGCGCTTTCTGCCCTGGCGCACGATCCGCAACGAGAATGACCGGCCGTTGCTGGAGTTCGAATTGGAGAAAGTGGTACGTGGCTTCTTCTCGCCCGAGTTGTTGCTGGATTATCTGCGCTACTTCATTCTTTATGAGCAGAGCGACGATGGGCTGATCAAGAAGATCGCGGGCTACCATCAGTTTCATGCGGTACGTGAGGCGGTACGGGTCACGGTAATTGCTGCCACGCAACCGCAGGTCGAGCGAAACACGCAGCGAGAGGAACGCGCCACCTATGGCAAGCAGGTGGTGCCCGGTTCGCGCAAGGGCGGCATCGTGTGGCATACCCAGGGCTCGGGCAAGAGCATTTCCATGGTGTGCTTCACTGGCAAACTGATGCAACAGCCGCAGATGCATAACCCGACCATTGTGGTGGTCACCGATCGCAATGATCTGGACGGGCAACTGTTCCAGACCTTTGTCGGCGCGCGCTCACTGCTGAAGGAAACCCCGCAGCAGGTAGAAAACCGCGAGCAGTTGCGGGCATTGCTAGCAGGGCGGCCATCCGGCGGCATCATTTTCACCACGGTGCAGAAGTTTGCGCCCGAGAAGGACGAAGATCAATTTCCGTGCCTAACCGAGCGCACCAACATCGTCGTCATTGCCGACGAGGCGCACCGTTCGCAGTACGGTTTCCGCGCCGTGCTCGACAAGCAATCCGGCCAATACAAATATGGCTTCGCCAAGCACCTGCGCGACGCCTTGCCCTGCGCCACTTTTGTCGGCTTCACCGGCACGCCGGTGGAGACGGATGACAAGGACACGCGCGCAGTGTTCGGCGATTACGTCAGCATCTACGACATCCAGGATGCGGTGGATGATGGCGCCACGGTACCGATTTACTATGAAAGCCGCCTGGCCAAGCTGGATATCAATCAAGCGCAGATTGAGCAACTCAGCGGACAGGTGGAGGAAATCTTCGAGGATGAAGAGAGCATCGCGTTGCGCGAGGCAGCCAAGACCAAGTGGGCTGCGCTGGAAAAACTGGTCGGTGCTGAGCCGCGTATCAAACAAGTGGCAGCCGATATCGTGCAACATTTCGAAGCGCGTAATGCGGCCATGGAAGGCAAGGGTATGATCGTAGCCATGAGCCGCGAGATTTGCGCCCAGCTTTATAACGCCATCGTGGCGCTGCGACCGGATTGGCACAGCACTGATCCGGCGCAGGGGGTAATCAAGGTGGTCATGACTGGCTCGGCGGCGGATAAAGCGCTGTTACGCCCGCATATCTACAGTACCACGACCAAAAAACTGCTGGAGAAACGCTTCAAGCATCCCAAGGATGCGCTCAGGCTGGTGATCGTGCGCGATATGTGGTTGACCGGCTTTGATCTACCCTGCCTGCATACTCTGTACGTGGACAAACCGATGCACGACCATAACCTGATGCAGGCCATCGCCCGTGTCAACCGTGTATTCCGCGACAAGGAAGGCGGACTGGTGGTGGACTATATCGGCATTGCTGCCGAACTGCGCCGGGCATTGAAAATTTATACCGACAGCCGCGGCAAAGGGCAGCCTACCTTGGACGCAGCCGAGGCGCTGGCCAAGCTCAAGGAGCTGATGGAGGTGGCGCGCAATCAGCTGCATGGTTTCGACTATAGCGCCTATCGCACGCAAGCAACAAATCTGCTGCTACCTGCTGCCAATTTTGTGCTGGGACTGGAAGATGGCAAGAAACGCTGGGCTGATGTAGTGCTGGCGATTACCAAGGCCTTCTCGCTGTGTGGCACGCTGGATGAAGCCATCGCATTACGCGAAGAAATCGCCTTTTTCCAGGCGATCAAGAACGTGATCGCCAAAGCTACCGAAACCGACAAGGAACTGTCGGAAGAAAGCAAGCATGCCGTGCTCAAGCAGATCATCGACAATGCAGTGGTGGCCGAAGGTGTAGAGGATATCTTCCAGCTCGCCGGTTTGGAGCGGCCGAATATTGGGTTGTTGTCCGATGGCTTTCTGGAAGAAGTGCGTCATTTGCCGCAGCGCAACTTTGCGGTGGAACTGTTACAGAAATTGCTCAATGATGAAATCAAATCCCGCAGCAGAACCAACGTAGTTCTGGAGAAGAAATTCAGCGAGCGCTTGCATGAGGCATTGAATCGCTACCGCAATCGGGCCATTGAAAGCGCGCAGGTCATCGAAGAATTGATTCAGATGGCCAAAGCGTTCCGCGAGGCCGCTCAACGCGGTGAACATCTGGGGCTGAATGAATCCGAGTTGGCCTTCTACGACGCGCTGGCGGATAATGAAAGCGCGGTGCGTACGCTAGGTGACGACATCCTGAAGAAAATTGCGCTTGAGTTGACCGAGAAGCTGCGCCACAGCACCACGGTTGACTGGCAAAAACGCGAAAGCGTGCGTGCGCGGCTGCGTAATCTGGTACGCATCACGCTGCGACGTTACAAATATCCCCCGGACCGGCAGGAAGATGCGATCAAACTCGTGTTGGCGCAGGCTGAACGGTTATCGAATGCCTGGACGAAATCAGTGTAGACTTACGCGTGCGTCCTTTCCACTACGCAATCTCCGCTACTACGGGCGTGTGATCGGAGGGCCGTTCCAGCTTTCTGGGTTCCTTATCGATAACACAGCTTTTACAGTTGCCTGCTAGCGCGTTGCTGAGCAGGATATGGTCGATGCGCAGCCCCCGGTTGCGGCGAAAAGCAAGCATGCGGTAATCCCACCAAGTGTAGGATTTCTCAGGCTGTTCGAACAAGCGGAAGCTGTCAGCGAGGCCGAGGCTCAATAATTCCCGGAAGGCGTTTCTTTCGGGCTCGCTGCACAATACCTGATCTTTCCACAATTCAGGGTCATGCACATCACGATCTTCCGGAGCGATATTGAAGTCGCCTAGTACCGCCAGGCGCGGATACTGTTGCAGCTCCTTGCCGAGCCATTCTTTCAAGGCTGTCAGCCACTTTAATTTGTATTGGTATTTGTCGGATTCGACGCTTTCCCCATTGGGCACATACACGCAGATCACCCTTACATCACCATAGGTTGCGGCGAGAACGCGCTTTTGTTCATCTTCCCAATTGGGTATCGCGGTCACTGCATCTGTTCCACTTTGCTTGCTCAGTAGCGCTACACCATTGAAGGTTTTTTGACCGATAAAGAGCGATTGATAGCCGAGCGCAGCAATGTCATTCACCGGAAAGAATTCATCTTGCAATTTGGTTTCCTGCAAACACAGCACATCCGGCTGATTGGCTTCTAGCCAGTTGACGACTTGCGGTAGGCGCACTTTCAGTGAATTTACGTTCCAGGTAACGATTTTCATGGTGGACTATAATACATGAACATAAATGATTAAATTTAACACAGAATACGTGCGCGCCTGTATGCGACATCAGGCCTTAATTGCCAGGTGTAACCTTTACGGGTAATGCGCTCGTCAGAAGACCGCTGATAGGGAGTGGTAGAAAAGACTGAATTTCTGATAGAATCGCGGGTTCTGATTGTATAGTGCCACGCAAGGAATTCCATCATGACTTATGTAGTAACTGAAAGTTGTATTAAATGTAAATATACGGATTGTGTCGATGTATGCCCGGTGGATTGCTTCCGCGAAGGTCCGAATTTTCTAGTAATAGACCCCGACGAATGTATCGATTGCACATTATGTGTAGCTGAATGCCCAGTCGAAGCGATTTATGCGGAAGACGATGTGCCCGAAAATCAACGCGGATTCATTGCGCTCAACGAAGAATTATCCAAGATATGGAAACCGATCATCGAGAAAAAAGATGCACTCTCCGATGCGGACGATTGGGCGAAAGTAACTGATAAGCTGGACAAACTAGAGCGCTAATAAAATCAGCTGTGCCGTCAAATGTCTACCCATCTCGCGGGCTACGAGACAAAAAAGACTGACGGCACCTGTCAAACGATAGTCTATCGATTACAATTTGGCGCCTGTTCCAACCAGCAAGGCAGAAGCAATTTTGTAGGTAAATGCTTGCGGATCGAGGTTATCCAGCTGATGGCCATCGATTTCGGCATGCGGATATAGGAAGAACGGCACTTTACCGGCCTTGCTGTTTTGACCCAATGCAACATTCTCACCGTGGTTGTAGGCCACCCAGTTCATTTCCCACGCACCGAATAGTTTTTCTCTCAAAGTAGCGATCTGCTCATGATTGCGAGGCAGCCCCTCCAATGCGATAACCTCGCACACATCAGCTGGATCGACGGGGACCCAGCCCAAGCCCGCTAGATAAAATTCTGCGCGGCAGTGTTGCGCTGTACTGACGTCGCCAAACTTGCCCAAGTTTTTATTGAGAGAAGATTCGTTAATCCGAATACCAAATTGCTTACGTGCCGGAATGCCCGATGCGCGCGCCAATCCGACAAAAAGACCATTAATGTCAGCGCACTTACCACTCAAATTCTCGTTTGCCAGCATTTCCTTGACATTCCCTTGTCCCCGTCCACGCACTCCCATATCATAATTCGCGTTATCGACCACCCAATCGTAGATCTCGCGTGCTTTCTGCAAAGGTGGGTTGCTCTCTTTGGTGATGGTTGCAGCCATTTTCCGCACGATACCGTCTAGCGGAATTTGCTGGGTAGACTGCTGATACCGCTTGATAATGTCCGGGATAACCGCTTTGGCCGGTGCTCGATAATATTCCAGGTCCACTTGGCGGTCAGCCGTCTTGACGATGCTGCTCACCGTCACTTGGCGCTCTCCGCTGCCATTCCATTCTGCATGAAAAGCTGGAAAGTCGGTTTGGGGAAGTGTATAAAACTTGGCTGATTTTGCATTGCCACTCCATACACTACCCTGCGTAAACTGATAAGGCGTATCATTGGTATCCGGCAAGGGAAGCCAAAGATGAGCGTGCTTACCTGTCGAAGGTAAAGTCACTTGGTAGGACAATCGATAGCTGCGCCATTTGGTAGGGCCGGTGGAATGCGCAAAAACGGATGGAGCAATGGGCAGCAATGCAGCACCCACACCGATCGTTTTGATAAAATCCCTACGTTTCATATACTTCTCCTGTTCATTTAATGTAATATCTCAATAAATCTAATCTTATTGTTCAATCAAGTCAATGCATTCTCGACAATGTCAATCCCCACCACAAATTATTTGCCAGCGATCGAATTAGAGACGGGCGCTCATCCTACTCATACGATTTTGTGGTTGCATGGATTAGGCGCTGATGGTAACGATTTTGTACCTATCGTACAAGAACTTGAGCTCCCTTTTGCGGCGGCTATTCGTTTTATTTTTCCGCATGCTCCAGAACAATCGGTAACCATCAATAGCGGTCTCGTCATGCGTGCTTGGTATGACATTAAACATATCAACCTCAAACGCCATGAAGACGAAACAGGCATTCGTCATTCTCAACAAGCTATTGCAGCACTCATTGAGCGGGAAAACCAACGCGGAGTTCCCTCAGCCAATATTATATTGGCTGGATTTTCACAAGGCGGTGTCATGGCCTTACACGTCGGCCTCCGCTATCCGTATCGGTTAGCAGGCATCATCGCGTTATCGGCGTATCTCCCCTTGACGCATACCTTCACACCAGAAGCACAGGTTGCCAATACATCCACCCCCATTTTCATGGGGCATGGAAGCGACGATCCTATCGTGCCCATTCAGTTGGCACGAACCTCTAAAGAATTATTGATCGGAGCAGGCTATCCCGTTGAATGGCACGAATATCGGATGGGCCATTCCGTTTGCGATGAAGAAATAGCGGAAATCAGCATATGGTTAGGTCAGGTTATCCGCTGACAAATTCATACATCCCTCCATACGGGCTTTCCGAAATATCGGACCGATGCGCTTCTTGACAAAATAAACTACACCTTTATAATCCACCTCTTGTTTCTGAATTGTGTTCTTAAGTACGTAGAACTCTAGCTTGCGGGAATAGCTCAGTGGTAGAGCACAACCTTGCCAAGGTTGGGGTCGCGAGTTCGAGCCTCGTTTCCCGCTCCAACGAAATAGGATTGGATTTTTTAGTAACTTCCAGAAAAATCCATGTCGTATTTTTCAATATGTGGTGTTACGATACAGACCACATTCTGATCATATAAATAAAGGCGGGGTGGCAGAGTGGTTATGCAGCGGCCTGCAAAGCCGTCTACGCCGGTTCGATTCCGACCCCCGCCTCCAAAATCTGCATGATTTAGTTTGCCCGGATGGTGAAATTGGTAGACACAAGGGACTTAAAATCCCTCGAACCTTAACGTTCGTGCCGGTTCGACTCCGGCTCCGGGCACCAAATAGCCACCCATCAGCGCCAAAGAAAAAAGCTTTTGTATAGACCCTCTTAAGCCATCCGCCTTTCAAAAATAAGCGATATGCTCTAATAGCCTTGTGTCTTTGAGCAACGCTTCTCCCGGAGAAATGCTGTCATGTCAGGTATATCAGAAAAAAATTAAAGTCGATGTCTAATAGTTCCGTTAATATATTTTCACGGCTGATTACCGTGAGCTCCTGATAAGGAGATTGAACATGTAGCACCCCGTCAGGTCGGTCACGATCTGACGGGTTTTTATTTCTTATCCTTTGTCACTCCTTACCCATAAATTATTTTAAGGGCACCTCTAAGAATTCAGAGTTTTTAAGCATAACAAGGCGTGAACAAAAAATGTTGACGCAGCATATGATTGACATGCTAGGAAACAGTTTTTGTGTGCAGCGATGTTTTGTGACGAAATAATGGATTTATATTGAGGCGCCCTTTACAGATTACGTACTTCTGCGTCATCGAACACTCATCGAGTGCTGTTTTTTTGTAAGTTTGAATTTTGAAGATTCTATCAACTTCATAACCGGCATAACGCTTTCGCATACCCTGTTCAAGCCGCGATCCATCGTTGTAAGTTAAATCTGCATCCGTCTCGCTACGGAGCATTGCGCTTATTCAACATTCATTTTGCGGGCCTGGTTGCCTTGAAACTTGCTTCTGCTCAGCCACTTTAATTTAGCAAGAACAAATTTTATAGTCTGTTAAAAACCTATATATAAATAGGGTTTTTATTTTTAGAGCAAAACCCAATTGTATATTTAAAAGAAACAATGTATTTCAATTTTTAGCACTATCTTTATTTAATGAATCAACTATCATTTTTCCCAGAATAAAATCAGCATAGCGATCAGGGTTTTTTTCAGTAATAAATAGCCATTTTTCTACTATGGCTATGGACTTTAAAACGAATTACTAGAGATTAGCCTTTTTATAGATTTGTTCAAACTAATTAAAATTGGTGAGGTGTTGTCAACTGTAAAGAACGTATTGGAAGCAAAATTATGCACATAATTGCTCTTCAATTGTCCACTTCGTTGATAAGGTTATTTTATACAGGAGGGTAGTATTATGGTTGCTAAATTACATGAAAACAAATCATCATTTTTTAAAGTCATGTATTCGAGTCTGATTATTTTATTTATTTCTATATTTGCAATCAGTTTACTAGTAGTAGTTCTTTCGCTATTCAACAGTATTTCATCCAGTTTTTCGACTAGCAGCTACCCAGAGGCACTCGTGCTGACGAGCAACAATGTGGAAAATGCTACTAGCTATGAATAGCCTTCTATAAATGCAGAAAGATTGCTCTTAAGTTACTTAAATGACAGAACCGTAGGAACCTTTAAAAATTAATCTGAATATCTAAGGCAAAACAATATTCGGGTTCATATCGGTGAGAGAAATCGTTGTAGGAAAAGCGAGCGTTGCGTGGAAATTAACAATCTCTGAACGATTGCATAAAACGCGGATACCAGCATTGGGTAGCGCCGCTCGCTGAAACACTAGTCCATCATCTACTGAAAATTAGAATCGCAGCAAAGCCACTGGAAACGAAGCAAATAGCGCTGACGCTAACAGTCCAGGGACATCATTCACTTGGGAAGCCTCCACAGTTTCTCCTGTCAAGACATTAATACCTTGCATTCCCGCAATAAGATTCGGGACTTCGATGGCTGTAGTATTCCAGACAGTATCCCCCAGCGGCAACTGACCCGATGCCGCCGGGATCAGCCGGGAAAACCAGCGTGGTGCAGCAACGATGAGCGTAACATCACCCAGCTGACGTGCAAAGGCGCAGAGATGATCTTTACGCGGCCCTGTGGTTATAAGTGGCAGGTATACGCCTTCCTGGAAAACAGCCGGCCATTGCTTACGACTCTGCAGCAATTTCCATGTCAGATACAACTTGGCACGACCGTCGGTCATGCAATCGAGCAATGATCGTACTCGGATTGATAGCGTCTCCTGGGACACGGTAACCAGCGTCTCGATTTCATTCAATTGCTGTTGACGCTGGGTATAGTCGACAGGTCGGCGATTGTCGGGATCTACCAGACTGAAATCCCAGAGTTCATTACCTTGGTATATGTCAGGCACGCCAGGTACGGTCAGCTTCAGCAGGGTTTGCGAAAGCGAATTGAACATTCCCCAATAAGCAACACGTTGTTGAAAGGAAAGAAAATCGGTCAAGAAGGTATTTTTTTCGGAAGTATTGAGTATTTTTTTGATAAAAATCGACAGACCGTCTTCGTAGGCCATGCTGGGGTTGATCCAACTCGTGTGCTGCTTGGCTTCACGCACCGCTTTGAGCATATACGCCTCGATTCGTGTCATCAACGTTTCGTGTTCAGCCGCAGAGAGTTCTCCAAACGGCCAGATGCCGACCAAAGTTTGGTAGATCAAGTACTCGTCGTTAGCACTTGGGATCTCCTCGCGGTCGACCAGCAGTTTTTTACTTCGGTTAAATCGTTTCCAGCGGAGCACTTGTTCATGCCAAAGATTGGCGATTTCCGACAACACATTGATGCGTGCACGCACGTCTTCACTACGCTTATTGTCATGCGTTGAGGTATTGAGCATCGAATACGGCCAGCGCTCGAGGCGTTTGGCATTCTCCGCATGGAACGCTTTTATCGAGATTCCGAACAGACGAGGATCGCCTCCGACCTCATTCAAGGAAATCAGGCGATGGTAGAGATAAAACGCGGTGTCTTCGTAGCCTTTGGCCATGACCGGGCTGGAGAGCTGCTGAAATTTCATGGCAAACGCGGTAATCGCAGCTACATACGCAGGATCTTTATCGGCAGCGGCATCAAGCAGTAACACGGAACTGAGAAAATCGAAAATACTGACATCCAGGACTTGAGTCAATTTCTTTGCTTGTGCGACAGCCCATTCGACATAGCGTCGATCCAGCACGTTGACTTGTCCGTCACGTACATAAGTGCGGTAAACAGGCAACCGGGCAATGACCTCGGCAAGGGCATTGCGCAGATTATTGGTGGTGAAATCGCGTGTATGCGGACGCAATTCACATATTCGGCTCAACTGGCCTGCCATGACGTTTAATTCACTGGCCATGGCATGTTTCATGATCTGATGCTTACTGCGATAGACAAGCTCATCAAAATCCAAGCGCAGATGGGTAAAAGCGCGGTAGGTTCTTTCTAGCGCCGTTCGGGCGCGCAGATCGACGAACAAGCCATTGACCAAATTGCAAAAATCATAGCCGGTCGTACCATGGATAGCCCAATCCTCACGCAAAGATTCGTGGCTTGCTAGAATTTTCTCTGCCACGATATAGATTGATTTCTCCCCTTCTAACGGAAGAGAACGTGTCGCGACACGATCCTGTAATCGCTGAAAATACTGCAGGGGATCATACAAGCCATCCGGATGATCAATGCGAAGTCCATCCACTTTCCCTTCCGCAACCAGTTCCAGCGCTAGTTGGTGAGTGGCTTCGAAAACATGGCCATCCTCCATGCGCAATCCTGCCAGATCGTTGATATCAAAAAAACGGCGGTAATTGATCTCATCGGAAGCAACACGCCAGTTGGCAACACGCCATGGTTGAGCTTCGAGCAAGTCATGCAGCAAGGCAAAAGAAGCGGGCTCGCCCTGATTGCCGTTGTAATCATTGACCGTATCCAGCACCATCTGCTTTATAGGTGAGGAGATGCCAACCAATGCTGCCAGTCGCCGTTTGAGCAGTTCCTGGTCGCGATGCCGCTCGAGAATTTTGTCAGGTGTGGTCGCTTCCTGCGGAGGAAGATGATCAAACGCCGTAATCAGACTGGTCAACTCCTGCAGATCTTCGCTATCCGGCCGCAACTGTGCTTCCAGTAGGTTCAGGCGATGCCTCAACAATCGGGGGTACTCGCGCGGGGCGATAGGTAAACGGTGATGGTAATACCACACACTGAAACTCCCCCGCGTTTCATCGAAGTTGAGCTTCAATTCGCCATCTTCCAACGTATCGCCATAAGAGCGACCAAGAATGGGAAGCAGCACTTTGCCACGCAGCTCTTCTTTGAGGGGTTGCCAATCAATATCGAAGAACGGCGCATAGACCGAAGTAGGGCCGCTTTCCAGGATATCCAGCCACCACTGATTATCTGCGCCCATGACCCCCATGTGATTGGGGACGAGATCCAGGATCTGTCCCATATCATGGGCATGCAACACAGCACAAAATGCCTCAAAATCTTCCTGCGTCCCGATTTCCGGATTTAGTGCATTATGATCGACAATGTCGTAGCCATGGCTGCTGCCGGGGCGCGCTTTAAGGTAGGGAGAGCAGTAAACATGGTTAACGCCGAGTCGCGCAAGATAGGGCACCAATTGCGCAGCTTGCGCAAAAGTGAAATTGCGGTTGAGCTGGAGACGGTAGGTAGACAAGGGAATGCGCAAGCGCCGTTTTGGTGCTGGGGTTGCCCTGACAATCGGGCGTTCTTGCCGCATGGCTGCAGCGAACTCGAGTACGCGACGGTCCGCCACACAGGCTTCAAGATAAATAGGCAATTTGCGTCGCCAATTGGGGTGCTGTGTAGTGGTAGAAGGAATATTGATCTGATCGAGCACCTCGAGAATATCTTCGAGTTGCACCATCAATATCATGGCTGGGCTGCGCGCAAGAAAGGCATAAACGGCTTGAATGAATTCAGGTGTGACGGCAGGCAGCGATACGGGATTGACCGTGATATGCTCCGGCAACAAGCCAGCCTGTTCCAGCAGCAACAATAGATAAGCGCACTCCTGCGCGCGTGTGACTACCTGAATCCTGCGGGCTTCATCGGAGCTAAACAGCTGCAGCTCTGTTCGCTGGATGATATCGCGCCCCTGCCAATAACCAGGCAATGTCGGCAAATCATGCGTGGTAAACGCTGCGAGCGATTGTGCAGGGTATGCGGCGGGCGCGATGAAATTGCCGTCCGCTTCCTTTTCCAGCATCAGCAGTCGGTAGGAGAGAACGCCAAGCGGAGGAAGCGCAGCCTGCACTTCCTCCGGTACAGTTCCCAGATCTTCACCAATGACCAGACATTGGTTACGCTGACTTTCCAATGCCAAGATACCGAGCAGATCTTCGAAAGGATAGCGTACATAAGCGCCTTCAGTGGGTGACGTGCCAGCAGGTACCCAATATTGGCGCATCAACCCCATCACATGGTCAAGACGCAGTGCGCCCGCATGCCGCATGTTGTGCCGAAGTGTGGCAATAAAGGGTGCATAAGCTGCTTCGCGCAGACGATCGGGCACGAATGGCGGCAGCCCCCAATCCTGACCGAGTTGATTGTTAAGTTCCGGGGGAGCACCCACACCCACACCGATGGCGTAAAGCGCCTGATTGGCCCAAGCCTCTGCTCCACCACCATCGACTGAGATCGCCAAATCGAGATATAGCCCTACACCCAATCCAAGCTCTAACGACCGCCAACCTATGGCAGCAAGCTGCAAATCAGCTTGCCATTGCAGGTAAGCAAAAAAGGTGATGCGATCCTGGTGCGCAGCCTCAAACGCACGTACCTCCGCTGAATCAGGATGCCGGTAGGGTTCGGGCCAAACAGGCCAGCCCCAGACGTTTGGATCTTGATTATGGAAATGCTCTTGCAGCGCTTCAAATAAGGTGTGACGGTATAGCCTTTCCCCTTCGCGTGCCTGAAAAGCACGGAATGCCGCAGCTCGCTCGCTGTCCTTCGCCAGATGTTGCTCACTAAAATGCTGATACAACATTTCGAGCACAGGTAATTTGAGTCCGGCAACGCCCGCATAGTCGACCATCTCAGTCGTTCGCAATCCTTCAAGTCGCATCTGAAATTCAGGCGTGCGGAGTGTCGCACGAGCGGCATCGCATTCATGAAAATCAGTGATTGCTTCTATATCGATATAGAGGATATTGAAAAATAATCGGCTAGAGGGACTATAGGGACTTGCATGTTCAGGGTTATGCGGAAATAGGGCATGGATCGGGTTGATACCGATGATGTCGGCACCTTGCGCAGCCCATTGCTCCAGCAATAACCTTAAATCCGAGAAATCACCTATTCCCCAATTTCGCTCCGATCGCACTGCATACAATTGCACAGCAGGCCCCCAAATACGGCCAGAATTAGCAACAGCTTCGGGTCGATAACACGCTGCAGGGGCAACGATAAATACCTGCTCTGCATAAACCTGTCCGGCACGGAGTAAGATCAGGCGATGATAGCCGGGCGCAATATGTTCTGGTAACGTCAGCTGCCAGGCTGTATGGGTCGTACCCTGTATTTTTTTTGTTTCAATTTTTGCTAATGTTTTCGGGTAAAACTGTCCGTGCAGACTACCGCCCTCTTCCAGATCCAGCCGCCACTGCCATTCTTCGTCAGCCACTCCATCTTGCATGACGATACGCACCCAAGGTGTCGTCGCTCTGATTACCACCACCGGTTCCAGAAGACGGAGCCAGGAACGCTGTTCTCGCTCATCGATTGCGGCAGCTAATTTTTCTGGAGATGAGACATCGAACCCCATCGCAGCCAATAGCATGCGCTGGGTAGCGGGAGGAGTGGCATGCTGTTGCTGCCAGTTATCGATATATGCTGGCAAGATACCCGCCAGTTCGCTAAGACGTGCTAATAGCTTAGATTCATTCATTGTCTTCCTTTAGCAGGATATATTGTGGTACGGCTGCAAATGGATAATGCCATGTCAAATGCGGGCACAAAGTACGCATGCCTACCCCTCTCCGCGCAGGCCGTTTTCTTATCAAACAGTTTTTGGTCACACTTTTTAGCACCTTGCCAGAACTATCAGGTGTCGTTGGCGGCGACCGCAGAATGTCGTTCATTTCTAGCCTTCCTTCAGATACCATGCTACGGTAAAGGCGGGAAGGATTTCCGATATAGGCTGCTGCTGGCTATTTTTTTGATTGCTGTATACCAGGCTGCCTTGTGGCGCAGCAGATAAGTTAATAGGGGTAGCACCTAAATTGGCGAAGACAATCCATTGCGCCTCTTCACCGATTTGCCAACAAGCATAAAGTGCATAGGAAGCGAGTACTTCAAAATGTGCTCTCCGTATTTTGTGCAAGCGTGGAACAATTATTCGTTGCCGCAAAGTGAGCAGCGTCTGGTAAAGCATGTGCCATTCAGCGTGTGCTGGCTGATTCATGACTTGCCAGTTTAGCTTGGCTTGTTCGAAGGTACTGACCGCACAAGGATCGGGAATCGCTGCGCGCGCCGCTGGATCGTGGAAGCGTTCGAAGCGGGCAAATTCTTTCCGTCGCCCTGCCGTGACCGCCTCCGCTAATTCGCCGCTAAAATTGCAAAAAAAAGGAAATGGTTCACGCGCCCCCCACTCCTCGCCCATGAACAGCAGCGGTATCGAGGGTGAAAGCAAGAATAGCGTAGTAGCAGCATGTAATGCATCGTCAGATGCTAATAGCGTTAGACGTTCACCCAACGCACGATTGCCGATTTGATCATGATTTTGCAGAAAATTGACAAAGGCCACCGGCGGCAGATGCGCGCTCGGTTCGCCGCGTGGCGTGTCCTGCCGATAGGCAGAAGCTTCACCTTGATAGGAAAACCCTTCGGTCAGGCAACGTCCCAAGTGCCGGATAGGTTCATTGTTGTAATCGGCATAATAGCCATCACGTTCTGAAGTTAGGAGCACATGGAAAGCATGGTGCGCGTCATCGTTCCACTGCGCATCGTAATAGTCCGCCTGTCCATTTTGCGCACGTGCCAGATAATGTGCAGTGTTGTGGTCATTCTCCAGGATGAGGTGGATAGCGCGTTCTGCACCTAATACCGAACGCACTGTTTGCGCAAGTTCTTCGAGGATATCAGGCTGACTGTCATCGAGAATCGCATGCACGGCATCGAGCCGCAAACCATCCAGATGATATTCTTCCAACCAATAGAGCGCATTATGGATATAGAAATCACGTACGATCCGTGAGTCATCGCCATCGAAATTGATCGCTGCACCCCAAGGCGTATGATGCCGCTCAGTGAAGAAGTGGGGTGCATAAGTATGAAGATAATTGCCTTCAGGCCCGAAGTGGTTGTATACGACATCGAGCAACACCATCAAGCCATGGCGATGCGCGCTTTGTACCAAGCGCTTGAGGTCATCGGGCGTGCCGTAAATACTGTCAGGTGCAAAGAGTAGCGTGCCGTCATAACCCCAATTGCAACGCCCCGGGAAATCAGCCACCGGCATGAGCTCGATAGCAGTCACGCCGAGCTCCGCCAAATAATCGAGCTTTTGTTCGATTGCCGCAAAAGTGCCTTCAGGGGTGAATGTACCAATGTGAATCTCGTAAATGACAGCCTCTTCCCAAGGTCGGCCACGCCAGTTTTCATCCTGCCACGCGAAGGCCGTGGGATCGATTACCTCGCTAAAGCCGTGGACGTCACCCGGATTGTAGCGCGAAGCAGGATCAGGTACGCAGAGTCCATCGACACCGAACCGGTTGCTAATCTGATAACGATACCGGCTTCCAGCATGTGCTTGTGTGCTCACATGCTCATACCACCCTTCTCCTACCGGCTGCAGCGGAATAGGCGCCCGTTCATCGATAATGATTGAAACCTGTTGTGCCGCAGGCGCCCATAAACGAAAACGCACTTTGCCATCAGGGAGACACTCTGCACCGAAAGGCATGCAATGCTGTCGTTTCATACTATGCTCTTCCTTATAGATAATGGCCTATATAACCATTATATTTTCCCTTCGGTACAATGACGATGCCGGAATCAGTGACGACGTAGCGACTGGCATCGGCCTGCAGATCGTAACCGATTTGGCCTCCGGCCTCGATCAGATTGTAACGATCTACGATGGTTCGTCTAAGCCGAGTACCGCGGCGAATGATGGAATAGTCCATCACGATGCACTCATCCAATTCGACGCCTTCTTCTATCAGTACCTCACGACGTACGACAGAATTGTGGATACTCGCCCTCTTGATAAAGCTGCCATCACCGATGATGCTGTTTTCGATTTCAGCATGAATGAACTTGGCCGAAGGCCCTTGATATTCACTCGAAGCGAACCGCCAGTGGGGGTTGAACTGATTGAATCTCGGCTCCAATCCCAATATATCCTGATGAGCGAGGAAATAAGCATCGATCGTACCGACATCGCGCCAATAAGACTGTTCTTCGTAGTCCCGTACCCCTGGCACACGATTATCTGCAAAGTTATAAGCAAATACCCGGTGAGTCTGGCACAAACGCGGAAGCAGATGGCTGCCAAAATCCTTTTCTCCCCGGCGCTTTCCTTCTTCCAGCGCACTGTAGAGAATATCCGTGCTGAACAGATAATTCCCCATCGAGGCATAGGCACGCGCCTTGTCTGTCGGCATCGACGGCGGATGATCCGGTTTTTCGTGGAAACGCAGAATACACCCATCGTCGGCGCTTTCAATCACACCGAAAGCGCTGGCTTGAGCGAGTGGCACCGGTAAAGCGGCTACCGTCACATCCGCTTTATTCTCCAGGTGAAATTGCGCCATTTGCCGGACATCCATGCGGTAAATATGATCGGCACCGAATACCGCGACTAAATCAGGCGCATGTTGATGAATCAAGTTGATGTTTTGATAGACTGCGTCCGCCGTACCTTGAAACCACTCGGGACCCTCACGCATCTGCGGCGGCACGATGGTGACGAACTGCTCGGGAAAAATGGGCGCCAGTCCCCATGAGCGGCGGATATGTTCGATCAGCGACTGCGATTTGTACTGGACAAGCAGATAGATTGCAAAGATCTGCGAATTCACCAAATTCGACAGGACAAAATCAACGATACGGTAACGCCCACCGAAAGGCACGGAAGGCTTGGAACGTTCACAAGTAAGAGGGTAAAGACGTTTTCCTTCACCTCCTGCCATCACCATCGCAAGTATTTTTGGATTAGACATGGCCATCCTCTTTCGTGGATAAAATGGTGCGCTCAAGTACATTCAGCATGATTGGCAATGCGGTTTCCAATGAGGCAAGCCGATCCGCCAAGGCGGAGCCGAGCCCGTTCAATGCTTTCTCCAGCAAAAACAATTCGAGCAGTTTTTGTGCTTGGGCCGCTTCGGCCGGATAAGCGCAGCACCCTACGATAGCTGCCCGGTAACCAGACAGAAAAGCATCTGTGGCAGCGCGCTCCCACTGGCTTCCGCAGCTTTCCAGCAAGTTTCGATGTTGAGCGTGTTCGATCAATTGCAGGTTTACCGCTTGGATCGCCGCAGCACTGAGCGAAAAGCACATACCCGCGACATCTTTCAACGGCGATTGTTTGGCCCTTCGCGCTTCTAACGGGAGGGCTGGATCACCTTCAAAATCGATGATGGTGAAGTCGTTGTGCGCGACCAATACTTGGCCCAGGTGGTAATTGCCATGGATGCGAATTTGATACAAAGGCGATTCATTCGGCGATGTTGTACAGGCAACACGATCCAAAATCTGCAATCTCTGGGTGAGCAAGTATTTACAGCCTTCCCGGGCGTGCTCTGGCAGTTGCCCGATCGCTTGCTCGAGCTTGTCGAAAACCGTTACCAGATACAGGCGTAACTGATCCAACTGGGCCGCCATTTCATCGGCTGATGGAAGGACAGGATCAAATGCGGGATCACCGGTCGTACGCGCCAGCGCCTGGTGCAGCTCGGCTGTACGCTGTCCTAATGTCGTCATTTGCATCAAGTAGACAGCATGCACATCCGGCTCAGAAATACGATCGGGATCATCGATACAGCTTTTGAGATAGCGATTTAAATAATCCTGCGTGCAATCCCAGAAGGTACCTTGGTTGGGTACAAATTGATGTAACACGGCAACAGCGGTAACGGTCTCATGAGCATGATATTCCAGGCTGCCGATTAACGGTGCGACGCTGGAACATGGCGAAATTTCACTCAAAAATCGCCCCATTTCCAGCTCGGCATTGATGCCTTCTCGTACCTGCCGGTAAACTTTGAGAATAGCACGGTCGCCATATATGATGGAAGTATTGCTCTGCTCCATGCCAGGGCGCGATATCTCGATGGTTTCAGGGAGCGCAGGGAAGTCGGGTGCACTAGTAAACACCATTTCCCCCGAAGCAAATGGAAGACGCGCCTTCGTCATGAGCGCATCTAGCAAGAAACGGCAAAAAGCATCTTCTCCTAAAGCATCATAGAGTATCCCTTCTCGCGCACGTTGCCTGGCCTTAGCCAGCATCCAAGGCGAGAGGGCATGATATTGCTGATCAGCCGCTTCTCCAAGCAACAATCCCAATGGGAGGAAATAGATTTGTTTTTCACCGGTATCGAATTGAAGTTTGACTAGCAAAGGTAACCATCCTTTACCTTCGGGCGTTTTCCAGGTGTGGCTCAGATCCAATTCCAGTTGCGCGATATGCTGTCCTGCCCCCGCATACCAACGCTGTACGGCAAGAAACGGTGGAATGACCTCATTCTCCAATTGCGTACGCGTCTTGTGCGCCAGCACATCGCTTATTTCACCGGCTGGCTTAGACATGAGCGCGCTCAGCAATCCTTCCGGCAATACCAGCACAGGTAAAGCCTCTTGCGGTAATTTATCCACGTGCCAAACAGGCGCTTCGACATCGACCGCCAACCGGAACCAATAAAAACTGTAACTTGGCAAACTCAAAAGATAAGGCAGTTCACCAATAGCCGGGAAAACAGTGCGCCCCAACAATTCCACTGGCACACGGCCTTTGTACGCAGCCAGATCCAATTCGACAGGCTGAGCACTGTTAGCAAGATTGGCCACACACAAGAGGTATTCGCCTTGATACTCACGCAGATAGGCAAGAATCTTTCGGTTGCCCGGGTGTAAAAAGGTGATAGTGCCGCGACCAAAAGCTTTATAAGCCTTGCGCGTGGCGATCAAGCGCCGCATCCAATTGAGTAATGAACTGGCATTGCGGCTTTGCGCTTCCACATTGATGGCTTCATACCCATAAAGCGGGTCCATGATAGGTGGTAGGTAGAGTCGTTGCGGGTCAGCGCGAGAAAAACCTGCATTGCGATCAGGACTCCATTGCATCGGAGTGCGTACGCCATTGCGGTCACCGAGATAAATATTGTCACCCATGCCAATTTCATCGCCGTAGTAAATGATGGGAGAACCCGGCATCGACAATAACAGACTGTACATCAGCTCGATTTTGGGACGGTTGCTTTCCATCAGTGGCGCGAGCCGTCGACGGATACCTAAATTAATCCGCGCACGCGGATCGGATGCGTAAGTGAGATACATATAGTCCCGCTCGCGGTCAGTGACCATTTCCAGCGTCAATTCGTCATGATTACGCAAAAAAACAGCCCATTGGCAATTATCTGGAATCTCGGGCGTTTGTCCTAGAATTTCGATGATCGGATGACGGTCTTCCTGGGCAACTGCCATGAAAATACGCGGCATCAACGGAAAATGAAAAGCCATATGACATTCATCACCCTCACCAAAATATTCACGTACATCTTCAGGCCATTGGTTGGCCTCGGCCAGAAAGATACGATGGGTGTAATGCTGATCGAGTTCGGCTCGCAAATGTTTGATGATAGCGTGTGTTTCAGGAAGATTTTCATTATTGGTGCCATCACGCTCGCACAGGTAAGGAATAGCATCGAGACGCATGCCATCAACCCCCATGTCAAACCAAAATCGCATGGCACGCAGGACAGCCTTGACGACATGGGGATTGGCAAAATTGAGATCAGGTTGATGTGAAAAGAAGCGGTGCCAGTAATAGGCATTAGCAACTTCATCCCATGACCAGTTGGATTTTTCCGTATCGGTAAAAATGATGCGTGTCTCTTCGTATTTCTTGACCGTATCACTCCATACGTAATAGTCACGTTTGGTCGAGCCCGGCGGTGCCACGCGCGCAGCCTGAAACCAGGGATGCTGGTCGGAAGTATGATTGATAACCAGTTCGGTAATGACCCTGAGATCACGTTTATGTGCTTCGTGCAGAAAAGTACGAAAATCAGCAAGCGTGCCGTAATGAGGATGGATACCGCGATAGTCAGAAATATCATATCCATCATCCCGCAAAGGTGAGGGATAAAACGGTAATAACCAAAGCGTATTGACACCGAGCGATTTCAAGTAATCCAGTTTGGAAGTTAAACCAGGGAAATCGCCAATACCATCTCCATTGCTGTCACAATAAGCGCGCACATGCAGTTGATATATGATGGCGTCCTTATACCAGAGACTCTCTTCCTCAATACTCATAGGCCCTCTCTTTTGCTAATCAGCTGATGCATCAAGGAAAATAACGCACCAACTGCCACTGTTTTGCAGCTTAGCTTACGTAAACCGTGTGCTGTTAGTAAGCTTGTTTGGAATTATTGAGCCCCATTGCGCAGCGTTCAGCGTGTTCTCGTTTGAAGACTGCTTATCAGGTCTTGCCTGCAGCAAGCATTGTAAGCAAGGCGTATCACAAAACTCGATATCGGGACATTGTTCTCCCAATGACGAGCCAATGACTGCAATAAATTGAGCGGTTGAAACATCGATCGATTTGTACTTCTTGTTGGTTATCTTTGCTCAGTCTGACCGACATAAAGAAATTAATATAATTCAGAAGGGCACGATGAAAATAACCATCTCAAATAAATATCTTCTATCGCTTTGTTTTGTCGCTAGAGCAGGCACATTCTTATATTACCGTACCGAGTAATCACGATATGGTCAAGTCATTTTGTCTGGGTACGTCACCCCACTATTGCCAACGAGGCAAATCCACAAGAAAAAATAATGCACAATAACAGAAGCTTAGTTAGACAGTGCGTCGCCACTCACAAAATCTGCGCGAGCAACCATCCGATAGCGTGTTCACGTAACTGTTTTTTTGGACTAAGGTAGCAAAACTCAATAGTATTAACATGCGTGAGTATAATTTGATTTACCTGAGTGGAGAGCGCGTAAAGCTTTTCCATGATTGGAGCAAATGTTATGAACATGACATCCCAAGTCAAAGTGTTTTTCTATTTTCTCGCTTGCTTGCTGACATTGGCTGAGATTTCATTGGCCCGTGCAGAGGATTATGCATGTGAGCAAACAGAGAAAGCACATATCTGGATTTCGCCGCTTAATCCCCAATCTGGCAACCAAATCAAGATAATGGCTGTGTCCACAGATGGTCCCATGGCAGAGCTCGCCTTGATCGACAATCACGGTCAGCATTGGCAACTCTCTTCCCGCCAGCGTGGGGGACCGCCTTGGCGTTTGATGACCGAGCTAGACAATCTCAGCACGGGGAATTATCAATTGATAGCGAACCGGGATGGCAAACAAATTACATGTCATCGCTTTGCTGTGGATGGACCCAGCACACAGAAAAGAGTCAAGATTTGGGAACGCGCCACAGAAGCGTTTTATTCCGCCTGGATCGAGGAATTGTTTGGTGTTCCGCCGGAAGAAAGCCTTAGTTTTCCTTCCTTAGAGCCTGTGTTACGCAACAGTGAGCGTAACTTCCTTCATAATTACTTAGGCTTGGATGAAGATAACAATCTACCACTCACTCCCGATTGCGCCGACCTGCCTTACACTTTGCGAGCCTATTTTGCCTGGAAGATCGGCTTGCCTATCGCTTTCCGCGCCTGTGGGCGTGGCTCAGCCAAGTCACCCCCCCAATGCGGTGCAGCCACTATCATGACCGAATTTGCTCATGGCCTCAGTTCACAAACCAGTTTCAGTAAATTCAACCGGCAGTTGATCAACACGGTTCATTCGGGCGCACTGCGCACCGCTTTGGCGGATGAGAAAACCGATCTCTACCCCATTCCGCTCAGCCGTGAAACGCTCTGGCCGGGGACAGTCTTTGCTGACCCTTATGGGCATGTGTTGGTGCTGGTCGAGTGGATACCCCAAACGGCGGACAGTCCCGGCAGCCTGCTGGCCGTCGATGCCCAGCCGGATAATTCAGTAGCCCGCAAACGCGTCTGGGAGGGCACTGCGCTGTTTGCCAGCACGGCTAGCGCAGGACCAGGTTTCAAGGCATTTCGTCCTGTGATTCTCACAGATTCGGGCGGATGGCGCCCGCTCTCGAACGATGAATTAATCGACCATCCCGATTTTACTCCCTTTTCCTTGGAGCAGGATCAATTCTCTCCTGACGATTTCTACGCAAAACTTACCCAACTTATCAATCCCCGCGGTCTTGATCCGAAACAAGCCTATGAAGCTTCCTTGGATGCGTTAGTAGAGCAAATCGAAACCCGTGTGGTCTCAGTAAACAATGGTGAAATTTATTTTCAGAAGAACCCACGCGCCATTATTCCAATGCCTAGCGGAGCGGCGATTTTTCAGACTGTCGGTCCCTGGGAGGATTACTCTACCCCTTCCCGCGACATGCGCCTTCTCATCGCCATCAATATGCTGAACAGCTTGCCTGATAAAATTGTACGTTATCCCGAGTTATTCATACTGAACGGTCAGCACCCTGAAGAAGCCAGTGCCGAAATCAGGCAACACCATGCGAAACGCATTCATGAGCGCAGCATCCGCTACCGACGCTCGGAAGGTAGTCTATGGACGCTCTCCATCGCTGAAGTGCTAGCACGACAATCGGCCTTCGAAATGGGTTATAACCCAAACGATTGTCCCGAGATACGTTGGGGTGCTACCCCTGAAACGGAAGAATATGATACCTGCCGCCGCCAAGCCCCTTTGGCACAACGCACTAAAATGGAACAATACCGTATCTGGTTTCGCGAAACACGCAGGCCGGCACTATGAAGCGCTATCGACCTGCACTCAAACCCACGTTTATACTCATTAATTACAGGCGCTTCCATCGAGACATGGAAGATCAAATACCTATAATCTCACCCTCGTCGGACAAATCAATACGATGGGCAGCAGGATCACGCGGCAAGCCGGGCATGGTAACGATATCCCCCGTCAGCACCAATAAATAGCCAGCACCCGCAGCGATGCGCACCGATTCAACCGGTAGGGTAAACCCCTTGTGATGGCCTGCTTGATCAGGATCACTACTCAGCGACAGATGGGTTTTGGCGATACAAATAGGGAGCCGCTCGTAACCAAGCGCCTGAATCCGCTCCAGATCTTTCCTCGCATTACGACTGATCTCAAGATCAGTGGCACCGTAGATGGTGCGGGCCACAGTAGCGATTTTCTCTTCAGGTGAGGATTCCAAATCATAAAGATAACGAATGGGCGGGATCGGCTGAGTAGCAGCGGTAACGACCGCATGCGCCAACATTTCAGCACCCGCACCCCCCTCGGTAAATCCAGTAAAGTGGACGGCATTCAGCCCAAGCTGAACACACCCCTTGTCAATAGCAGCCAGCTCTTGCGCTGTATCGCCGGCAAAGCGATTGATAGCGATAACCGGCTCGAAACCGAAAGCGCGTACGCTATGGACGTGGTGCGAGAGGTGTTCCAAGCCACTTTCGATTTCTTCGATGGCACCATGGCGAGCCAATTCACCCCCTCCGTGGACCCTTAACGCGCGAACCGTTACGACCAGCACGACCACGCTCGGCCAAAGACCAGAGCTGCGGCATTTGAGGTCGAAAAATTTCTCCGCACCGAGATCAAAGCCAAAACCGGCTTCGGTCACGGCGAAATCTGCGTAGGTGGCGGCAGTCTTGGTGGCAATCACGCTATTACAGCCGTGTGCAATGTTGCCGAATGGGCCGCCATGTACAAAAGTAGGCACGCCTTCGCTAGATTGCACAAGATTCGGCAAAACTGCGTCCTGCAGCAACGCCGCCATAGCGCCAGTCGCCTGGAGGCTTTGTGCCGTTACCGGATCGCCTGAGCGGTCGAATCCGACCAGGATGCGCCCCAACCGAACTTTTAGATCAGCAAGGTCTTCGTACAGACAGAGAATGGCCATAATTTCTGAAGCAGCGGTGATATCAAAACCCGCCTCGCGCGGCACGCCATTGAGACGCCCACCCAATCCAATCACTGAATGACGTAAGGTACGGTCGTTTACATCCAACACCCGCCGCCAAAAGACCTGGCGATGCTCCAGGTCGAGTTCGCTGCGAAAATGGATGGCATTGTCTAGCAAGGCAGCCAATAGATTATGCGCCGCACCTACCGCGTGCAAATCCCCTGTGAAATGCAGATTGATACGCGTCGATGGCTCGAGTTGGCAATGGCCGCCGCCGGTACCGCCGCCTTTGACACCAAAGATGGGGCCTAATGAAGGCTCACGCAAAGCGAGCGCTACACGCTGACCGATACGTGCAAGCCCTTGCGCCAAACCGATCGAAACAGTGGTTTTCCCTTCGCCGCTACGGGTGGGATTAATCGCCGAGACCAAGACGATCTTACCCGTTGGCTTAGCCTCTTTTTTAGGCAAGACACCCAGTCGGAGTTTGGCCATATGCTCGCCATAACAAATCAGCGAATTGGGCTGTAAATCAAGTGCCGCTGCAATCTCCAATATGGGCCGCATAAAAAAAACTTTAATAAAAATAAACGAACGCATTCTAGCATTACATCTCTCTTCTTGACGAAGGTTGTCACAACCTCTTCATCCTGCGTCTTGTCTTATTATCAAAAGCAGGCCCCGCCTGCCCAGGCCAGTCTAAAATTAGAAGCTTAAAACGCTGATCGGTGAAAGCGACAGTGACTCTGATTCTAACGAATCGCTTTTGTGGCGGCGCGCACCTTGATTAAAATTGTGATACTTGTATTGCTGATCTTGGATAGAATTTGCGGTTGTATGGCGGCTGGAGAATCTGTAACCTAAAGATTATTTGTACAGCATGCAGCCATTTGATCATTGTAAGTTATCGAAGCTATTGAAATATAATTTCAAAGAAGGAGATTCATAATGAATGCGAAGCGAATTCTGAATATCTTGGTTGCTTTAATAATGCTGCCTTTATTATCTGGTTGCTGGACACTGGTTGTAGGTGGGGCTGGAGCCTATGGAGGGTATAAAATGAAAGAGAAAGGCTATACCCTTCAAAACCCAATCACGAAAGAAGGAAGTAAGAAATCCAGTAAGTAAAATTGATCATTACAAAATGATCGAGATTGACCATTATTGTCGTGAACATGTCAACAATTAGATTGCCTCTCCCCAAAGCGGAGTAAATGTACGCTCATACTCACATGAATTTGGAAGACGCTCTTACTCCCGGCACTCGCACATCCCTCACACGCTTTGACATATCAAGGAAAAGTACTTCTGCATTATTATGAAATTACTCAACGCCATTATCGATAATGGCATAAGGGATTTTCATCCAGCCTATTTCGCCATGATCATGGCGACGGGCATCGTCTCGATCGCCTTTGAAGCAATCGGTTTTCCAGCGATAGCCAAAACACTCTTCGGAATAAACTTGCTTTTTTATCCAGCTTTTTGTGGCCTGCTCGCGGCGCGGGGAATGATTTTCTGGCCAAAATTGTTGGCAGACTTCAGAACACTCCGGCGCGCGTTACTTTTTCTTACATTTGTAGTTGGGACCAATACCATTGGTATGCAGCTTATTTACTTCTATCAAGCAACAGGGCTCGCAATGTTATTGTGGTCAACGGCGCTCGTTAGCTGGTTTGGATGCATCTATTTCATTACTCACTGCTTCTTTGCGATACGCGACAAACCTATTTACGAAATTGTGAATGGCGTAACTTTATTGCTGGTAGTCAGTACGACCTCTGTATCCCTGCTGGGAATTCGTCTTCTGGATTCAATGGGTATAAACGAAGCATATGCTTACTGCGTTGTCGGAGGATTCTGGCTTACCGGTTTTGTCCTTTACTTAATCATCATAACAATGCTGATTTACCGCATGTTTTTCAGACAATTTGAAATTGCCGAATGGGACGCACCTTACTGGATCTGCATGGGCGCTGCGGCAATCATCACGCTGGCGGGCTCTGAGTTCATTATTCGCATGCCGGAATGGGAAGATATCAGAATGGTAGTCATGAAAATGACCGTTTTCATATGGTTCTTGGGCACTTTGTGGATACCCTATTTGTTGTTGATGGATATTCGAAAATTTATCCGCGTCAATGCCGCAACCTCAACACCTCTCTGGATCAAAATGCTTCCCTGGTCGAGATTAGCCTTTGGAAAACAACATTATGCCTATGATCCACCAGCATGGAGCAGAGTATTCCCAATGGGAATGTATACCGCAAGCACACTTTTCCTAGGCCAAGCAGCTGGTATTGAATACCTCGCAATCATTTCTCAATACTGGGGGTGGTTTGCGCTGCTGATCTGGTTTCTAACCTTTATGGGAATGTTACGTGCTGTGATCCACACCATTAGGTTACCCACAAGCAAGCAATACGATTAAACCCATAGAATATTGGATTGCCAGTGGTTCCTATCTACGATGGGTATGAATTCAAGAACGGAATGTACAGGTACTAGAATACCCGTGATACAGTCAATAATACAGACCGTCCCAGGGCGCTGCACATTTACGTTTTCATCCTAGCCGACATGAAATCGATTCCTAGGGATAGGCAAGTATAACGTCCGTGTAGCTCACTCCCTATCCTGCAGACTATTGTCTACTATTTTCACCAATTCTTCTTTATCCGAACCTGGCCCTGGCGGCCCCATTATCCAACCTTAAAATCTAAAATCTTTACGACGCCAGGTTTACGGCTGTTTCTATCGGCTCGACAAAAAACAGGTTATATACACTTAAGCGAGAAGCCCGCTAAACAGTACTTACCCGCATGCCCCCAAACCTACCGATACCATCATTCGCTGAGTAAATATTAAACCTTGCTTGCATGTCAACGGGCGACCCCTTTACTGCGTTAATGAGCGGGTATAGCTACGGATGAAACTGCTCGAATTGCTGAACGATAATTGAGTAACCATCGCTTTCAAATAAAAAGAACGTTTATTTTTACGATACCCCTCTCATATGGAACCATTCAATATTGCTTACACCTGTAACGTCAGAAAACCCGGTATGGAAGATGAACGTTACGGTGAATTTGAAAGCCCGGCTACCATTGAAGCTGTCATAGCAGCCCTCGAACGCTTGGGTGCAAGCGTAGAATTGATCGATGTCGATTCAGATATTTACCATCAGCTTGATAAACGCAAGCACCACATCGATTTAGTCTTCAATAATGCAGAGGGTCTCGACGAAAAAGAGTTGCGAGAAGCCATCGTTCCTTTTTTTTGTGAATACCTACATATCCCTTATACAGGCAGCAGTCCCAAAACCTTCATCAATAAGATGGATAAAGCGGCAGCCAAAAGAATCGTTGCTTATGAAGGCGTACCTACTGCTCGATTCCAGCTCATGGTGCCGGGCGATCAACTGGAAGCATTATGCTTTCCTTTGATGGTGAAACCCTACAGCGAAGGAACCAGTATTGGTATCAGCCAAAAAAGCAAGGTGCACGATATGCTTGAGCTCAATGAAGCCGTGGAAGCAATCTACCTGCAGTTCAATCAACCCGCACTCGTCGAAGAATTTCTGCCCGGAAAAGAATACACAGTCGGCATTATTGGAAACTACGTACTCCCGATCTTGGAAATTGACTTTGCTAAGATCCCAGGGCGTCCTCAAGTGCGTGACCCGCATGTAAAAGACATTGAAAATCCCTATATCTCACATCTCAACTGGACAGAAAAAACGAAACACTTCGCCAAGCTAGCCATCATGGCGCACGAAGCACTTGAAGTGCGCGACTACAACCGCATGGATTTCCGCGAACGGGATGACCAACTCTATTTCCTCGAAGCCAACGTCATTCCCGGCATACACCCTACAGAAGCCGATCTTACCAATATGTGCCGTCATGCAAATATCTTGCACAAAGACATGATTGCTCTAATCGTCAACGCTGCCATGCAACGGCTCGCCCCGTATTATCCAAAACAAATTGATCGAAAAGCTGAATTACCCAAGAAATTAGCAGATCTCGCCCTCGACAAAACAACTAAAGCCGACACGATTATCTATCGCAACCGCATGTATACCTTACTAGACAAGAAAACCAGGGAGCAATAACCATCATGATTGTACCCATTTCAAATGAATTACACCCCCATCTCGTAAGAATTGCATTACAAGACATCGGTTCCATGTACCAATCAGCAATCCACGACGAGTTGGAGGATGTCACATCTGGTAAGAGTTTTGGCGTCTGCGCTATCGAAAATGGCCTCCCCGTTGGCTATGCAATCGCGAAAAGAACGGTTGATTCTTATCACTTATTGACGATTGCAGTTGACCAGCATCATCGCGGTAAGGGATTGGGTTCTCTCCTGCTAGATAGCATCTTTGCTGAGATCAAACAACAAGGTGGAAAAATCCTCAATGTGGTTACCGATGCCGATGCCAATGAAAGCCTCCAGTTCTATCTTAAGAACGGCTTTGTTCTGACTGGTATCGTGCAAGATGAATTTATTTCAGGCGTCGCGCAAGTGCACCTTACTCGACGAATGGGATACAGGCCGTAGCTAGCCCCACAGGGATTCTGAATCCAGTGTGCAGCTAACCCGTCATTAACAATTTTATAAAGCGCGCAAAAACGATGAGAATCAAAGCAACAAAAATGGATGGATGTGGCAATTCTTTTTTGATCGTAGATGAGATGAAAACTCCACTCGCCGGTCTGGATCGATCATTGATTTCAAACGCACTTGCAACGCAGCACGAGACTGATGGGATTGTCTACCTCGAAGTGCAACAAGGGATGGCCAGTATGAGAATTTTCGATCGAGATGGTACCGAAGAAACAATGTGCGGAAATGGTCTGCGATGCGCAACACGCTATTTACGCGACACACACATCAGCAATGACAAATTTTCGATCGCCACAGGTGACGGCCAAAAGGAAGTGAGTGTGAGCGGCGACCTTATCGAAGCCAATTTAGGTGAAGCACGAAATTATCAGCAAATCAATCAGCATCTTCATTTCGTCTTTACCGGAGTACCCCATGTAGTCGTGGTTGGCTCGGCACTAGATTTAGACACTGCCAGAATATTAGGTAAATCTTTACGAAAAGACAAATCGTTAGCCCTGTCCGTTGGTCATCCGGAAGGTGTTAATGTTAATTTTATTTGGCGGACTTCAGAAGGCATTGCATTGCATACGTATGAGGTGGGTGTTGAAGATGTGACCAAGAGCTGCGGCACAGGAAGCGCCGCAAGTGCATATGTCGCGACCAAGGTTTTTGGGACTGCATTGCCACTCACCACTTCCTCGCGTGGTGGAATACTAAAAATTAACAACAGCAATGGTTATTTGTCTATCTGTGGTCCAACCTGTTATCAAGGCAAGGTCATCGGATTCGTGAACAATCTTTATCCGAAATCAGCAGCGCCTGCCTATCACCGGAATTATTTTAACGATCTCCAAGTTGCTCAGCTATAAACAATCTCTCACAATCAAAAAAGGTATGGCATGGACGATTACAATACTGGCTCTAAAGATGAAAACCATATCACTGCAAGCAACGGGCAGCAGCAAATTAACTCTGAGTTGATTCACACTGCATGATTCGCGCAAGCAACGCTTTCTTTAGGTAGTTATATGGAATTTTCAGTTATAAGTTTTTATTGATCATGATCGCCATGGCGCTCGCGGACGTGTGTTGGACACTCTAGTCGAGTCACCCGAAGGAACTTCCCCCTCAGGTGCTCACAGAACCGTACGTGAACCTCTCGATTCATACGGCTCTTCCTATCCAGTCAATTTACT
>NZ_QAOO01000005.1 GCF_003051105.1 Nitrosomonas nitrosa | reverse complement strand
ATGAGCACTTTTTACACTGAAAGTGCTCTTTTGTCCAGATCTTTAAATAACTTTCTGAATTTGATTATGATTGATTAGTGAACAAATTTACCCTGGCCGTGTGCTGCATGGATATTGACTTTATTCGCATCGCTTATCCACCAACCTGCCGCCGTCAGCAGACGATCGATGTGCTCCCTGGCGAACTGTTCTAGTGACAATTTTCTGTATCCATCATAAGGTGAATCCCAACCAGCTTAAATCGGTCTGCTTTAGCCGCAAGCATAGGTCGCCCGAAAGATTGCCGTGAATTGCGGATAATGAAGTCATACGGATTAGCGATTTAGAAAGGACGGGTACCAGGCATTAGTTAGCAACATGCCCTTACCTGAAGCTGTGTTGAAAAAAATGATTGTTGAGATGGGTGAGCAAATAAAGTATCTAGGCGAGAAAAATTTGGTTTTGCGCTCCAAGAATGGCTATTTTATTGCATCACATCACTTTATGTCTCCTAATCGTTAAAGCTCAAACGCATGGCTGGCACGGTATCCCTTTACTTTACCTATCTTCGTTCCTGATTCGCAATTCTCTTGAGTCGCTTGCAAAAATTCACTATTTACCTGTTCAAGTATGACCGCTAAAGTCTGAATAGGTATAATACCGGCTACTCAAGTTTCAAATACGCAGATTGTTAAAATATGTCCAAAAAACTTTTTCAGAGAACGCCGATACTCGATGGCAACGATGTTGATGCCAAACGCGAAGAAATCCGATCTTATTTCCACACCACGCTGGATTGCTATGAGCAGCTTTTTGAAACCTTACGCAACGACGAGGCTTATTACGTCAAGCCCATTACGCTACGGCATCCTCTCATTTTTTATTTAGGACATACGGCTACTTTCTTCGTTAATAAATTGATTCTAGCTGGCTTGATTACCGAGCGCATCAACCCCAAGATGGAATCGATGTTCGCTGTCGGTGTCGATGAAATGAGCTGGGACGATCTGGATACGACTCACTATGATTGGCCCGCTGTTGAAGAAGTGCGCGCCTATCGGCGCACCATGCGCCGCATCGTCGATGAATTGATCAGCAAAACCCCCTTGAGCTTACCCATCGGTTGGGACAGTCCTTGGTGGACGATTGTCATGGGCGTTGAGCACGAACGAATTCATCTGGAAACTTCTTCCGTATTGATTCGCCAGCACGCATTGCAATATGTTCAATCTCATCCCGATTGGCAGCCTTGTCGCAAGACAGGCACGGCGCCGGACAATCAATTGATTACGGTTCCGGCAGGCACCATCCAGATCGGCAAAAATAAAGCGGACTCAACCTACGGTTGGGATAATGAATATGGCCACCATACTGCGGATATCCCCACTTTCCAGGCGAGCCGTCATTTAGTCAGTAACCAGGAATTTCTTGCTTTCGTCGAAGCCAATGGCTATGGTTCTGAAGATCATTGGGAAGAAGAAGGCCGCGGCTGGCTGCGGCATACGTGCGCGCAATACCCCACTTTTTGGATCAAACGGGACAATGAATGGCATTTCCGTCTTATGACCGAGGAAATATCGATGCCTTGGGATTGGCCGGTAGAGGTCAATTACCACGAAGCCAAAGCATTTTGTAACTGGAAAGCAAAAACCAGCGGCTTGCCGGTGCGCCTCCCTACAGAGGACGAATGGTATCGATTATACGATGTCGCAAACTTGTCTGAAGTGCCGCATGCGAGCCCAGCTGCCGGCAATATTCATCTCGATTATTATGCATCGAGTTGTCCCGTGACAGAATTCCCTCAGGGTGAGTTTTTCGATATTGTCGGCAATGTATGGCAATGGACTGAAACCCCCACTTATCCATTTGAAGGCTTTGAAGTTCATCCGCATTATGATGATTTCACCACGCCTACTTTTGACGATCGGCATAATCTCATCAAGGGCGGCTCTTGGATTTCGTGCGGAAACGAGTCATTGCGATCGTCACGCTACGCGTTCCGCCGTCATTTTTTCCAGCATGCGGGATTTCGCTACGTCGTCACCGATGCCCCCGCCTTTCAACCCAGCTCTCATTACGAAACAGACAAATTACTGTCCGAATATGCAGAATTTCACTATGGCGATACCTATTTCGATGTACCCAATTTTCCAGCTACTCTCGCCAAATTGGCGATTGCGGCCATGGGTAACAAACCTGCCCGCAAGGCGCTCGATCTAGGGTGCGCCTCCGGTCGTTCCACGTTTGAACTGGCCAAGCATTTTGATCATGTAACCGGCGTGGATTTCTCGGCGCGTTTCATCAATCAGGGCGTACAGCTCGCTCAGCAAGGCATTTTGCGATATACGTTAACGGATGAAGGTGAGCTGGTTTTCTATAAAGAGCGTTCACTCGCGAGCCTCGGTCTTGATGATGTCAAACATAAAGTCGAGTTCTTCCAGGGTGATGCATGCAATCTCAAACCCATCCTTACGGGCTACGATCTCATTCTCGCTGCCAATTTGATCGATCGATTGTATGATCCAGCCAAGTTCCTGGCCAATGTACATAGCCGCATCAACCAAGGCGGTTTGTTGATGATTGCATCGCCTTATACCTGGCTCGAAGAACATACCAAACGAGAAGCCTGGGTTGGCGGCTTTAAGCGGGATGGTGAAAGCTTCACGACATTGGATGGGTTGAAAGCAATATTGGGCAATCATTTCAAATTGATCCAAGGTCCGCAGGAAGTGCCTTTCGTCATTCGTGAAACCAAACGCAAATTCCAGCACACCCTATCTGAAGTCACGATTTGGGAGAAATTCGCGTGAGCGAGAAGTTCGATCGAGATATTGATCGGTCAGGAACAAACAGCACAAAATTTGACGATCGGCTCGGGATATTTGGCAATGCCAACGTAATGCCACTGTGGGTGGCTGATATGGATTTCGCCGCTCCTGCAGAAATCACGCACGCGTTAATCAGGCGTGCCACCCACCCCATCTATGGTTATACGCTAGTACCGGAAAGCCTCTATGAATCGCTTATTGATTGGCTCAAGCGCCGCCATCATTGGCATGTGGAGCGCGAATGGATCATTCTCAGCCCAGGCGTGGTCCCCTCACTCACCGCGGCAGTCATGGCACTTACGCAACCTCGCGAGCAAGTCATTGTACAGCCACCCGTGTATTTTCCATTTTTTTCAGCAGCAACCAAAACCGACAGGCGGTTAGTACTCAATCCACTGCATCTCGAACAAGGACACTATACGATCGATTTTGATCAGCTTGAACAAATCGGTGCTGATGCACGTATGCTGCTTTTTTGTTCTCCTCATAATCCTGTCGGTAGGGTGTGGCGTAAAGCCGAACTGACGCGGCTGATCGAGATGGCTCAACAATACGATTGGCTGATCATTTCAGACGAAATTCATGCCGACCTGATTTATCCAGGGCAACTGCATTACCCCTTAGCCAATTTAGCTCAAAATGCCGACCATATCATCACGGCAATTGCGCCCAGCAAGACATTCAACATCCCCGGACTACATTTGTCTGCCTTAATCGTGCCTAACAAAACCCACCGAGCTGCGATTATGCATTTTTTCGACATGATCCATGTCAGTGCAGCCAATCCGTTCAGCATCATCGCATTTGAAACTGCGTATCGGCAGGGAGAAAAGTGGCTGGATGAATTGATGCCGTATTTACGAGAAACTCGGGATCAAGTCAGTGCCTATCTATCAGAATATTTAGCCCCCATTCAACTGATCAA
Source organism: Nitrosomonas nitrosa (assembly GCF_003051105.1). Taxonomy (GTDB): domain Bacteria; phylum Pseudomonadota; class Gammaproteobacteria; order Burkholderiales; family Nitrosomonadaceae; genus Nitrosomonas; species Nitrosomonas nitrosa. The sequence goes on along the minus strand of NZ_QAOO01000005.1, from coordinate 170,081 downwards.
ACCAGAAGGTACTTACCTTCTGTGGCTCGACTGTCGCGCCTTGAACATGAGCGACAATCAACTCAAGCATTTCTTTATTCATGAGGCCGAGGTTGGACTGAGCCCCGGAATTTTATTTGGAAGAGAAGGGAGCGGATTCATGCGTATGAATATTGGCACGCCCCGCCATCATATTATGAAAGCACTTGAAAATATCAAAAAGGCTTACGATAGAATGAAAATGAGGTCAGGAAAAATAGGTTAAAAATGAAACTATCTCAGTAACTTCCCAATAAACATCGAAACATTCGAGCTGTTCCACAGCAAAATATCTTCGTCTCTCAACAAATCTGGGAATTTCTTGGCAGGCATCTCACAAATTTCATCATCACCGATCAACATAATTTTCAATTTTGCTTCAAACGCACAACGCAACTCCCACAATTGTCCATCAGCCCGCATGGTATTGGTCGAGATAATCCCGATCACCCCATCGCACCCTCTTACCTTTTCCTTGCACTCTTCTTTCCATGCGCTTTCCCACGATCTTTTTTCAGGCATGAAGACACAAGTAAGCTCGGGGCTTTCTTTGTTGATCTGCTCTATCAGCTGATCTCGAAGTTCAGCATCCTTAAGCGCGAAACTGATGAAAAGCTGCTTCGTGGTCGTTTCTTCCATCTAATTCCTCCCTGACTTTTGTTGTTATTAAAAGATGCAAGCTTTACATCTTTTCAGCCTTTTTTCAGGCTGGGAAGGAATATAGCACTCACCCAATCTAGCGTCAACGCGGATGCAAGCGTAACAACCCTATGCCAAGACTGGCCATTGCAATAGAAACTAAGGGATTGAGCAAATTCAAGAAGGCATAAGGCGCATAGTCCAAAACCGGGATTCCCAGCGTCGCAGCATAGAAAGCCCCTGCAGTCGTCCACGGTATCAACGCAGTTGTCAGCGTAGAGCCCTCTTCGACAGAACGAGAAAGTACCGCGCTATCGAGATGGGCCTTATGATAGGCATCTTTGAACAACTGACAATTCAGAATGATCGAAACATAGGCTTCCCCCGTGCCCATATTGCTTGCCAATCCAGAAAGTATCGTGGTCGCGACAAGAGTACGGATACGTTTGATACGCGCGATGAGATGTGCAAGAATGACAGATAAAAATTTCGCTTGATGCAGGATGCCCCCCAGCGCCAAAGCCATGATCGAGAGCAACAATGTCCATGCCATGCTATAAATGCCACCTCTACCCAGTAAAGTATCGATATTCTCTATACCGGTGTTGCCGGGTTGATTGAGCCAAAGCGCATTGAATACCTCGATGATATTTCTTTCTTGATAAATAATGGCGATCAGCATGGCTAACACGATGCTGCATGACATGCTGACTACAGGTGAATACTTTTTGATGCTCATGACCAACATGCACACGAGGGGTAATGCAGTAACCCATAAGCTCAACTGAAATACACTTTCCAGTCCGCTCTGAATCAATGCTATTTCCTGCACTGGCAATACACGATCCGAATATTGCATCCCAATCAGAGTAAAAATGATGAGCGTCAGTACAAAAGCTGGAACGGTGGTATACAGCATGGCGTAGATATGGCGATAAAGGTGGGTACCCGCACTCATGGCCGCAAGATTCGTCGTGTCCGAGATAGGCGACAATTTGTCACCAAATGTAGCGCCTGACACGATCATACCTGCCACGATCGCCAAAGGAATGCCAATGACTTCCGCCATACTGATCAGTACCACCCCTATCGTTCCCACCGTTCCCCATGAAGTGCCCGTGGTAATCGACATGACGCTACACAAGATCAATCCCGAAACTAGAAAAACAGTGGGATTCAGGATCTCAAGCCCATAATACAGAAGACTGGCTATGGTGCCGCTTTGCATAAAGCTGGCGATGACCATCCCAATCAAGATGAAAATATAGATTGCGGGAAGTGCGTTACTGATCCCCTTATTCATCATCTGCTGAATGTCATTGAAGGTATAGCCCAGCACTGCGGCATGTCCCCCCACCCACAATAAGCACAGGAAGATGAGCGTGTGAATATGGATTTCAAAAATGAACATCCCCAATGAAATTGCCATAAACACACCGAGCATACAAACGATCGCCTGTAAAAACGAAGGCTCTTTTTGTGCTGTCACGTCAGTTTGTGCCATTTGTTTTATCAGCTATGCGCTTATATTTAATTTTCAGTCAACACGGGCACCAATGGCCAGAAAAACGGGATCAGCAAGGCAGCACCTATCCCCAGCAGTATATTTAACGGGATCCCTAAACGTGCAAAATCACTAAATTTATAGTTCCCGGCACTGTAGACCAATGTATTGGTTTGATAACCGATAGGCGTCGCAAAGCTCATGCTAGCGGCAAACATCACACCTACCACGAAAGGCCTTGCATCTACCCCCATATGCTGCGCCAGCTCGATCACTATAGGCGTCATCAGCACCGCGACTGCATTGTTACTCAATATTTCTGTGGTCATGGATGTCAGCAAAATCACTGCCAAGAGTATCCACCATGGCCCCCATCCTTCTCCCAAATATAGAAGGCTGCGCGCGATGATATCCGCCAAACCCGATTCGCGCATGGCGATGCTAATGGCCAACATTCCAAATATCATTACGATCAATGGCCACTCGATTGACTTGTAGGCTTCATCCGAACGGATACACCCTGTGGCCAATACCACTGCCACGCCCATGATGGCCAAAGCTTCGATTGGTAAGATTTTGAAAGCAGCCAAAATCATGACACCCGCCATCACTCCCAAAGCAATCGGCGCCTTATGCTGGCGTGGCGCAGTCACCTTACCTTCCGTCAGGGCAAATACATCGCCATTCTCACAGAACCGCTTAATTTGCGCAGGTGTCCCTTCTACCAATAAAACATCACCAAATTGCAATTGGAAATCATCGACGATATCGCCTATGCTTGCATCTTTCCGATGCACTGCGATGAGATGGATGCCGTATCGCGCCAATAAATCCAGATCTCGAATGGGGCGTTGTACATAGCGGGAACTCGAACCGACTATCGCTTCGATAACGATCGCGTCCTTGCGTCGGAGCATTTCGAGATCATGATTCGTATTACCCTGCAAACCCACCAGATCCGATGAGTGCAAATCCATCATGGTGCTGCCTTTGCTGTGAACTATCAAACGGTCACCCACTTTCAACCGGGTATTGATAGGCGGGGATGAAACCGCCTCGTCATTACGAAATAGCTTTAATACAGCCACCCCTGCTTGCCCTAGTTTTGCTTCTGCTAACGTTTTACCCGCCAATCGGGATTTTTCGGGCACAAATAGTTCCGTCATAAAGGCACGGTCGCTGACACCCATAAACTGTTGAGCGAGTGTTTCACGCAGAGGTAAAAACTTTGGAGCTAAAAAAAAGATGAAGATCAGACCCAGGAAACCAAGAATGATAGCTGGCACAGTAATTTCAAACATGTTGAAGGGAGCCAAACCCATATCACGCGCCACGCCATCGACAAGAATATTGGTAGAAGTGCCGACCATCGTCATCATGCCGCCTAAAATCGTCGCGTAGGAAAGCGGGATCAAGAAACGAGAAGGTGACGTCTGTAATTTAGTGGCCAGCGTGATGACGGCAGGCATGAGCACCATAACCACAGGCGTATTGTTGATAAACGGTGATATGACCAACGCCGTTATCATGATGACTAGCAAAAGCTTACGCTCGCTTTGGCCAGCCGTCCCCCCCATCCACTGGGATAGCTTAGCGACACAACCTGTCTTCTCAAGCGCCGCACTGATAATAAATAGCGCTGCAATGGTGATCGGCGCACTATTGCTGAACACACTCAGCACTTGCTTACTGTCGAGCAGCCCTAAGCTCAACAACACAGCAACGGCCACAACAACCGCGGTATCCGGTTTAGTCCATTCTCGTACAAAAGCGAGCAGTAAAAGAAAAATAATGCATGCAACCAATATTGGATTTATTAATTCAGCAGCCAAAAATCACCTCAAGTTTATTATCAGACAAGCATTGAATCACCACTCATCGTTTATTGATTATTCCATACCCGGATGTAAAGACAGGGCAATCATTTGCTCAAGTACTGCTTTTTGCATTAATAATTTACCCTCATAGTGTTAGTGATCGCGTTATTTCCATGCGCTTTGAAAGCCAAATCCACGCTCCGAAACGCTATCCTACCCAAGCTAGTAATTTTAAACCGTCTACACAAAAAATTATCACTTTCCTATTCATGCAGCGAATTTAGCAAAATGAATCGAAATATCTTGCTCACTGAGAATTGCAAGCGTAGTATTTTTCCAGAAGAGATTTATGAATAAGCACAACTAAGCCGTTGTTCGTTTTCTAGGGATCATTCAAAAAATGCTGGAAAACTTCGATCATGGGTAGAGTTTGCCATTCAAAGGTCTACACTGATGTTGAGCTGTCTACTGACTGACTAAAGGAGTGGTATATGACACAAAGAATTGCCCACGTCGATGACGATCCTGATATTCGAGACACTGTTTGCCAAATTCTGAGTGCGCATGGCTATCTAGTTGATAGCTATCCAACAGTAGGAGATTTTTTCAATTCACTCAACAACCCCGCTGTTATTCCCGATCTGGCCATTCTTGATGTCATGGTTGAATCCATGGATGCAGGTCTGAATGCTTATGTCGAATTACATGAACGCTTCCCTAAAATGCAAGCGATCTTTATGACATCTCTGGGCGACATGATTCTGCCCTATTTTGAAAACAAATCGCAAGAATGGATCTGTATCATCGAGAAACCAATCGAGCCAACTGTTTTACTATCGATAATTCGGGATCGTTTGAGCGCCACGAAACCTGAAATGAGCCCTTCTTAGCAGAAAGCAGTATGGCGACAGCCGATTTTTCATGGAGCAAGCCAGGACAGCAATTTACTCTGGCCGAAGGCAAAACAAGTGGACAAAAATTAAGCGACGAAATCTTAGTCGATAACATTCGCTGGTTCATTGTTTTTCGATGGGCGGTAATTGGTTCGCTAGTTTTTTTTCAGATTTTCACTTTAATCGCCCCTGACACGCTCAACCAGTTAGGCATCAGAAACCAGCAAGATTGGCCGCTAATCCTCACGGTTATTTTGAGCGCAGCCAACTTTGCCTATATCTATGCATTGGATTTCTGCCCACCTTCAAAATATAACTCACCCTCGATCAATATCTGGGTACAAATCATCGTTGATTTATTGTGCCTATCGGTTGTCGTACACTATGTCGGCAGTACGGCTACACCTGCTCCGTTTTTTTATATCTTGCACGTTGCCCTGGCATGTATCTTTTTTTCAACGCTCGAGAGTTTCTTTGTAGCCATTGTAGTCTCTACGATGTATACGATCGTTTTACTGATTGAAAGCGGAATGTTTTTTCAGGTACCCCATTCGATTTTAATCGACCCACACTATTCGAATGAAAGTTTGAACCAAGGACGCGTGCTCGTTTGGATGGTCGCTCTCGATACCTTGTTCCTCATCGTCTGGTACGTTGTTTCGCGCCTTACCCTGGTGGTGCGCAAACACGAGCAACATCTGCGGGAAGCTTATGAACAAATCAATCAGGCACAGATTGCGAAAGACCAGTATGCCATGTTAATGACCCATCAATTGAAAGCCCCCTTGGATGCGATCCGCAGCAAGATTAACCTTGTCAAAGGAGGCTATTGTGGTCGAGTACCCCGCAGTATCGAAGATGTGCTTGTCAGAATCGATAAGCGGGGACAAGGGATGTCCAGTTTAATCCTGGACGTGCTCAGACTCGAGCGGCTTAAAACGGCCGGAAGGAATACGGACAAGATGGAAGATGTGGATATCTCAACCACCCTCCATAAATGCATCGATAAATTGGAACCCGTAGCAAATGCTAGAAACATTAAAATGACGCTGTCGATGCAAAATTTTATCGCTTTTGGCATTCCCGATCAGATAGAGATCCTGTTGGAAAACATCCTATCGAATGCAATCAATTATTCCTACGACAACGCAACGGTCGACATCGCTTCAGTGATTGACGTGAAGAACGATACAGCTACAATGACCATTACCGATCATGGCATAGGTATTGAAGAAAAAGATTTGCCTAATATTTTTGATGAATACTTTTATTCGCCCAGAGCCGTTATGCATAATCAATCATCGAGCGGCATTGGCCTATCCTTGGTCAAAATTGCAGCTGCCAATAATAATATTCAGTTGAAGGTTTCTAGCGAACCGGGGTTAGGCACTTCATTTTCGATCATTTTTCCCAATATTCGCATTCCGACAGACAACGAACAAAACTAGTCCATACCACGAGAACCTGCATGTAGTAGTCCTTACACAATACAATCAATATATACCGGTTATACCTCATAATTCGGCACCTATACCTTCTTCCGCTGGCTGAGTGAGGATGATAGAAACCGGATTCTGACTTTGGTTCTATAGATTGTTGGGTATACATTTACGTAATTGGCTACGCTACATCGCGATACCGCTATGCATCCTGCTCCTGCTGGGGAGCTGCCCTTATACTCGACCCTTTACAGACGCTTCAGGTCGGGCTATTCCTGCTAGCCTCGCACAAATGGAAATGCTCCAAATTGGCGGCGTGAAACAATCGGTCTGGTTTCGAGGGCGCGACACAGCAGCTCCGGCACTACAATGCCGCATTGGAAGACTATTTTCTGGTTGTCTATTGGGAGCAACGAGGAGCCGGGAGGTCGTATCATGGAAACATCGCTCGCGAATCGATGACTATCGAACCAATCGAGCAGGATCTTGATGAGCTTGTCGATCTGGTACGAAATCGATTCGGAAAAGAACGCGTCATTTTACTGGGTCATTCCTGGGGCACTATCCTCGGCACTCGCTATGCCCATGTTCATCCGGAGAAAGTTGCCGTCTATGTCGGAGTCGCGCAGATCGCCGACTTCGCGGAAGGGGAACAAATCTCGCTTCAATGGGCACTGGCACAAGTCAAGGCACACGATAATCAAAGGGCATTGAATACGCTACAGTCTATAGCACCTGCGCCACAGACAGTTTCACAGGAACTCGAGCTTGGGCGCTGGGTAGGGCGCTCGGGGGTTCACTCCGCGGAGGACTCAATATAGGCAAGTTGATTTGGGCCGCGTTGTGCACGGACGAAGCCAATCCTGTCGATCTATGGAAATTTGGACCAGGCAACCACTTTTCACTGAACGCTCTGCGTCCGCAATACTCGCAGGTAAATCTGACAACTATCCACCGGTTTCAGGTACCTATCGTCTTCATGCTCGGTCGACATGATTGGCGTCAACTCCTTCGATCAAACGATTAGCGGCGCTTGCCGGTGAGTCTGCTCAAGACAAGCGCCAATCATCAGTTTTTAGGTAACAATCCTAATTGCTGTAATGCAGTCAATGCGCCTTCTTCACCTATCTCTTCGGCGATTTTGCCGTTTTCGATGCGAAATACCGTTGTGCCAGTAAAACGCATGGAACGACCTGACGCTTCCGGTAATGCACCGATGGGTAAATCGCCGAATGCTGGGCCGGTATGCGTACCACCACCTTCCCAACGACCCACAACGTAGTCGCCTTCAGCTATGAGTTCGCCAACACCCCAGAAATTCAGATCAGGAAACGCCGTGCGGAGTTCTGTCATCATTTTTTTGACGGCTTCACGTCCTCGTCGCGAGCCATGCATCGGATAATGTACCAGAACATCGGGCGACGCCAATTCGTCGATCACATTTGGGTGCCAGGGGTTGCCCCAAAACTCAGTAAACCAACGAGTAACAATTGCTTTATTCGTTTCTAACATAATCGTTCTCCAAACAAGGTTGCAGGAATAACCAGGATCGACGGAAGCAACCGGAACCGCCGAGTCGACCGTCATACTAGCCGGGACGACAGCAAAGCAAACTCCGATTCTTGCGATTAAACAAGATTCATGCCGTTATTTGGCATCGTGAAAGATGATACCCAGGGTGTGGCGCTGACCAGAACGGATACGGCTGACGCCATGACGCATATTGACGCGGTAATAACCACGAGAACCCTGTACTGGGCGATAATACACGGCGAATATGCATGCATCGCCCTGTTTTAACGGTACTACTTCCGCGCGTGATTGCATGCGTGGCCGTTGTTCTGTCAGAATGAATTCACCGCCGGTAAAGTCGACATTGGGCTCCGAAAGCAAAATCACCACTTGCAATGGAAATATCCAATCACCATACAAATCTTGATGTAGACAATTGTAATCGTTTAGCCCATAGCGAAGTATTAGCGGAGTAGGTTTGCACTGTCCTGCTTGATGGCAATGGGCAATAAAGTCATCATGGATCGCCGGAAAATGCGGTGCCAACCTCATTGCGCACTGCCAGCGATTGGCGATGTCTACCAACGGGACGTACAGCGCACGACGCAATTGCGCGATAACATCCGGTAGTGGATATTGGAAGTACCGATATTCGCCGCTGCCGAAACCATGTCTTGCCATGGTGACTTGACTACGAAACAGTTGGTCGTTGTCATAATATTCAGCTAAAGACTGACAAAGGTGCGGTGGCAGTAATCGGTCAATAACAGAGTAACCTTGATTATCCAAGCCTTGGTAAATAGAAGGCCAAGAAATCGTTTGTAGTTTGTTACAGTCATCCAAGACTTTATCCTCCACTGAATACCAGTTCCCATAAATGCGCAGCGACCAAAGTCCGCCATGGTACAAAGTTTTCCAACCATTGCTGAGCCTGATTTTCATCCGTCACCTCAGCCGGGTTTAATAAAACGTGTAAGCCGGGGGCGACGGCAGCATCGTCATGCAGTGAGCCGCTCAACCAGCCATAGCCGCGCAATAGCGCATAATTGACAGTCCAGGAGCCAATGCCGTGAATCTTCAATAGTTGTTGACATATTTGCTTTATCGGCGGCTCTTTTTGAGTGTTATTCAATATTAATTCACCGGACACGAACATTTGACTCACTGTCAACAAGGTTTGCGCTTTGCTTTGCGAGAATCCAGCTTGGCGCAAGTCGCCGATGCTTAAATCCGCTACATGCCGTGCGTACGGGTAGCAATATAAACTGCTGGAATACTGTAACCCGACCAATTGAATTAATTTACGGTGTAATGAAATAGCGGCGGCCATACTGATTTGCTGTCCGGTGATCGCTCACCTTAAGGCTTCACATGAAGTTGGTGCGGTCAGCAGGCACCCGCAATCCGGATTGCTTGTCAATCAGCCCCCAAACTACGGATGTTGACCAACGCTTTTCTCAAAAATATCAATGGGCTGATTTATTCCAAGCATCCGAACGAACGTGGATGATTCGTCAGCTGCCAATGAAGCTAGTGTATGACCGATACTCAGTACTATTTCAGTGAACAGTAGTAAAAACCTAGGTGTTAAATCAGCCGTCGAACTATGCCATACGATGCCTTTTCGCAACTGGTTGGCCTCTAGTGAATCTGAACTGGCTGAGGCATCACTGATATGGAAAGACAAAATATCCATCATCTGATAATTTGTATGTAACGGCAGCGTGCAAAACAATACGCTGGTGCTCATACTTGACTCTCCCGGCGTAACAGCTCAGCTTTGCGCTCAACTCCCCAACGGTAACCGGACAAACCGCCGTCCGAGCGGATAACCCGGTGACATGGAATCGCCACGGCCAGTGTATTCGCTGCACAGGCACTGGCTACTGCTCGTACTGCTTTTGGTGCACCGATGCGTTGTGCAATATCCCTATAGCTCACTTTTTCGCCGATAGGGATCTGCTTCAAAGTCTGCCAAACTCGCAGTTGAAATGCAGTGCCACGCATGTCCAGCGGTAAATCCAAGCCGATAGCTGGAGCTTCGACAAAACCGACCACTTTGGCAACCCATTGCTCGAACTCATCATCGCCGCCGATCAGCTCAGCCTGGGGAAAACGGTCTTGTAACTCCCGAACCAAGTAGTCAGGATCATCGCCCAAGGCAATAGCACAAAGTCCAATTTCACTGGCCGCTACCAGAATAGAACCAAGAGAGCATTCGCCCAAGGCAAAGCGAATCCGGCTATTGGCGCCACCAGCACGATAGTCGGATGGCGTCATGCCTAACAGTTGCGACGATTGCGCATAAAAACGGCTGTTAGAGTTATAACCGGCATCATAGATAGCCGCAGTAACCGTCTGACTTTTCATTAGTTGGTCCCTTACTCGGTTACCGCGCTGGGCCGCCGCATAGGCTTTGGGTGTCAAACCGGTGATTGCTTTAAAAATTCGGTGGAAATGAAAAGAACTAAGTCCAGCAATAGCTGCCAACTCTGCGAGACTAGGCTCGTTTATCGCCGTTTCTAGCAAACGGCAGATTTCGGTAACTTTATCGATATGCTGTTCGCGCAAGGAAGGTTGATCCGGTTTACAGCGCTGACAGGGACGGAATCCAGCCGCTTCAGCTTCGTCTCGACTAAGATGGAACTGGACGTTTTCCGGTTTGGCGGTACGAGCAGGACAAGAAGGTCGGCAATAGACGCCAGTGGTTTTAACCGAATAGAAAAAGCTACCATCAGCTGCTGAATCACGGGCAAGCACGGCTTGCCAACGATGATCGCTCTCAATTGGCAAGGTGTCAGTTTTTTTCGAGTTCGGCATGTTGATTTCTGTTTTCTTTCATTCATGCCGTAACTTTACTTGAATTGCCGTTTTCAAACACTCCGAGTCTTGCTTTCAAATTCGAATTAGTGTCTTATCAAAATAAATGCCGCATTACTTAACTGCCTAAAATATTATAAGTTTGTAGACAGGATAAATTTGTTCATTAATTAATCATAATCAAATTCAGAAAGTTATATAAAGATCTGAATAAAAACGTACTAACAGTGTAAATAGTGCTCATGAGAATCAATCTTGAGCAATGATGTATTCGCCCGGTGAACAAATTAGAGGAGCCACGCTACCGAGAGTTGATGTAGCGATAACATTATCTTGGTGATTCTGCCAAGATTGGTCACACTCTCTGGTATGTTGCCACTCATGGTGAAGAAAGGGCGGCATCAATTAGTTTTTCCGCTGCTGCCTGGAAGTGCGGTGTGCTTGATCGCTGAATAGGATGGGACTTTCGTCACCAATAAGATCGTTTGAATTTGAGTCGACAAAATCAACATAACCCATACGCTAACTTACAATTTTACCCTGATTCTGTGTTCTCCCCTACCGGGTGTTAGCCCTTCAAAATCCTCTAGTAGCATGTAATCCGTGATATTGTAATTCAATGATTGTTTCCTTTAAAAACAAAGGGTATATAATGGTATTGTCCCCCGCCGTACCAGGAAGGCTTGCCCTCAGAATTTATGGCGAATAGCAAAAATATGAATATCTTTATTAAACGAGCATATGAAAAACCAGACCTAAATGATGGGTTAAGGATCTTGGTCGATAGACTCTGGCCTAGGGGCCTGTCAAAAGCGGATGCCAAAATTGACGTATGGCTAAAATCTGTAGCCCCTTCGAATGATCTGCGTAAATGGTATCAACATGATGTTCAAAAGTGGGATGAGTTCAAAAAAAGGTATTTTGCCGAGCTAGATAGAGAAAAAGAGGCTGTAAACGAATTATTTGAGTATGTAAAAAAAGGCAAAGTCACATTTCTTTACTCGGCAAAAGAATCGCTCAAAAATAATGCGACCGCCTTAAAAGAATATGTAGGTTCAGCACTGTCTTAGTTGCATCACAATATATAGCGCAGGATTCTACAAGCGCAGGAGTATTCTTCGCTTTGCCGGCATTGGGTGAAGTCCCCTATTACATTTCATGTATTCCTAACTGCCGAACTGAGAATGAGCTCGTGTTTAATCTGCTTTAAAGTACGCGATGAAGATAATCATCGTAAGGCTATCTACCAATTTGTTTTTTTAGTTCATCAATTTCAAGTCTTAGTTTAGCCAATAACGCTTTGCGCTGCTCGATACGTTGATCCCAGCGGCTGAGGATCAAATCACGCTCTTTGGCGGCCATTTCAATATCTTTTTCTATACGTTCGAGTGCTTTCTCCTTTTCCTCGATTAAGGCCGGGGCGGTCAGTTTTCTGCCTTTATGCAAAGCTTCGAATTGTTGAGTCAATTTAGAATTGAACTCTTGCTCCAATTTCAAAGCATCTTGTACTGTTTTGATATCCATCATGAGCTCCTTTATATCGCGTCCTTAAATCTTGACATTGAAATTATTGATCGGGGTGGGGGTAACGGTACCCACTTGTATATAATCACCCGTCGTTATATTGCCCATGAGAGCGACTTGGTTACGGTTGCTGAGTGACATGGCATTGACTCTGAGCGGAGCTTTTACATGATTCCCCATCGCGATGAGATGGCCGCCCCACAAGACGATCGTTGCACCCGATTGATTGAAGGTTGCGTTCAAGTGATCACAGACATTATGACTGAAGGTGACTTTTTCAAAACGAAAATCAAAATTGTCGTTGATCACTATACGAAAAAACTCCACCAAACTCGTTTGTCCCGGTCCACGAAAGTGATTGTCGCTCACTTGCGCACTTCCCGACATCAACTCGACAATGGCTGCACCTGTTGCCACCCGGGCAGCCAGCGGCCCAATAAATAAAAATGCACGGTGCTCTTGCTGCATGTCCAATCGGTCTGCTTGTGTATAGCCGACTCGATTATTGATCGCCTGCAGAGCCGGCACCCAACCCACCATACCCAGCGCACGCACCGCTGTCACTTGACTACCGTCCGCGGAAATGCCGGTATCGAGCACTTCGCAGCCATCAATACGCACCATCGCACCCTCACTCACCATCAATTCTTCCGAGAAAACGGCCAGCGCCATGGATAAAGCGGGCGAATAGCCACAATTCATCAGACGGTTATCCAGTAAAGCGGTCGATCCGCGCGCGAACAGCGTGATACCCGTCATGATGCAGGATTGCAGATGATTGTCACTGATCTCCAAATTCAATTCCTGCGTTGCGGTAATCCCGGTCACAACCTGATCAATATGATTGCCGAGTAAATGATTATGCTCACCTTCCGTACTATGCAACGCAAAGAATACCGCTTGCAACATATTATCCTGCACACAGCTATGATGGCAGTCATCGAGCCGTACGCCATACCACCCACCCCCTTCCCCATCGATAACATTCCTGCTCACGATCGCATCGTTGATACGTGAGATGACGATACCCACTTGGGGTCCCTGCAGATGATTGTCGCTAAGCGTAATGTGATCCGCAGCACTTCCCTGTTGAGCACTCGGTAAGCAATAAATACTGGCGGGTACCAGCAATTGGTTGGGCCTAAAGAAACTATGCAAACAATTTGCGGCTACCGTCACCTCAGCCGAACTGACAAGAATACCGCCCCACAAGGGGGAGTTCAGGTCGATATCGTTGCGGCGCACTTCGCAATCGGCCGCTTCGACAGTAATGGCATAAAAACGGGTATCAAGATATTGGCGTAGCGATGCAGTATCGGTTGGTGGAGGTTCTGGTGCTTCAGAGGTAAAACCACTTCGACGAATACGATTGCCGATGATAACGGAACCGGCTGCGTAATACCCCACATGTATCCCGATCCAGAAATGGTCGATCATATTGTTCTCAATATGACAGGGCATCGCTTCCTCAGGATTTGCGCGGATGCCATATTGACCCAATGAGAAGTTACCGGCCGCAGCTTCACCGACTTGGCCGCTAATAACATTGTTGCTGATCAACATGCGTCCGCGATACTCACCCAGCCAGATACCATAGAGCAGATTCTGCAAGCGGTTACCAGCAATGGTGACATCCGTCACATTGTTGAGGTAGCAACCTACCTGACTGGTGAATGTGCTCGCAGTAACGACTAATTCACAATGCTCGATGCGGAGTCTTGAGCAACTATCGGCATACAGTAGCATGCCCATATCGATGGTGCGAGCCGTCTCAAATCGGATACTCTTCACAACGATGTCGGTTACCAGAGCGTTAACGCCAATTTGCAATACCTGCGAGGGACTGCTCGATCGAACGATGGCACCGGGCCCTTCCCCTTGCAGAATAATCCGGGAAGCGCGAATTTCGATCGGCGTTGCGACAAGGTGAACACCGGTTTTCAAGCATACGCATCCCCCTTCGGTGGGTAAAGCATCCAATGCAGCTTGGATGCTTTCACCGGGTGCGACGGTAATGGTACAGCATCCCCCACATGCCGGCGGCCAGTGCGTACGACAGTCTTGTTCCGTATCGGGAAAAGTAACGAGAGCAAGGCGTGCATAATGGCGATGGATGCCTCGAGGCGGTGCATCATTAAATGTTTCCACCGAAGTGTCGTTCGTTCGTGCAGCCGACATCCAATAATCGCCGCAGCGGAATCCATCACCAGCGGGATCGAGACTGAACTGAACTTGAATGCCCTTCTCCAGTACCACCCACACCCCGGCCGCGGGTACCGGAATCACCCCCGAACTCCCCGCCATATCGAGGTTGATGATTTCATTGTCATCCGCATCGCGCACAATGCCCTGCTGATCCCAGCGCCGTACACGTGTATGGCGACTGGTCAACGTGTCGTCCCCACCAGCAGGAATCAGATCAACCGGCAACGCTGGAGCGAATTGGATGGTTTGCTTGGCGTCATCCACAGTAATTTTGCGCATTTCGCCGCGCCGTAGCGCAGGGTCGCCATTTTCTCCGCTGAGTTCGCGCCGGTCGTCGAGTATTTCCACCCAGTCCCCGGTATTGAAGCGTAGTACGGTATCACGGCCTAAACTCGCTAGTTTGAGTTCGGTGCTGGCCGCAGTGTGAGAGACGATTTCGACTACATTGCTCGCCACACTGGCGTTATCACGCGACCATTTGAAGGTTGCCACGCCCACAACACCCTCATCGTGAATCTCGATGCGATAAAGTTGATTTTCCAGTCCGCGATAACCACCGCTTGGTGGTAACTCGCAAGGATCGAGGTCAGGCGGCACGCCTTCCGCCTTGATGGACATGCGACCGGCAGAAGGGCGAATCAGCGTTTGCCATGCGGAAAATTGGTCATCCGGGGTTTTGCAATCAGCAGTACCAATATTGCCGAGAAAGCGTACCTGCCAGACGGTTTGCCAACGTGTGGTCGTATCCACACCGACCGCATTCTCGATGATCTGAGGGTGTTGCAGATAAGTCAGTTCACGTTGCCATACTTCCAGATAAGCGAGATGGGGACCCCCAGCGGGAAGTGCAGGTGGGGCAGGGAAATAAGGCTGTTGGTCATACCCGAGTGCCGTCTGTCCGCGTAATTCGGCAAGCACCGGATCAAATTCTACCGCCCCTCCGCCATGATTTTCCGCCAGCAACCCATCCACATACATCCGCCCACGGCCAATAGTGATATTGCCGCCCGCTGCCTCGATCTTGAAAGCGTCGGGCGTTTGCGGAGAAACGACGGCAACACCTATCATTCCCGGTGTCGGCTGTACGCCAAACGTATCCACGCTTTCCGCGCGAATGCGCCGATCCAACGCCGCTACCCACTCGTTCCAATCCGAATCCAGTTGCACCCGCCCCTGCTGCATCAAAACGCCTGCAAAATCGTTTTCCGGTTTAAAGCGAATCCGGCTGTAGTCTCCGCTCATACAATTCTCCTTATTGTGATAACGGCCAATCTATAATCTTTAAAGGCGTTTCTGAAAAAATTTATTTTTCTCGTTCCAGCAGTACCCGCTTTCAGTCTGTTTCTGGGCTTCTATCTCTTGAACTATAAAAACGATTTGTCCAGAATACTGACATCCTTTTATCCCTTAGCTTCCATAAATCAGCCCCGTTGCCAGACCAAAACGCAGGTATTCCTCCACGCGTACATGCAAGTTAGTCTCGCGCTGTGGCTGGTATAACCCGTGCAACACACCCATTTCGCTCTCGTCGTGCGCCCCACGGCGTATCTTGTCCGAGGTTACCTGACGCAACTGGCCATAACCTGGATCGCCATAGCGCAGCGAAGTAAAGTGTGGCCGGATTTGCTGATCCCCTTCCTCTGGTTGGCAACGATAGCGGTGTGGCGTACGTGATCCAGGCGGAATATACGAGAAACGCACGCAACCCTGCTGTCGTCGCTCAACCCAGAGGGGTGCTTTCCACACATCACCGCCCAAGGCCAGCGCAGCCACGAACAAGCAATCGCTCGCGAGCGTCAATTGTTGCGTATGGACTTTGCCGATTACTGTGCAACTTTCCAACGTCATTGCGCCACCCGGTGCAAGCACATCTGCTCCAGGGGCACGATAGGCGATAAGATCATGGGCAGTGGCATCGACGATGCAATCATGTAATGAGATTTCCACTTCTTCTGCAATATGCAATGGCGCAGTGATGCACCGCTCCAGTTCAATTTTGGTGAAAGGATGATGAACCACCAAACCAGGGTCGTCCGCTTGCGGGGGTGCGCCACCGCCTTGAGTGCGTGGGCCTGGAACCAAAGTACAATCGCGCAAGATGAGATAACGTGGTTGTGCATCGGCAAACGCTGGCATCGTCAATGTTCCGCCCTGGATGACCCAACCGTCCAGAATGAGTGTGGCTTCCGCACCAAGATCGAGTTCGATGTCGCCGTTGGCAACCAACAATGGTCGTGTGCCGTTAATCGCTCGCACAATGACCGTCTTGCCCGCATCAACTTTCACGGTGGGCGTTTCCACGTAGCGGCGGCTATCCTGGACTGCTACCGTGCCACCGTTCTGAATCGTATTGAACGCAGGTTGTAAGACCGATCCGCCTTGAATGGCTTGTACAGGCGCCACGTGTACGGCAGGATCGCTGCGCTCATATTCTCCACCACCAATCGCAATGGGAAAACCATAGTGGAAGCTTACGAGCGGCAGAGTGGCGGGCACATCGGCGAAAGCAAGACGACCCAATACCGGATCGATGGCGACCAGACCAGAGCCTGCAGCCGGTTGGTGTGCCCAAGCGATGACATTGCCCCCGCCATCCTTCACATCACTCAAATCGCAAATATGAATACGATTGCTAGTGATCAATTGCGGTGGATTCTCATCCAGCTCCACCCAAAGACTCTTATCTGGACCATAATAGTCATCAAGATGCCCCTTGAGCCAGCGATGAGTAAGCGGCAGCGGAACATTGCGCGGTTCAGCCAAATGACTGATCACTTCTTCCGTTTCCGGCGTGTTATAAAGGGCAAGATCTACACCGAGTGGATTGAAGCGAAAGCGCAAGCCGCTGCCTATATCAGGATCTTCCACTGCAGGTGAGCGGGTTAGCTGAAAAGCCCGGACCCGCCACAGCGTAAGACCAATATTTGGGATATTATGCCGCCCTGCCCCGGCGCTGATATGCCGTACATCCACCGTATGGGCAAAGGTATCGAATGCACTGCCACGCCAGAGTAACGCCTCTGCACGCCGCAAATCAGGCGCATAATAAGCATGGTGGCGAAGATGATTCATATGCTGGCTCCAGCCCAGTAACTGAAAATATTCTACCGCCCGCGCCGGCCAGCCGGTCACATCGCGCGCCAGTTGCTCCAGCATGGTAGCTGTACCTTTGCGGCGACGATAACGAATCGTGTTCGCCACATCCGCACGCGGAGACGCTACGCTGGGCACGACACCGTGCAAGGTACGATAACCGATTAGATCCCCGATATAAGGCGCCACCCAAGGCGCGCATGTTTCAATAAATTGGTCATCATAGAGTTGTTCAAGGTTTTCCTCGAAAGCTGCAACCTGCTCGGCAATAACAGCCAGCAACTCACGGAGTGGATAGCCTTGTTCCGCATCGCGAATACGGTGAATAGCAGGTAATAACGCATACAGGCGTTCAGCTGTCGTATTCATGGCATTTCCTCCAGATAATCGAACGGCGCATCATCAAGCAGCAATAGCTCGGCTGCCACTGCATTACCAAACCCATCAACTGTGGCCGAGTGGGGTGCCAGTTGGCCCTCCAGCGTTATCGCCACTCCCCGGTAAAAACGATCCAAATCGACACCCATGACGCCCTTTACGGTTTGTGTAGCGGCGATGATTTCGGATCGGGCAACCCATTGCCCAAAATCGCGTGCATCAAACGAAAAAGCCGTGCGCAATGCCATTTCCACCTGCTTCATGACAATATCGCGCTCATGATCTGGATGAAGCTTGATTCGCATGGCCAAACGGAAGGTTGCAAGCTGGTAGACTGCAACCTCGCATCGCACCAACGGATCACCATTCTTTTTGAGCGAATTGAGTAACTTGGTCAGTATCGAATCAGACAGCATCTCACCTTCTTCACCGGCAACGGTGATGACGATAGTCCGCCCAGCGCGGGTATTCAGTACCGCAGCCTTTGCCTTAGCGACCCCGGGGTAAGCCCGCGCAAAATCCTCGTAATCTTGTAATGACACCACACGTCCTAACGTACGCACGCCTAGCGGCATGTTGCGTCGTGCATGATCGATACTGTCAGCATCGACACCCCCGCTTGCAGCCAAAGGATTACTCACCGCCTTTAAACCAAGAGGACGGGTAAGTAATTGTGAAAGTTGGCCAGCCTGCAGATTGCCAGCCCGTCCAATTCCCTTGCGGTACTTGGCTCGTACATTCTCTTGACCTGTCGGCAATCGGGCGCCGTGCCGGCCATCTCCGAATTGAATCGTACCCGTGCCATATTCATCGGTATGCAACACATAAGAAGCATCATTGGCCTTGGCATCATAAAGCGTAGCGGTTTCGTGCC
Source organism: Nitrosomonas nitrosa (assembly GCF_003051105.1). GTDB lineage: Bacteria > Pseudomonadota > Gammaproteobacteria > Burkholderiales > Nitrosomonadaceae > Nitrosomonas > Nitrosomonas nitrosa. The sequence goes on along the minus strand of NZ_QAOO01000005.1, from coordinate 151,365 downwards.
AAAGTACATCATTGACCCGAACCTCCAATGCTGGCTTAGCACCCGATTCAGTGTCCGCAGCAATATGAGTAAGCGGTGCATGCTTGAGATCAAAACGCTGATGCGCCTGACGAGCGCTGCCGCTCCCCAGGGTTTGTTGAACGGTTTCTCCATGCGTTGCCCGGGCAACATTCGCATAGACCCTGACTGAATCACGCCGATAACGATGCTGCAGCGCAGTCGTGAAGAACAAACGGCTGTTCTCGCCATCCGATTCCACCTTGAGTAGCGTCAATATCTCACTCTCTTCTGCGCCCTCGGTGGTCATGCCACTGAGAATCAGTGAACGCTTGGGCATTAGGGTTTCAGCCTTGCGATCAATACGCAACGAGTCGCCTGCCACATCGGTGGTAATCGGTGTTTCAGTCAATTCCAGCAACTCGCTACCGGCAAACACGGCTGTTTCGCGTACCCGTTCGTTAAATAATTCGCGCAAATTCTCACCCTTGACGGTCAATCGTGTCGTTTTGCCTGTTAGCATAAAACGTGCCCGCGCATCTTCCCCTGCCGTCACCACCTGATAGAGCTCCTGGTATTCGGGTATGGATAATACCAGCCAGCTATCCGGCACGATTTGAGGATACACGGCATCCAGATGCAAGGTATGGATATTGCGCGGATAGAGCTGCGATTGTGGAATAATCTGCTTGCTTTGCCCTGGTGGTGCCCAAGAGAGCTTAATGACCGCTGCACCAGTATTTTCATAAAATTCTAATTTGATATCGTATTTATTTCCTGCAGTGAGCGAAATACTCCCGCTGTTCTCAGTGACGCCATGGTCTGTCCAGTTATTGATCAGCAGATGGTTGTTCACCCATAACCGCACGCCATCGTCAGAGGTGGTATAAAAAGTATAAATCCCCGTCACCGGTGTATGCACCCAACCTGTCCAGCGTACCGAAAAAGTGTTTGCGCCAATCAGCGGATCGGGCGAACCGGCTCCCCAGTCAAAATTGATTGTAGTATCGATACGGCTAAGCTTGCGGTCGGTCAAATTTCTGGTATCGAAATATTCGCCATAAAGCCCCGTTCCCGTAGGAGTACTGGTAGGTGGATCGGAAATATCAGCGATAGTGAAACCCGGCCACTGCGTATCGGTTACGGTAGCACCGTCAGGCAGCTCCAGGTAGCCTCGCTTGATGTCATCGGACATCACACGCCAGTCAGGCGCATTATGACCAAATAGCGAAGCACGCAAGCGCAGTGCAAAAACTTTAGGATTGGCTGCAGGCGCCACAAAAGGAGAAGCCGTGCCCAAGCCTCGTTCCAATGCCACGATAGTGTGGCCAGCTTCGCTATCCAGCGTGACACTCAGTATCCGCCTGAAATCCCATCGTTCACTGCCGGAATCGAGCTCGCGCTCGCTTCCGACGAACAGCAAAGCGTCTCCTGCTTTCAGTTGGTTGGCAGTTCCCTTCAAGTATACGATCTGCGTCCCAAACGCAGGGATAACCATCTCGTGTGTTCTTGCTTTAAACACATTCCATGTTGGCCGAGCTTCGATCGATTCCACCGTTTCGAAGATTTGTGGCGTTTCGTCGGATTGCGGCACGCTTTGGACTTTAATGCCGATCGGCAGGGTTACGTTCTCTGGTACACCACTCGCCTGCTTGGGATCGTCATTGACGGATTGTAGTGGAGGCTCTTCAAGCGTAAATGCCAGATAGGTTTCTGCAGCGATGCCCGGCTTAAGCCGATAGCCTATCAGCCGGGCAAGTGCGCTCAAGGATAAGCGCTCACCAGCAGTTCGCAGATAAGATTCATTGGCCAACCGCTCTTGATAGAAACTCAGCACATCCGCCATGCAGGCATAGGCATCCAGTAGGGCAATCGAAAAATCGTCCCGATCCCGGGTACGTAATTTTACGAGCGCCGGAAGCGCCTTGAATGACAATCGAGCTTGCAGGCTAGCAAGTATCTGATGATGGGTTCCGATACGGTATGCTATGACAGTAAGACCTGGACGATTATACAGCTCAACGGGTGACTGCAGGTTGATGCCTTCACAACATCCACATGCATCTTGCAGGTTATCTTGTTGCATTGGATTTCCGCTCATTTACCGCCTCCCATCGACAGTTTCAGAACCCCGCGCTCAGGGTAATTGGGATCGTTATCCAGCCTAGCGATCTCGAGCCGCCCTACCGTCAGCACGCCATCCTCCAAAGGTTTAGGGTCGGGAGGTGTGCGCAATTGCTGGAAAATCGTTATTGCGACCGATGCTACGCCTTGTACCGACTGCGCTGCTTCATAGAGTCTGCTCAGATAAACTGGCTGACCAAAGGTAAATTGATCAGGATGAAATAGCGCACGTGATCCATCGGCCAGCCAGCCACGGCTGAAAACTCGCATCAATGCCGCACGCACATCGGCACGAAAATAGTCTGGCTTCACGCACACTGTCATACTCAATTCCAGGGGGATATAGCGTGGCCCATCGATTTCCAGATCATAACCGGCCATTCGATAACGTTCGATATGATCTCGGAGGGTCTGCTCATAAACAGCATCGACCTCCGCTCCCCCTTTGCGGTCGACCGTGAGAAACACGGTATACCAACTGCCCGTCCAACGAAATGTCGCTGCTGCGCGTTGCACGCTAGGATGGCGTTCCGCGACTTCGGCATAATCTTCCGGTGTCACCGCCCGTTCTTGGATACGAAAAGCCTCGGGAGCATCGCGTTTGATATCTTCTGCACTTTCCGGTTCGGTGCCGCCTTGCGCAGGCAGAGGATTCGTTGCCCGCAGCAAGCGTGCATCGTTACTGACAATATGCGCGATCGACTCCAAGCCGATATTGCCAGACGTGCCATTCCCAATACGGTACGTTGCCGTGAAAATCGTGCCGCTATCTGGCCGCTTGCCATGCACATCGTCTCCAAAACGTAGAAAAGCAGTGCCATCTTGTTCGCTCTCTACGACGAATTCATTCGCGTTCGCATCACTTGCAAGTAAATCTAATCTCGGCTGCCAAGTTGCGGGAATGCCCTGGTACTCACTTGCCAACACAATGGCAGGACGGGCTCGCCTTGGCTCGGCAACGGTCATCAATCGGGCGGGTACCGTGAAGGCGGTCACCCGTATATCGCCACCGGCCAAATGTAGACCATAGGCATGCTTACCATCGGCTACCGACCAAACACCGTCTCCGCCTTGTACCACGACGAAACTCGCTTGCAAGACAATACCGTGTGACTGTAATGCATGCTGCAAGGCTGGCGCATAAGTGCGCGTTTGCAAGGCTGTCTCGATTGCAGCCGTGGCGGTAAAGCTGAACAATGGCATTGTAGCCAGTGGTAACGCATGAGTGAGTGGGCGTTCCGCCAATCTCGGCCGAAAACGAGGCGGTATTGTTTTTAGCGGTGGGCGTTGACAGCTTAACTCATCAGTGACGGAAGCAACCGTGAGATACGAAGCCGGCACTTGGCCCAATGCTTCACCGGTCAATGTCCGGCCATGATCGGCCAATACGATATTGCCATAAACTGCGCTGATTTCATCGAGAAAGATCGCACCGTGATCGTGATCTGTGAGGGTGGATAGGCATAACGGAAATGGCAAAGCATCCTCCTCTGCCCAATGGATTTCGGTCACGTCTAGTGGATTATTGTTGGGTATCGGCAAGAAGAGTCCGCCGGAAGGATCCTGGCTCAGACGGACATCGACCAACCTCACCGACCAGCGATGATTCCGATCCGCATCCTCGACGAATCCGGTACGCGGCCCGCGTTCTTCTGCAAATACCAACACGTCACCGGCCTTGAGGTTGGGAAAATGTCCGAGCAGCGTTGCATATTTTGCGCCCTTTGGCAAACAGCATTCACGCTCGCCCCATGTGTAAAAAACCATGCGCTCATGCGCCTGATAGAGCAAAGTATCTTCAATCGTCTCGAAAACTTCCACTCCGCTTGCCAGTGCATGACGCCATTGATCGCTTCCTGGCACCAGTCGATCAGGCATGTTGGCTACACGTGTCAGCAAGGATGTCCGCGCGGGTATGGTCACGCCATTATCGTTGACAAATACACGCACCCACGCGCGCGCATTACATCCCTCGTGCACCGCGTAATCGACCAACCGAGCATGCCGCCGCAAAGAGGTCCGCTTACGTGCTGTGCCAAGATAAGCTTCCGTGGCAACGGCATCCTGTTGATAGGAAAGCTGGTCTCCAACATAGGCCAGCAACTCGACCAAGGTTACCCCGATATCGGCCGGGTTGCGGCCTTGCCATTCGGGCATCAGCACATGCAAGCGATCCAGCATGAGTCGGCGGAAACTGGCGTAATCCTTGGCCAGATAATCCAATCGGGGGCGATCTTCTGGCGGACTGGGACAAGAAATAGATGAAGCGCAATCAAAATCTGATTCACACTGTACCTTGAACGAAAATGAAATTTCGCTCAGACGGGGATCGAAGCCGGCTGGTGGACTCTCACTACTCGGGCTACTCACCAGGCTGAGTGTGTACCGTGAGAAATCACCATAAGATTGTGTACGAATCACCAAAAATTCATTGAGGGGCGCCAGCCCATCCACTAAAGCCGGCGGCTCGCCTGCAGGCAGGTTATCCGCAACGGCGACCCATTCGATACCCACTATCTTGACCCGTTCGCCGCCCGTGATACGAAACTGATCCGCGCTCAACACCGGCACGGGACGCAAAAATTTGAGGAACAACGTGAGCTGACGCATTGGATCGCCCGCCAAGCCGCTGTCATGGACTTCCAAATACTCCAAACCATTGAGCGTGCCATGCAGTTTGACGATTTCAAGGCGCCGCTGGTCGCAGCAATAGTATTTCATGGCAACCCTCCCGGCACGCCGATCTGCGCGATCCCCTGAGTTTGGGTACGGCGCTCGATATAGCGCACCGTAATGAACAGTATGCTGTCTTGCGTTTGCACATCGACAGATTCAACGATGATGAGATCGCCGAGCCACTGCTGTAGTGAGCCTTGGACAAGAAATTGAGTCGTGGCGGCAATTTCCGGGCTCGTTGCTGCGAAAACGAGTTGCATGACACCGCTGCCAAAATCAGGGCGCATTACGCGCTCTCCAGGCGTGGTCAGCAGAACTTGCTCGATTAAATCGCGGATATAATCGGCACTATCAGTTTGTGACGTACGCCCACGATGATCGAAATGAAAAGGATAGTCGATATGGTTCATGTGGCCATCACCCTCGGTTGAACTACCAACGGCAGCAACCCTGTGCCAGTTGGAACACATACTGCCGTGCTGGTTTGCAAAACGACAGGAACACCTCCTGCCAATACCCGTACTGCACCCACTACCCATTGTGCCGTGATACAAGGTGGATTGGACGTCCCCGCCAGCGCACAACCGGTAATCGCATACGGCGTTGACTGTGTCACGATGGGTTGGCCGCTCACCAGCACACGCGGGAAAGGTGTCAGCGGTGTGGCAGGGCCTGCATGCAAGCAAGTCATGGTTGCACCAAGATGAAGAATGGGGGCAGGCATATCGTCGGCCTCCTTATACCACCGTGAGTGCCCCGAGATTGATATCCACGGTAGGGCCGGTAAGATTGATCACAGCACCTTTGCCGTTTGATATCATGATTCCGATATCCGTGACAGAGATCATTGCGCCGGTCGCAGTCTGCAGCTGAATGCCGCCAGTGGGACCAGGCACATCACTGATGACGATGCCGTTCTTGAGCGATGTTTGCAGCGTGATCCCCGGCACGGCAGGCGGCACCATGCGTGACATCACCGGCACTTCAGCCGCGCTCCCCCAGAAACACCCTACCCATATCGGATAATCCGGATTACCCTGCTCGAATTCCACCCATACCCCACTACCGATCATGGGTAAAGCAAACATGCCGGAATTGATCCCAGCGATCGGCACACAGGGCATTGCCCAACTGGCGGGCGCGAGACCCGCTACGTCGGGGACTTGCACTTGTAATCGACCTTGCTGCATGGGGTCGACGTTGTTGAGCACCATACCGCGGTACTTGCCAAAAAACTTATTGTTGTCAGTCATACTGGAACCCTCGGCGTAATTGAAACCAACCCATTTCTGGTCAAATTAAAGCTTTGCTTGAACTCACCCCGCTTAAGCGTGCTGGTCACACTTTTGACGAAATAAAGTCCATCGTAGGCCACCCCTGCGCCACGCACACCGACCAACTGGCGGGCTTTCAATGGCCGTCCGTAGCGCAGCACATCCAAACTGCCATTGGCGCTCACTGAATCCTGAGATTTTTTTGCTTCATTAAGTCCTGTAGAAATCGCCTGCATCGGATTCATTTTGGCCGTATTTTTCAATACCTTGAGGTTGCTGAGCGGAGTAGATAGCACACCCAACGGGGGTTGCAATGGATTGATATTCGGAATCGGAATCGGGATCGGCACGCGCGTCATCTGATTCTGAATGAACACGATGGGTAGCACCCCTTTGGTCGGGTCGAACGAGAAATTGATATTTTCTACGTTGGTGAAAGCATCCATATCGACGTTGAGCGCAGGCTGAGGTACGCCAATTTTAATTTCCGGCCCGAAGTAGGCGATGTTGGTGCCCGGCGCCGGTCCTGGCTCGATATAAAAAGTGTAGCCTGCTTGCTCTGCAAGTTGCTGGATATATTCGAGATCCGTGCCCTGATGGCTGGGGATGCGTTCTATTGGAATAGGAACATCGGGAAACAGTACGGGAATGATCAAGGGAATCAAACCAAAAGCTGCATACTTAGCGCAGATTAGCGCCACCCGCGCTTCGATTGGCATGGCGGGATAGGGCAAGCCGCTAAAATCGATCATGTTCATCGCTTTCGTCAGATCTTCACCGGTAATCCTTACCATGCCTGGCGCACCATTATTGCCTGCCTGCACCTGAACATTGGTCATGACACCATCGAACAGCGGCTGCGGTGTACCATTGAGGGTCACGATCAGCAGCACGCGCAGTGGCGGTGTTGCCGGACCGCTGTTCATCGCACCAGCGATGAGAAAAATGGTATTCAATTCTGATTTGCTGTTGAACTGAAAACTCATCTGAAAACCACTCGCTTCTCCAGCAGCAGAAGTGACTTGAATGCTATCTAGCGCATCCATCACCACTTGCGGCACTGGGATCGGTACGACCGGCCCGATCAAGATGGTCAACTGTATGCCCTTAGTCAGCATCGGATACCCCCGGAACGCCGGCCGGTAATGTGATCCGCAGCGAACTGCCTGCTGCCTCGGTCAATTCATCAGGGCGGATCGCGCCATTGGCATCACAGATACGCCAATATTGGGAAGGATCGCCCATGTAGCGGGCGGCCAGATTATCCAACCGGTCGCCTTCCGTCACCTGATGCGCTTGCAAGAACGAGAAATGTTCGGGCGGGGGAACAAAACGTCGCTTCAAATGCACGATAACTGAGCCATCGGCTTGATAAAACTGGCTGGTGGTAATGCTATGATAGCGGCTCTCAGGCGGGTGAACGGGTGTCACCAGCGTATTTGCCTGCAGGAAAGCCTGAATCGGATCGATCATTTAGAGACCCCCTATTCCCAGCGTAGAGAATGTGCCAGCCTGCGTTTTGCCAGCAAGCTGCTCCTTGGCCTGTAAGTAACTCATGAATAAACTTCCGCCCTTGTGCGCAAAACCAAGATCATCCACGCTCAATACCCGCAGCCCGATGCTCACTCTGGCGCGTATCGGGTTCAATGACGGATCGAAGGCCTCTTCGGTAATACTGAACTCGGTTACCCGCACGGGAACGACGCGGTGCTTGCTCCAGATAAACAGCGCCAGTGGCGCTTCCATCGGGGCGATTTCCAGCGTACCGGACTGCGCCATGGCGTTACGATCGAGTAATTGAGTGCTGGTTGGGTATACCAGCGATTCCAGCATGGCGAGCTGAGGCTGTATCCCATTCTCCACCACGGCGCGGTATTGCTCTGGAAATTCCAGTTGATCTGATGCATCGATTTCCGCATCCAATTTTAATGTTTCTACCGCAGGCCCTTTAAAGCGCATCGCCTCCGAGCGGTTACCTTCCTCTCCACCTGTGCCCTGCACCTGCAAGTTGCGCGTCAGTGAATCAGGGTTATACTGCAGCGAAATAATGCGCTGCACACGCGCCGATTGCGGATCAACCAGTACGAGGCCACCCTTGAGAATTTTGGGAGCGTTAGGGAAGGTCGTCATGCGCTATCTCCTTTCATTGATCTATCTTATAAACCTGAGTGTTCATCTCTCGCCAGCGGACTCCATTTAAGTAGCGGGACAAGCAGGGATACCCGGTGCCAACCCGAAAATATCCGCCACAAAGCTTGCATAGCATTCGGCATGGCGGAAATTTCCGCCCGCTCCCCTGGCGCCATGGAAAACACTCTCCCAAATCATGTGCGAAGTTTCGTGAATGAGTAACGTAGAGCTGGTACGCAAATCACCCCCCCAGAACCCCGGACAAAGGAAAATCGCATTGACCCCAGGACATGCCCAAGCATCATTGGAACAATCGGTAATATTGCATCCACCAAACGATCGGCTAGTGCTCATACACAAATAATGAATGAATCCGCTGCCAAACTGGTTGGCGATTAATTCATAGCGCCGCGCCATCAGTTCCATCTCTTCACTGAGCGCGATCTCCAGTGTAGGCCGAACATCTCCCGTAAGCCGATTCATGAAGCCACCTCTAACGGCCGGTGGTTCACCGAAACGATCGTCGAAAGCCTGTTCTACTGTGGAGCCGACCGGTCGCATACCTGCCCTGGTCAGTCCAGCAACGAGGGTCAGCAAAATAGATGCTGCTGTCGCCATGCCTTCCGCTCGATCGACAATAGTGGTCAGTTCCGTCACAGGATCGGCAGGCGCGCCATCGGTGCCAGCCGTGCAGTGTACTAACCGGGGAATGACACGACGTGAGAGCAAAGGAGCGCCAGCCCCTATAACTCGATGCGGCAAGCGCTCACCAGACAAGGCGGAACGCGCAAGATGATCAGCATTGACTTCTTCGGAGCCAGACGGATGGCCGATTCGAACAGGCAACGCATTCGATGCAACCTGTTCCTGTTGCATGACATGTGCCAGCTCATGCACCAATAACTCTCGCCCTGAAGCCGTGCCGGGTGTATATTGCCGTGCTCCAAAAACTATATGTTTCCCCGCCGTATAGGCCAATGCATCCACGGCATTGGCCGATTCAGCGGCTTTGTCATCAGTATGTACGCGTACCTGACTAAAATCATGGCTAAATCGCGACGCCATAAAGCCAAGCGTGCCAGAATCCAGTGGATGGCCAGGCGAGCGCAAAACGTCATGTACGATCGGCGGTATTTCAGTTGCCTCACTTCGACGGACCGCTTTCTGCAGTAAACCCATTTGATTATTTTTCTTACACGTGCTACACGAGCTGCTAGCCACGGTGTAGTTGCCGCAGGTGCATTTACGCTGCAGGATTCCTTGCTGGGGCTGCAAAATAGTTACCTGCTTGTTTTGGTAAGAAGCGTTCACTTTATGCATGGCCATTCCTTCCATGCTGAATGTGACTTCCCGACCATGTAAGCTCATGCAAGATAGAAGAGGTCAGCGATTGTTGGATTGGTGCCAATAAAGCCATCGATCTCGATAACACGCCCAACTCATAGGTCTTTAAACCTGTCTTGATCTCTGCTTCCCACCTCAGCTGCTTGGCCGAATTCACATCATGGATAGTTTGATCAATATAAATATATCGCCATTGTGGCCTACTCGATGGCAATGAAGGAAAACTTGAAAATAATTCAGGCGCTATCTTTGTCGTTGTTTTGTTCATCCTATGTTTCCCCTCATGCCTTTTAAAAACTGAATTTCTGTGGAAATTCCATTCGCAACGGTGTATTGATCGGGGGCTTCGATAACGAGGGTGCCCCGAGCGGAGGGCATATCGATTGAAATTCGATTTCAACTCGCCTGTTTTTTGCAGAAAATTTTTCACCGGCAGCGGGATCCACGGGATTATTTTCTCCTTCCGAGCGCGCCAGAATCAGCGGTGATATCCCTCCAGAAACGATCTTCATCAAATCGAGCTGTAGAAGCAACTTAACATGATCAGCTCTGCGCTGCCCAAGCTCCAGATTGTGCTCCTCTGTGCCGGGTTTATCCGCAAAACCCGTGATGGTAATGATGCTGGCTGGGCAGACTTCGATAAACTGACGGATTTGATCCTTTACTTGATCGAAATGGGGTTGTTGCCTGCTGTTGATAATCGATCGGTCGATATCGAAATCATCTATCACACCTATGGTGAATTTCAGATTGAAGGGTCGGGATGAAGGCTCTGGCTTTGGTTCCTGCTTTGGTAGACTCACACACAAACCATTGACCACTTCATCCGGTGGCATACAACATTTGCCTAACGAATCCTTTTGTCCTGGCGGCATGCAAATATTGCTGAGATCTACAGGCACTATTTTTTTACACTTGAAACCAGCCGTTACATACTCATCTTGCCCACAACATACCGGCGAATTGTTGGGAGCAAATTTATCTTTTGGGCAGCAACTAGATTCGCTTTCAATGGTGCTGCTGCAGCACATGCCTCTATATAAAGAAGATTTGCCTTCATGGTAGCCGGGTATATCACATTTGCTGGTTGAGGGCGCCTTCCTGCCTGTAATGGTTTTAATGATTGCTTCGCCCGCTTTTTTCAGACCACCCTTATATTGCTCATCGATAGGTGCAAGATCGATGATTCGATCTAATACGGCTTGGGTAATCGTTTCAGGCGCGTTGTCGATTTCATCTAAGATTTTTTCCTGAGCAAATTCAGGTAATTTTTTAAAGAGACTGTTTTTCTTGAGTGCCTTAGCAACTTCACTAGCAGGCTCTTTTTTCTTGTCATCTGACTGTCTTCGCAGGGTAGATGGATAATTTACAGACTGCTGTACCACGTGAGTCAATTCATGCGCGAGCAACCTTCGTCCCTCTTGAGTTCCTGGAGAGAACTGCCCCGCACCAAATACGATGTCATGCCCTACCGTATAGGCTTTAGCGTTCACTTCGCGTGCTGACTGGCTTGCCGCCACATCAGAATGTACCTGTACCTGAGAAAAATCATAACCAAAACGCTGTTCCATGTCTTGGCGCAATGCGGGTTCTAGCGGACGACCTGAGCTCGACAAGGCCTGATCGACACTATCAGGGGCTATGTTCATCATTCCGCTCGATTGCATGGTATTGCGTTGGATGGGGATGGACAAAAATGCATCGGTCACTCTGGAAAAAGACATCGGCATGGCCATTACCTGATCAGCGATACGATCGGCCTCATTTTCCAGTGGATCGTTACTTGCACCGATCGCCAGTTTACGTTGCAATGTCCTTTTCTTCTTTGCACACTCACTGCACTCTTCACCCATGGGCGTGTGATTGCCGCATGCGCATTTTCGCTGCAACCTGCCACTCGCCGCCCTGGCTAGGATCTGTGGAAATTTGAGAGTTGTTTGTTGTAAGGTCACGATCATAAGCGCTATCTTTGTTTTCAGCCGATGCTGTCACCTAAGTTACTTCACAGGTTCCCACCAGGACACGATTAGGCTCTGGTGATGCCGTTGAAGGATTGATCCCCAGGCCGTATCTTCCCGGAATCAAATTAGCCAAATTAACAGTATGTTCCGTGCCTATCGCGAGATTTCCCGATTGAACGGATGAAGCTGGACTCCCAACATGCGAAGAATCGCAATCATCTACCCAGCCATTGAAAGTAAGATAGTACTGGGGGCGATCGGCTCGCCTATTTCGTTGGTCTGGCGGTCTTTGGTCGGGATCGGTGATCTGCTCTTCCCATCTTGCAATGATCTTGATAGAAACGGAACTGCCCGTCACGAGCAAGCCACCGGGACCAGGATGACCGTCGGAAGGAATGGACGCAAAACCCCGCTCACCACGAAAAGTTGTTCTTACCAAAGGGAGGCTTCGACCTCTGCCCCGTTGCCGACTGCACTCCGGCCCCGCAGCCATGGGGATTGCTTCAGATTCCAGCGGATTGATTCCTTCAGGCTCTCTTCCGGTGGTCGCGACCAATCGAGCAATTTGTGGGGGGCTTTCTTGCAATTGGGAAGGTATTGTAGGAACACTTTGGTGTTCTTCACTCTGCATGGAGTGTACCGATGCCGTTAATACTTGATCGGCGATATGATCTGCTTCCTGCTCGTAACGATCGTTCGGCTCGTTCACTTTGAGTACGTTGGTCGTTAAAGCGATATTTTTATCTTGTTGAAGGGTATGCGCCAATTCGTGTGCCAGCAATCGCTGCCCCATTCTGGTATGGGGTGAATACTGCCCTGCTCCAAAGACCACATCCCTGCCAACCGTATAGGCAAATGCGTTGACCATCCTTGCCGATTCTGCCGCATTCGCATCAGTATGAATTCTTACTTTACTGAAATCGCGTCCAAACCGCGATTCCATAAAAGTCTTGGCAGTCGGATCAAGTGGTTGGCCGGCAGAATTTAAAACGCCATGAACGATCGATGAGACTGGCGTCATGTCATCACGATTAATCGCCTTGCGCTGCAAGGTCTGCTTTTGTTTAGCACACGCGGCACACTCTTTGCCTGCCGCTACATGGCTGCCACATGCACATTTACGCTGGAGCATGCCATGAGAAAGTGGGGAAAAGCTCGTTTTATTGGCCAATTGCGTTTTGTCGGTTTTATTCACGCCCGATTCCTCCATACACTGATTGTGCAATCTGCTGACCAAGTTTTACCGGATCGTTGCCTGTCAATTGAATACTATCGACAGGCAAACGCGCCAAAATGGTATCTCCAGTAAGACTGGACGCCAATCTGCCGTTCTCAAGAAGACGTGTCAATTCGCTGATAACATGGGTTTGGAGCAGATGCTGTTGATCAGGCGGAAAATCAATACCCTCCAGCACTAACCGGTCGATATGCAATGTAATGTTCATGCTTGAATCTCCACAGCTTGAATGAATCGGAATTCAGCTTCATTGATCGGTTTCTCCAGCTTACGGAATTCACCGCGGATTGCTTCGAAAATAAGCTGCATGGTTATCACACAGCCCGTGCTTGCTGCCAAAAAGGCTGCGTTGATGGCGATATTTTGGATGCTGCCTCCGGTGAGGTTAAAACGAGACAAACGGTCATAATCGAGCATTTCTTTTTCGGCTTCCTCGGGGAAAACCCTTTCCCAAATACGTTTCCGTTCAGCCAAACCCGGGAATGGGAAATTGACGATAAAACGCAAACGTCGCATGAAGGCAGTGTCGAGTGCACTTTTCATATTGGACGCGAGAATTGCGAGTCCCCGAAAGGCTTCCATGCGTTGCAACAAGTAGTTGATCTCGATATTGGCATAACGGTCATGGCTATCCTTCACCTCGCTGCGCTTGCCAAAAAGTGCATCTGCCTCATCAAAAAATAAGATAGTGCCGCCATCTTCAGCAGCATCGAACAACCTGCGCAGGTTTTTCTCCGTTTCACCGATATATTTGCTGACTACTTGCGACAAATCGATACGGTAAAGATCGAGTTTCAACCGATGGGCGATCACTTCGGCTGCGAGTGTCTTACCCGTGCCACTTTCTCCAGAAAACAATGCGCTGATACCCAATCCACGCGTCATTCTGCGGCCAAACCCCCACTGCTCATAAACATGGTGGCGCTGATCGACCTGGTTGATGATCTGCTGTACCGTATTGATTTCTGCATCTGGCAAGACCAGATCCTCCCAGCGGCGAGCTTTCACTTCCAGACGCTGTGCCAAGGCATCCAGTCGCGGTCGCGCCGCCAGCAAACAGGCTTGCCAAGCATCCTCTTGAATCGCTGGAGCCTCGGTCTTGGCAGGTAGCGTGGTATTTAATAGGGTATAGGTGACATGTCGAATATCGGCCACATTCAGATTGAATTGCCCGGCCAGCACAGCCGCAGTCGAGCTTGCATTATTACCCAGCATTTGCCGCCATATCGCTGCCTGTTCCGCTGACGTCGGTTTTGTGACATCCAACGGCACCATACCCCGTTCGGTGGAAGAATGAGGTTCACGCGTATCCAGCAACAACAACCCATTTAATCTGGCGAGCAAGCGGTTAATTACCGGCAGTACTTTATCGGTATCCGGTATTTCCAGATAAAGCGCAAGAGGCAGTAGATAGCTTTCACGTTGGTATAACCGTACAAACGTCTCCAATTCCGCCCAGGCAGTGGGCAATAGCTCGGCAGACAACCGGTAGCAGACCAATCCTATCGATCTCGTAACGTAGTTTGCAATCGCACGCTTGCTGGCTGAGTCCACACCCACTAAGTTAACCATGGGCCATTCGGAAGGTGACGCTTGGATAGACTGAAGCAGCTTTTCGGCTTGCTGAAGTTGTGACGGAGGCAAAATATCGATCGCATCCGTCATCGGTATGATCAACGTCTTCAATCGATCATCCAGATAATTAAGCCCTTTGATATAACTCACCACGCGTTCGTCCGCGCGCAATGCACTGACGGTTAGGGTCTGCGCTGCGGGTTGATTGATTTCGATCAACTGCCAGAAACGCAGTGGGCGTTCGGGCGAAAGCGCTTCCCAAACAGGCTCGTCGAATAATGCGAGCGCAAGGGCAAAAGTGGGATAAGGGCGTGTCGCATCGTTTTGTGCCTTTGCACACAATGCGGCAATACGTGTATCGAACTCCATGGCAGCACATAGCAATAAAACATCGGTCTCGAATCGTGCTAACCCCAAACGTTGACTCAGGATCAACAAGGCAGGCGGCGGATCTGTACTGGCTAGTTGTTGCATCGCCGACCTAGCTCCCTCGAGTGTTTCCGCATCATCGTCCTCATGCGCCTTAGTCAAATGCATCAATCGCAAACGCAACCATGAAATTGCTGCAGAGAGATAATCGTCATTGGTCTTATGCCAGGCCGCGAGATCATTCATAGGATAGTGACCTTCTGGTTGTTATCGAACACTAACCGAGGTGGCGGAGGAACGCCCTGGCGCCTGAAGGGCAAGCTATCGACCCCATCGATACGCAAGCGTATCAATGCATCGTTCACGACCGGCGCATCTTCGATGATGAATTGTAAAGTCGCCGTATCGATCGGATGAGGCTCAGCATCGATTTCCCGATCGGCAATGAGCAATGCCGCGCGCTGGCTAGTACGTACCACAGGGCCGCACGTAATCGTCATAGTGACGTCACCGTTTGCATCGCGCATAATGGGATTAGCCGGTACGATATTGTTCACTTTGGATGCGAACGACAAGGGCAATTGATTGCTCATGCGTTCTACATCCCCGTTTTTTACCAGAACCGTGACGGTATACAGCCCCGCTGCCCAGCCCGTTTGTGCAGGGCCATCGTCTGCCAGCATGATTCTTAATTCGGAATCTGACCGGTCATTGGCTGGAATGAGGATCGTTCTAATCAACGCCAATCGCGTGTGATTGAATTGGATTTGGATCTGCTCTCCGACAAGATTGCGTCCAGCAATTATCAAGGCGGTGCCGAGTTGAACACTAGGATAGGCGGTAATACGAGGATGTAATCCCAGCTCTTCAGGTGCCCCTATATGAATGCTGTCGATGATCGGAAATGGTCCAAGCAGTAGCTGAACACCGCGATCTTCTTCGCCTCGACGCAAAACCGGCAGAGGAGAGTGAGGACTTTCTTCGCTTTCAATCAGCACGACTGTACCCTGATAGGCGACTGATAAAGCATAAGGCGCCTGAAAAAAAACAGACCAGAGCTTCGAAAGCTCTTCCAGCGAGAGCGTCAATGGCGTGAATTTGATTTGCTCGACTGCGTCTGCCAGATTGGAAGTCGCCAGAAATGGTTCACTGGCAATTGCATCCTCGATCATCTGCCTCATCAATACAGGTTTTGCGTGAATATCACGCACCGTTGCACCCAACATTTGTTGTGGCTCGAGCGTATTTTCATTGCCGTAAAATGCCAGTAAATAAGATAAATCAAGCGCAGCAGTGGGGCGTTTCACCAACCGACCATCCGCGGAACGTGCCGGCAAATCATGATTCCTTAGCGATGAGTTGGGTGTGACCTGATACAGGTAGAGCCGTACACGCGGCTGTCCCAGAGGCGTGCTGTCAGGCCGGTCAGTCAATACATCCGCACCAGGCAAGACCGACTGAACAGCCGTACGGACAATTTGCGCCAGTGCTGTGGTAACAGTCGCGATAGCCAGCGCGTTGCTCACCGTCCACCCCCGTTACGCTGCTTGAGATATTCTTCCAAACTCATCGCGGGTGTTCGTGTCGATCCTTTTCGGACTACCGCCGAGGAAGGGGTCGCACGAATCTCGACGCGCCCAATGGTTACTTGTATCGTACGCGACTCGGAGTTAGCGATTTGATATGACGTTTCTAATCGCGATGAGACCATCTGCATCGACTCGTGCATTGAGTTGTGTTGAGGAGAAAGGTTTGGCTGCGGCGATATGAGAAGCGATTGTAAGGGCGTGAAGTGTAAGATTTCCGCTGAAGTATCAGCAATCGTTTGTTCAAGGGATGCCTCTGCATGTGCAGTCGTTGATTCCTGTTTTAATCCGGTTTCCTGTTGGGTGTCTATTTTTGATATCGGTTGCGATGCCGTCTTATGGTTGCCATCATCCTCCGCGCTGCGCCTTGTTTTGCCCGATCGATTTTCAACGTCAGGCAAGGGAGAGTGGCTGGTATGCTGAGCTAAAGTCCGCGGCTCGAATGAACCCACAGGAGTGAGAGCATTGATCACTCCCGTTGCAGCCGCATTCTCCTTCTCGGTACTTGTGCTTTGCGACATCGAAAAACCATCTGCTCGACCCACTCCTTTTGTAACCCACTCTGAGTGAGCTGATTCAATGGGTAGATCGTTACTGCTGATCGGCGATTTTTCTGGCGATACCGCTACATAGGCGAATGAGGTCAACGGACGAACAAGTGATGCCGTTCCTTTACCCCGCGCAATCATTCTCTGCAAATAGCCGTTCATCCCCAGACCCTCTCAAGGTAAGCAAGGCGGCGTACCTCGCTCAGCGCCAGTATTTCAGGTTCATTCCAACCGTAAGCGCGTGCAAGGGTATGGATTTGATTGAGAAGTTGGCTGGCGTGTTTCTCAATTTCACGCCAAAGATAATCGTTGATATCGAAAGCTGTTTGCCATGCATGACCACATTGGTCGCACGCGAAATTGAGTACGATATCGGTGGCTGCATCGATCTCAGCTAGGGAGGCTTCTATTTTCGCCAACTCAGTTGCGCTAAGCGCGGGCAATTCATCAACCATGCCTTGTTTCTCAATCAAAGAGCAGCATCGTTGCGCGAGGTGATAGGCCGCCCGGTCAGGCTCCGCGATATTTATCACACTGGCCAGATCACGGCTTGTCGGTTGACGAATGCGGATGCCATCGACGTCGATCGGTACACATTGGATTTCACTCCGAAAGGCATCGATATCAAAAACAAATTCCAGGCGTGTCTTACATTCAGGACAATCGACATAACCTGGCAGTTCACGGCCGAACAATCTGGCGCGCAACGTCAGCAACATCTGATCACGCTGTCCGATCACCATATCAGCCAGTGCTGATAGCGTCATGTCTGGCTGCATTCCCTGCAAAAGTAGCAAGGCACGATCAAGGGGGTGACGGCCTACGCCCTGTTCCCACAGAGCCAATATCTGCGCAGAAGCGTTATGCAGCATCATGCTATCGACCCATTAAGCAGGTTCGTTAAAGCTCGGTTCTGACGGCTCGGCCACTTCATAATCGCGTTCCCAGCCCTCATTCTCGAGTTTAATGGTTTGAATCGCCACCGCATTGGCATTCGCATCGAGGTCGGGTAGTGCCTGATATTCGGATACCCAACAACGATACACTTTATACGCCAGCGCAAGCTGTCCTGCTTCGTTGTAGACCTCGATGATGAGGTCTTTACGGAAATCTTTGAGCGAAACCTCAGCGCCTAGACCCGAGCCAAAATTCCAGACCTTGTTGGCCCATTTCTCGAATTCGGTATCATGCGTAACGCCACGCTCGAGAGTGATGGCTTCATACTTGGTGCGACCAGGTGATTTACGCGCGGTAGATGGGTCCCCACCCTCGCGATGCTCTACCAATTCCGTTGAGCGTTTAAGTGCGCCTACTTTGCTGATTCCGGCAACATAGCGCCCATCCCATTTCACACGAAATTTAAAATTTTTATAAGGATCAAAACGTGATGTGTTGACACTAAACTGGGCCATAAGCTGTTCTCCTTAAGATTCGATTTGACCAGCGATTTGCTGTAGCTTGATGACGACGAATTCGGCCGGTTTCAATGGGGCAAACCCGACGATGATGTTGACGATGCCGAGATCGATATCATTTTGCGTAGTGGTTTCACGATCACATTTGACGAAATAGGCTTCTCGCGGTGAACGGCCTTGAAATGCACCTTGCCGGAACAAATTCTGCATGAAAGCACCAAGATTCAAGCGTATTTGGGCCCATAGCGGCTCATCATTCGGCTCGAACACCACCCATTGCGTACCCCGAAACAGGCTTTCCTCGATGAATAGCGCAAGCCGTCGTACCGGTACATATTTCCATTCGGAAGCAAGCGAATCTGCACCCTTGAGTGTACGCGCACCCCACACGACACGGCCGATCTCGGGAAAAACCCGGAGGCAATTCACTCCCAGCGGATTGAGCTGACCATTTTCGCCATCGGTTAATTTGACCGTCAGTTCAGATACACCATTGAGGGTCGCTTCAATGCCAGCAGGTGCTTTCCAGACACCACGCTGACTGTCGGTACGTGAGTACACACCCGCGATTGCCCCGCAGGGGACAAATTCGGCTAGACGTCCTTCTTGTAAGGAATCAGGGCAGCGCAATCGTGGAAAATAAATGGCCACATTTTCGCTTCTCGCCAACCCCCAAGTCACGCTATCCAGGCTATTTGCTCCCGAAATGAGATCCGAGGGTTCATCCCAGCTGTTGAGCGGATCGGCAAGATAGAGCGCACGGCGTGCGCGACAGTAATTAGCCGCTGCTGTTCGCGTCTGTGCGCCGATATCACCTGTCGCTTCGAAAGAAAAAGGAGGGATACACAATAAATTGAACAAATCGGCTTTTTCCAGTGCCCAGATACCTCGCTTACCGGCTTCGAGCGTTGGTGCCGATAGCTGCGTATCGGTGAGAATAGCGCCATCATCCCCATCGGCATTGAATGCAAAAGAACCCGGCGTAACCGTCATGGGATCGACACCCGGTGCGGCATCGGGTGTGGCTGCAGGGCGGGTGGCGGGAGCCGGCGTGATCAGCCGAACCAATTTGGATTCTTGTTCGAGCACACGGCCAGCATAGCGCGGATGAGCGGTCAGTACAGAGATATTGAGAAACCGTTCGGTTACGCCGGTAGCTGTATCGCGCAACGTCAGATTGAATAGCTCTTCCACCCCCACTTCTGGGCGTGTAGCGTGGTCGATCCGCACCCTGAGTTGTTCTCCCCAGTTACCTGGTGACGCCGCGACCAAATTAAGTGTATCAGCAGAACCGGTGGCAGCCGCCCCGCCATTGATCACGCGCACGATCAATGCGTCCGACCCGCCATTCTGGAAAAATTGACTGACCGCATAAGTCATCGGGCTTTGTCGCCAGAGACCACCGAAAGTACGTTCAAATTCGGCAAAGCTCTGCACGCGTATAGGCCCGGTTGATAATGGATCTGTATCGACAGGCCCACGCAGTGTCGAGCCGATAAACGCAGTAATCGAGGTGGCAACCCCTGTGATCGTACGCACACCACTGGGAATTTCTTCGATATAAACTCCGGGATAAGTCAAAGCAATAGGCATAGTCAGGTTCTCCAATCAAGAGCAAATTAATCAGGGTGTTGCATCGCGTGCGATGAAGATTTCAATGTGTGCTGGATGCGCGCTGGCATTTGAGAATTTCAAGGACAACGGATCTAGACCCAAGTGCACACCCGCACCACCCGAATAGAATTGTGGACCCGCTAATTCGATTGCTGCGCCATCAGTTGTTCCATCGCTGACTTTATAGGTAATCTCTGTACCATTTCCGTATTGGCTGGATTTAATCAATAAAAGGTAAATCCCGCTGACAGGACCAGGCTGCAAACTCACCTCCTTATCAACATCGCCCGCGGCAATGGAAACTTCAATGCGATCTGTCGCCTCTGCCGCAATGGGCCCTTCTACCGCCGTCACAGTTGGACCACCTGCTACTTGAATCGAAATTGACCAGCTTACATTAGCCATTGATTTCTCCTTAAATAAACCGACGGTCACTTGTAATACACGATGGATCGATACAGTATGGTGCCATCGACGAGCAGTATTTTTTCTACCATACCTCCTGCAATTAACCGGTCGAGTGCGCGCATGACTTCTTCTGTGTTTGCTTGCGCGTGCCCAAGCTCCGGTAACCACCAATTCATAATACCTTCCAATGAATCGGCTGCATTTGGATTACTTCGCAAATAATGCAGAATCGCATCATGCAAGCACTGGATCTCAAATGCTAATTCATCATTTTTCACATTCTGAAAAACCTATATTTACGCCCCAAAAAAAAGACCATCCATCATATCGGCGCTTTACTTCTAAAGAATGCAAGAGTCATGCCAAAATTAAAATATCTCTTATATAGCTGATTTATATAATTAAATTGAATGATATCCGAATAACATCTGGGTCATATCCTACCCACTCAATCACTTTCAGTTACATTCGAATATCTATATCTTATTGATAATAATATAGATAGATATTCAACCCACTTCTGGGTAAAATTTAGACCGATTTGTTTAATGAATAAGCCGAATTAAATGGCAAGAAACGAATTACAGTAATTTTTTGAGTGTTCACTCGTGAAAAAGGCAGTGAAGTAAGGATCAAATACGATTAAGACTGCTACGACCGCATTAATTTAACAAAGCAGCCCTTCATTTTTCAAAAGATGGCAGATCCGATGATCTCGTGTTGGATTAAGGAGGACGTAACTATTAATGCCTAGATTCAAAGACATTAGCCGGCAGTACGTGCCAACTGGCGATCCGATTACCGCATAATAAGCTTTTATACAGTTCCACTGTATTGACGATACTCAGTGGAACTGTTCTGTTAGTGAATTTAGCTTTAGTCGTCCTCGGTTTTTGTTTCAGGCAGCAGTTGCCCTCGAATGACACCGCCCGGAAAAGCCGTGTTATGCACATTCGCGTAGATTTTGCCTGCAAGCATGGCAAACGCAAGAGACGCAATATTATTGAGAGGCCCTCCGCACGCTTCGATACCTTCAGGCGACTCAGGAGGTAGGATATTGGCGTTATTTAATTCGCTTTCTGCCGCCCCTTCATCCACATCAACCCCCGGGGGCGCTACCGGCCCGAAAAGAAAGGCCACCACAGGTCCATTTACTCCCGCAGGACCGCAGTGGAAATGGGCTTGGGTAACGCCGACGCCATTGCGTACGACGATACGAAACTCCGCTTTGCTGAGTGCCTTATCAAATTTGACTGTAATTTCACCACTCGTATCGGTGTCAACTCCGCCCGGTGGTGTGGTCACTTCTTGTGCACCACTTAAATGTGACTTGAATGTCAGTTCATTATCAGCCGACACGATACCTGGGCTAAGTAAAAAAATCGATAACAGAAGCGGCCTAAGATAATCTTTTTTCATGCGCTATCCTCCTTATTGAAGTTTCTTAACAGTACAGTAATATCCCCAGGAAGGGTACAAACCCCGGGACACATCAGAAAACAAAAATTTCACCTCAATCCCCTGCGAGAGCCACGTGAATTCACTCTATAATGAATAAAAAAAATGGGCACCCCTTAGAGACTACTATGCCAGTTTCCAGAGATGCCCAATGAGGAGGGAGAACATAGTTATAGCGTTAATGAACAATAAAATTGTTTATCCATTCCATACTTCTTCAACAGCTTGCCAAATGCACGGCGTTCTTTACCAGCCAGTTTCGCTGCTTTAGTTACATTACCTTGTGTTTGCGCCAGCGCCTCGGAAAGATAACATTGCTCGAATTCAGCAATAGCATGGCTTTTAGCTTCGTTAAAAACTTTGCTGATAAGCGCCGATTGCCGTCGCTCTGTTCCAGTACGTCTTTCAATCGCATCGAAATCAGGTGATTTAACCCGGATGATAGCACCATCCTCCAGTAAATATTCGCGACAAATCAGATTTTCCAATTCTCGAATATTACCTGGCCAGTAATATTCATCTAGCCAAGCAAGTGTTTCAGGATGCAGCTTTTTTTCACCGTAACCAAATCGCTGAGCACAGGCTTGCAAAAAATAATCTGCCAGCAATTTGGCGTCACCCTGCCTCTCCCGTAGCGGCGGTAACTTCAAGTACATAATTTTGAGTCGAAACAATAGGTCAAGGCGGAATAGCCCCTGCTTTGCCAACTTATCCAGATTGGCATTGCTGGCAACGATCACGCGCACATCAGCTGAAAATGAATGTGTGCCACCCAGCGGACGATAGAGCTGATCTTGCAGGAAACGCAGTAGCACGACTTGTGCTTTGGGAGATAATGCGTCTACTTCATCCAGAAAAAGTGAACCATGCCGTGCATGGGTAATCAAGCCTGGATCATCAGATCGTGCGTCTGTATAGGCACCTCGTTTATGACCAAACAATTCGTTCTCAATGAGCATATCGGGAATGGCGCCACAATTGACAGGGATAAAAGGACTTTCGTGCCTAGCACTGCCGTAATGGATAGCACGCGCCACTAATTCTTTTCCAGTGCCTGTTTCACCTTCGATCAAGACAGGAACATCGCAACGCGCCATTTTTGAAATCTGTCGTAGCATTTCAATAAAGATGGATGACTGTCCTATCATCGTCATAGGTGTTCCTTTCTCTTAAAATGATTGAGAAATTTTCGACGAATATACACTATCGAAATTTCTCCCTCTCTTTTTAGCACAATTACTCTTTCAGCGTATAAATGTCAATAGGATAATTTGGGCGGTCGATCATTCGAGTAATCATTCTTCTCTAGGTATTTCCTGACCCAAGCTTTCCATATACGCCTCGTTACCTTACAAGCAATATGAAAATTAGTCATTACGTATTAACACGTATATGTATTCTTTTAATCAGGAATAACGACGTGACTCACCAAGATACCCGCCAATTAATTTATTGGGTTTTGGCGAGGAGGAATTAAATCTATGGTGCATAGAAAAGAATTCAGGCGAGTCGTTTTAGCGCCCGACATGACTAATGAATTTTTGTTCAGGATTTACAGTTTGAACCTGAAATCAGGTGGGTAACACTTCTAAGTTAATGCATTGGTCCTAGCTTAGCGCTATCGAATAGGACAGCAGGATGATATTTTATGGAAATGGAACCCGATTCCTGTCAATACGAAACCTAACTAGCTATTTGGACTAGCTATAGCTTTAGCTTTATTCACCGTTCTTACGCCAACAGTTTGGGTGCCATCAGCCGATGGTTATTAAGAAACGTAAATCAATTGATTAGGGCGAATCGGATTACTCTTCGCACCTAATCTTTGGATCAAAACTATTCTAATCCCAGAGAGCTGAGTGTAATCTCAATGTCTTCGTAATCATCTTTGGTGAATTCAATTTCATCAATGATCTTCGCGATCCGACTATCTGGCATGATGTCGTCAGAAAAATCATCTGCGTCAATATCGTCAAAAGAAAGTCCCTTGTTCATAACAGCAACCCTCCTTATTCCATCATAATGAAGATGGTAAATTAATATCACACGAATCAGTTACACTAAACAGAAATTACTCATACTTTCTCTATTCAATTTACACTTATACAATATAAATCAGCTATTTAAATATTGCTATCGTGTCGTTTTTTATCATACGGCTTTTTGACACCATTTAATCCAGTGAATTCAACGTTAAACTCCATTCTTTAAAATATTTTGATAACAAACGCATAACATTCCGCAACAAAAGCGCTACAGACGATTCATTTCACTCAGCGACAAAAGTGCCGCATTACCTCCCACGGCTGTAGTATTAACCGTAACCACACGCTCGGTTGCAAAGCGTTGCAAATAATGTGGGCCGCCAGCTTTAGGACCAGTTCCTGACAGTCCTTCTCCTCCAAAAGGTTGTGAGCCTACTACTGCGCCAATAATGTTTCGATTGACATAACTGTTGCCGCAATGGGTATGACGGGTAATATAGTCAATAGTGGCATCAATTCGACTATGAATGCCGAGTGTGAGGCCGTAGCCGCTGTTATTGATATCTTCCACGACTTTATCTAGCTGATCGGCTTGATACCGGATGACGTGGAGAACGGGGCCGAATACCTCTTTCTTGAGTTGGTCAAGGCGCTCAATTTCATAAACGCATGGAGCAAAATAACTGCCCTCGGCATGACTCTGTGAGAGCGATGCTATTTTGATCTGGCGAGCTTCGCTATTCATCCGATCGCAATGTTGCCGCAATTCCTTGCAAGCTGCAGAACTGATGACCGGCCCAATATCCGTAGTAAAATTCATCGGGTTACCGATGCACAGCTCATCCATTGCACCGCTTAGCATTGTCAGAATTTGCGGCGCGATTTCTTGTTGCAAAAACAGTACACGTAACGCCGAGCAACGCTGCCCCGCACTATTAAAGGCAGAAGCAATGGCATCTTTAACAACTTGCTCCGGTAGTGCAGAGCTGTCAACAATCATGCAATTCTGACCACCTGTTTCAGCAATCAAAGGAACGATACGTTCTCCTTGCGCCAGAATTTGATTAATCTGTCGTGCAGTGCTGGTTGAGCCTGTAAAGGCAACACCGGCTATACGTGCATCACTTACCAATTTCATGCCGATTTCATCACCCCTGCCGGGTAGGAAGTGTAATACATCCTTAGGAATACCTGCTTCATGCAGCAAGCTCACCACATACCCAGCACATAACGATGTCAGCGCTGCAGGTTTGGCAATGACGCAATTGCCCGCTGCAAGAGCAGCAACGATCTGGCCGGTGAAAATCGCCACGGGAAAATTCCATGGACTGATACAAACAAATACGCCGCGACCCACTAAGCGCAATTGATTCATTTCCCCCGTGATGCCTGGCAAAACGATGGGATGCTCAAAATGTCGGCGCGCCTGAACGGCATAGTAACGGCAAAAATCGATCGCTTCACGCACTTCGTTAAGTGCATCATGCAGGGTGCGTCCGCCTTCACGCATGATACGTGCCATGAGTTCAGTGCACTTTTCTTCAAACAGGTCCGCAGCACGCTCTAATAGAGCGGCTCGTTCACTAGCACTGTTATTAGCCCATTTAGGTGCTGCGCTATGTGCGATGCTGAACGCCCGATCAACGGCACTGAGATCGGCCAACAGTACTTCTCCGATTGCATCGCGATGGTTGGCAGGATTCAATCTAGTTTGTTGCTTACCGGTAAGAATATCCCCATTGACGATTGGCGCCGCTTGCCACGACTGCTGACACGCCTGTCCCAGAGCGTGTATCAAGCGGTTTTGTATTTCTCTGTCAGCAAGATTGATACCACTCGAATTGAGTCGCTCATCTCCATAAAGATGACGCGGCAGAGGTATAGCGTGCGTCTGGTGCTCAAGTACGGCTACTGGATCTGCAATCATGTCATCTACAGTAACCTGATCATTGGCGATCTGGTTGACAAAGGAACTATTAGCGCCATTTTCCAGCAAGCGGCGTACAAGATAAGGAAGTAATTCTTGATAATCCCCAACCGGCGCATAGACACGGCAAGATAACTGCGGCCTTTCATTGAGTACGGTCGTATAGAGGGCTTCTCCCATGCCATGCAAACGTTGAAACTCGATTGAGCGCCCCTCTGCCATAACAATGAGAGAAGCTACAGTACGGGCATTGTGAGTAGCAAATTGCGGGTACAAAAGATTATCATGATCAAAAAGGCGTCGAGCGCAAGCAAGATAGGAAATATCTGTCGCTGCTTTTCGGGTAAAAACTGGATAACCTTCCAAGCCTCGTTCTTGCGCTAGTTTGATTTCACCATCCCAGTAGGCGCCTTTCACGAGGCGAACGGGAATCGAACGTGTATATTCACGCGCCAGCTGCGCCAACCAATCGATCACATGAATTGCCCGTTTTTGGTAAGCTTGTACTGCCATACCCAATCCATTCCACCCATTCAACCGATCATCACGGTATACAGCTTCAAATAAATCAAGCGCGAGATCGAGTCTATCAGTTTCCTCCGCGTCAATAGTGATGCTGATATGGGCCGCTTTGGCAGCAAGCACCAAAGCCAGCAAGCGGGGTAATAGCACATCCATTACCTGTTGCCGCTTAGTGTATTCATAACGAGGATGAAGTGCAGAAAGTTTTACAGAAATACCGGAACGATCTTGTAATTTGCTCTGATAATCTTGCTGGCCGAGGGTTGTGATGGCCTCATGATAGGCTTCCCAATAGCGCACAGCGTCAGCAGCGGTCAGTGCCGCTTCACCAAGCATATCGAAAGAATAACGGTAGCGCCTATTCTCACTCTCCTTGCTGCGCCTCAAAGCTTCCTCAAGGGTACTGCCCATAACAAACTGATGTCCGATCAAACGCATTGCTTGTTTAATCGCCATGCGGATCACTGGCTCCCCGCTCCTGCTGATCAAACGATTAAAAAGTGAGGTAGAAGCTTCCAATTTGACAAATTTACCAGTCAGCAATAACCCCCAGGTTGAAGCATTGACCCACCATGAAGCACTATGTCCAAGATGGCGACTCCACTCTGCGCTTGCCAGCTTATCCTGAATCAGGCGGTCTGCAGTAACATTATCGGGTATACGCAATAACGCTTCAGCCAAACACATGAGCAGTACACCTTCTTGAGTACTCAAATCATATTCATGAAGCAACGCATTCATTCCAGCCCGCGCCCCTTCCTGGTCACGAACCTTGGTTACCAAATGTCTCGCTAACGCTTCTATTTGCGCTTGTTCATGCCCAGCGAATCGGATGGAAGCAAGCAAACTGTCGAGATGTGCAGCTTCATCGCAAAGATAGGCTTGATTAATTGCTGTTCTGGCATGAAATAAAGAAGGAAAAGGCATATCGTGTGGCATGGTGTCAAACATCCTTACACTATAGAAACAAAAATTATCGATATATCGAAAAACTGCACAGCATTACAGAGAATGCCACAGGATAATGCAAAATAAAAAGTTACCCACTGCTGTTACAACGGTTTCGGATTAAAACATGACTCTCTGACACGAACTGCAAGATAATAGCGAATAAGATTGAAAGTCATGCGCTCTAAACCATCTCGGCCTTTTCCTTTTCATTACAAGCGCATTTCTTTGTCAATCGGGCATAAATTCGATCCGGGTTAATAACTCAAGAACGATACGATGTACTCATGACTAGGAGATTGTCCGAGAATAGCGATCGTAGCGAGGGTGAGTCTGGTTGAGCTGGATTTTTTGATCATTTGCGGCGAATAGTCGTTCTATTTAACGATAAGGATCGGGAAATCCGACCTGGCAGGCTCGTCCGCAGTAGATCCGTCTCAGACAGTCTAGTATCATCTTTATCGGCTGAGTTTGCACACGAATAGGGGAGTTTGGATCAACTGTAACCTGCACAGCCAATTTGTTTATTCTATGCTAGTATTTCCCATGAGAGCGGCAGAAATTCTTTATCATTCCATCAATCGGCGCTGGCCAATCGATGCTAAATCAATGGGTTAGTTCAAAATTTGCAACAATTGACTTTTAGTGCGCTGCCAAATAATCAGGTTTTGAGTAGGTACAGGCCTCCTCCCTGTTTTTGGCGATATAATGCTTCTCGGCAATAAGCGTTCGGTCATCTTCCTTATAAAAATAATTTCCTAGATTTTTAGATATATTCATGCATGATTCAGAATCTATTGGCATCGTTACGCCCCAAAGGTTTTATTTTGATACGCCACTCAGTTTGGAAAGTGGCGCAATATTAGATAGCTATGAACAGGTTTATGAAACCTATGGTGAATTGAATGCAGCAAAATCCAATGCGGTCTTGATTTGCCATGCGCTTTCCGGCAATCACCATGTCGCTGGCGTTTATGCCGACAACCCCAAAAACGTAGGTTGGTGGAACAACATGATTGGACCGGGCAAACCAATTGACACACGCAAATTTTTTGTAATTGGCGTCAACAATATTGGTGGTTGTCATGGCTCTACCGGTCCTGCAAGTATCAATAAAAAAACAGGTAAGCACTATGGTGCTGATTTTCCAGTAGTGACGACGATTGACTGGGCGCAAACGTATGTCAGGCTGGCGGATAAATTTGGCATTGATGAATTTGCCGCCGTCGTGGGGGGAAGCCTTGGCGGTATGTCAGCCATGCAGCTTGCACTCGATGCGCCTGAAAAGGTCAGGCATGCAATCGTAATCGCGGCTGCAGCAAAATTAACCGCACAAAATATCGCGTTCAATGACGTAGCGCGCCAGGCGATCATTACCGATCCGGATTTTCACGGAGGCGATTTCTATTCGCATGGCACCATCCCGCGCAGGGGCTTGCGCCTTGCTCGGATGCTGGGTCATATTACCTATTTGTCCAATGACTCCATGGCAGAAAAATTTGGCCGTGAACTACGATCAGGCTCGTTAAGCTTCAATTTCGATATTGAGTTTCAGATCGAATCCTATCTGCGCTATCAGGGGGATAAGTTCGCGGATCAGTTTGATGCCAATAGCTATCTGCTCATGACGAAGGCGCTGGATTATTTCGATCCCGCACGTGATTACGATGATGACCTGAGTGCTGCTTTCCATCGTGCCAAAGCGAATTTTTTAGTGCTGTCATTCAGCTCGGATTGGCGCTTTTCTCCAGAACGTTCACGCAGCATCGTCAAAGCCTTATTGGACAACAAACTCAATGTTAGCTATGCGGAAATTCCTTCCAGGCACGGCCACGATTCCTTTCTCATGAAGGATGAGCACTATCACCAACTGGTGAGAGCTTACATGAATAAGATTGAGACATAACATTCAACGGTGTTTTAATGGCTAAACAACCCTCCTCTCTTACTTTGTTAAGACCTGATTTCGCAATTATCGCTTCTTGGATCCAACCAGGGTCGAAAGTGCTCGACCTGGGTTGTGGTGACGGGACACTGCTTGGGTATTTGCAAGACACGCTGGGCGTGCATGGATATGGCGTTGAAATCGATGATGCCAATATATTGGCATGTCTCAATAATGGCGTGAATGTCATTCAAAGTGATCTTGAATCTGGCCTATCGGGTTTTGAATCGAATTCTTTTGATTACGTCATCTTGTCTCAAACGCTGCAAGCAATGAGGCATACAGAAGACATCATCAAGGAAATACTTCGCGTTGGTAAAGAAGGAATCGTCACTTTTCCTAATTTTGGTCATTGGAAAAATAGGCTACAAGTCTTATTCGGCCATATGCCCGTATCTCAAACGCTGCCTTATGAGTGGTTTGATACGCCTAATATCCACCTCTGTACTTTGAATGATTTCGAGCAGCTTTGCCATCGGCATGGTATCCACATCATTGAACGCCGTGTGATGAATGGAAGTCAGCATATTACTATTGCACCTAACTTATTTGGCATGCTGGCGTTTTACCGTTTTACTTGTGGAAAATAAACATGTCAGAATGGCGCTAAGAATGATCCGCGGGTGGGGGTGCTTTAAATTCGATTCGGCCAACCAGCCATACTAAAACAAGCACGGGTACACCCAGTAGCGCAGTGCCACTGAAAAATAATGCGTACCCGTAGGCATCTACAAATTGTCCACTGAAACCAGCGATGAATTTAGGCAACAGCAGCATGATTGAACTGAATAGCGCGTATTGCGTTGCAGAATAAGCCGAATTGGTCAATCCCGAAAGATAGGTAATAAAAGCGGCCGATGCAATACCTGCCGAAAGATTATCTGCAGAAATAGTGAATATCAGCCCTACGACATCGTGCCCTCTCATTGAGAGCCAAACAAATAATAAATTGGTTGCAGCCGATAACACCGCACCCAGGAATAATATCTTGAACACGCCGAGCCGTGCGATCAGTACCCCTCCTATTGCCGCACCCATGATGGTCATAATGACGCCATACACTTTGGAAACGGTCGCCACTTCATCTTTGGTATACCCCATGTCAACATAGAAAGGATTGCTCATCACGCCCATCACGACATCTGAGATACGATAAACAGCGATCAGCGTCAAGATCAAGATGGCATGGTAGCCGTGCCGTACGATAAAATTCTGAAATGGTGCAACCATAGCCCCATATAGCCAAGTCAACAGCCGTATCACGTGAATATTTAAGTTCCAGCCCGCAATGACACGACCGACTTGTTTTTCATTCTCTAGAGCAAGGTGATTGATGGAAACATCGGGTTCGCGAATGATCAGCGTTGTCGCTATTCCCACGGCCATGGAAGCAGCCATCACCAAATAGGCCATGCGCCATGACTGATAATCGTATTCAGAGGGAGAAGCATCCAATGACGCGGCGATCCATAGCACGCCAGCAGATGCCAATATCATTGCCAAGCGATAACCAGCTTGATAAGTTGCTGCCATAGCGCCTTGCAATCTCAATTCGACCGCTTCAATACGATAGGCATCCAGTGCGATATCTTGAGTAGCCGAGGCAAACGCGACTGCCAGCGCAAAAAACACCATGTGAGACAAATTCAAGAGTGGATCGGTATTCGCCATGCCGATCAACGCAATCGTTATCGTAATTTGCGAAAGTAACAGCCATGCTCGGCGCCGTCCAAGCCATCTCGTCAGTAGCGGCAATGGCAAGCGGTCAACCAACGGTGACCACATCCATTTAAAACCGTAGGCTAAACCAATCCAACTTAAGTGCCCTATGGTCGCGCGATCGATCCCAGCTTCTCTTAACCAGAACGAAAGCGTCCCCAATATGAGCAATAGCGGCAATCCAGCCGAAAAACCCAATGCCAGCATGCCAACTACGCGAGGATGCGCATAAATACGGCAAACACTCAGCCAGTTTGCGACCGTAGTATTGCTCATAAACGGTGATCGTAATCAATTATTAACGGCGCATGATCTGAAAACCGTTCTTGCTTATAAATGGCCGCATGGGTCGCTTTATCAGCAATCGTAGGTGTGGCAATCTGATAGTCGATTCGCCATCCCACGTTCTTTGCCCACGCCTGCCCTCGATTGGACCACCAGGTGTATTGTTCTGGGGAAGGCTCTATTTTTCGAAAAACATCAATCAGCTTCAGCTCATCAAAAACCGCTGTCAGCCAGGCGCGTTCTTCTGGTAAAAAACCGGAATTTTTTTGATTAGCGCGCCAATTCTTTAGATCGATTTCCTTGTGGGCAATATTCCAATCCCCGCACAAAATAACCTCCCGATTGCATTGGGCCAGTCCTTTCAGAATCGGGAAAAATTGCGCCATAAAGAAAAACTTGATCGCTTGCCGATGCTCACCACTCGACCCCGAAGGCAGATAAATCGATATGATACTCAAATTACCAAAATCAGCACGCAGATAACGACCTTCTGCATCGATTTCTGGAATACCGACGCCTTCTATCACATTATCCGGCTCGTGACGGGAGTAAATTCCAACACCACTGTAGCCTTTCTTATCGGCGCAATGAAAATAGCCATGGTAGCCATCAGGGGCTTTCATTTCAGGGGTCATATCGTCAGGCTGTGCCTTCAATTCCTGCACGCATATCACATCAGCCTGCTGTGCAGGCATCCATTGAAAAAAACCTTTATTAGCTGCAGAACGAATGCCGTTGACGTTTAACGTTATAATTTTCATTTTGTTGGGTTTTGGCTATGTCAGATTTTAAACAAGCTTTTATTGAGTTTGCCATTGAATGTAATGTACTGCGTTTTGGTGAATTCATCACTAAAGCCGGACGCCGTTCGCCTTATTTTTTTAACGCTGGGCTATTCAATGATGGCGGCTCATTACGCAAATTGGGGCAATTCTACGCGAAAGCCATACTGGCTGCGCAGATTCCGTTTAGTATGTTGTTTGGCCCTGCTTACAAGGGTATTCCACTGGTCAGCGCGACTGCGATTGCACTTGCCGAATCGGGTCATAATTACCCTTTTTGCTTCAACCGCAAGGAAATCAAGGATCATGGGGAAGGTGGTAACACCGTCGGATCACCACTGGCAGGCCGTGTATTGATCATCGATGATGTCATTACTGCAGGCACCTCGGTAAAAGAGTCTGTGGCACTGATTCAAGCCGCTAAAGCGATTCCCTGTGCTGTTGTAGTTGCGCTAGACCGAATGGAAAAAGGCCTGGGTCAGTTATCTGCCATACAAGAAGTCGAGCAAACATACGAAATTCCCGTTATCAGTATTATCAATCTAGACAATATAATCGATTATCTCGCCGCTCAAAAAAGTATGGCACAGAACTTAGCAGCGATAGAGCGCTACCGCGCTCAATATGGTGTCGCTTAGATTCGGCATTTTCTCAGTGAATGGCTAGGCATCGAAAAAAACCCCTACCACAGATGGTAGGGGCTAAGGGCCTCGTCACATTTAATATCAACTCACCAAGTTCAGCAATTTTGCACTTCCACTTCTAGACTAAATTAGGCTTATCAATAGCTAACACTATAAGGTAAATCAACCAGCATCAAAGTGGGAATAACACCCTATTTTCTAGCCATCTTCATCGTTTAGCTTCTAGGATTGAGCACTGGGATGCGCCATGTTCGATCGACTTTTTTCGACTTTGCACTAAGAAATATATTTGTCTTTCTATAAAAGTTATGTTAGCTTGTCTCCAAAATCGTTTCTTAGATAAGTATGAGTAGTTAGATTGTTTAATTAGCTATTGAGAGGCGTCACTGGGTTATATCAGTCGATATAACCAATGTAATAGCAAACTAGGGTTCCGGCTTTTCTTATAAGAATTACAAGAAAAGTGACTGGTCCGAGAGTTTCTGGCTTCGACCATGACGAAGCTCCACGGAGGGATAAAAGCCCGGGAGATTACGTAATGTTTAAACACATTACGACTCTCGTTGCTTTTCCTGATGATAAAAGGAGATTTCGTTATGTTTTCATCTATCTTGCCCTTATTGCTTCGCTGCCGTTCCGGTCTTGTTCAGGTAAATTCAGCGGCATCACCACAGTTAGCTTTTGAATCCAATGGCTTCATCAAGCTATCGGGCAAAAATTCCCGTTTCTTGATTCACCCTCATCCCTCGCAAGATTGCTATCCCGATAGCCAATATATGGCTGGCTTTATATAGCTGGATTTGGCTTGATCGATCGTCTACTGGCCCTCAATTTGCGGCCAGTTTCGACTTAGGTTGAATCATTTTTCACACTATTTTCGAGGCAAGTTATGTCTTCCACTCATAATCCCAAGAGTTTTACAACTGAAATGAAATCGGCCGATCCCGATATACTTAATCGCAGTATGGGGGTTTGGAATAGCTTTACACTCGGGTTCGCGGTGGTTTCTCCCGTCGTCGGGCTTTATGCTATCGTCGGCGTGCAAACCAATGTAACCGGGGGTGGCTGGTTCGCCGCCTTGGTAATCTGCTTGATCATGCAGTTACTGGTTGCAACCGTTTATGCCGAATTATCCTCCCAATTTCCGATTGCAGGAGGCGCTTACAAATGGGCACGTCAACTTGGCGGAACGATCACTGGCCAGTATGCAGGCGCAATTTATGTTTGTTCAACCATCGCCATGTTAACCACCACTGCTTACACAGGGGGGATCTGGCTCGCCATTTTGTTCGACTCCCCAAGTGAGACAGGCATTATGATGGTGTTCTGGGGCGCCATTTTCCTCTTGATTTGCATGCTGCTCAATCTCGCCCATGTTAATGTCTTTAAGTCGATTATTGCACTTGGTGTTTACGCCGAAATCATCGGATCATTCGGCATCGCCTTGCTGCTTTTCTTTTTCTTCAGGGAACACCCCTTCTCCGAGTTATTCCAGCATCTGGGTAGTGGTACGGCACCCGACAAACTTTCAGCTTTTCTAGCGGCACTAGCGATTGCCGGGTGGGCCTTTATTGGATTTGATGCTTGTTCCACAACATCGGAAGAAACGCATCAACCCAAGCGTATGGTACCGCGGGCCATTTTTTTTGCACTCGGTGCGGTCGGCACCGTCGTCGTTTTCAATTCCTCAGCACTGATATTATCGTTCGACCATGATACCCTGGCGAAAACCAGCGCAACATTTGATCCTATTACACCACTGGTAACAACGCATTTCGGCAGCTGGATCGAGAAGCCGTTTCTGATAATCGTTGTCGTGGCTTTTTTGGCTTGCGGCGCATCCGTAGTCAAATATACCTCCCGCATCGTATTCTCCATGGCGCGTGAAGGGAACATGCCGTCGATACTCAGTCATGTAACGGCTTCAAAAGCACCCCACAATGCGATTCTATTCACGGTATTTCTAGCTGGTATGGGGTTATTGTTCGGGCTCAATGATCAAGCAGTTGCAACCATCATTGCCTTTGGAACTGGCGGTCTCTATGCCATGTTTTCCATGACTACGGGGGTTGGCTTATACACGCGGCTTACCGGTCGCTGGGACCCTGCTTTGGGTGAACTGAAGTTGGGAATATGGGGATTGATCATCAATATTATCGCTTTTGCTTGGTCACTCTTCGAACTCATCAACATTGCTTGGCCACGTACCTATTTAACCTCACCCGATGCACCTTGGTGGCAAATCTGGGCAGTTCCCCTTGTATTGAGTGTTATCTTAACTGCGACGACATTGAGTATTCTGATAAGGAGAAATAAATGAATCACAACAACGTATTTCTATGGGAAGAATCTATTCCCGGTGGATGCCACTGGTCCGGTATCCTGCGACGCGGCCTAACCCTGCGGTTAACGGACACCAGTGGCGGTGCCAATGCCGCCGTATTGTTCTATAACCAGGAAGAAAAACTGGAGCGCTACAATATGGCAGACACCCTCAAAGCGCAGCATACCTTCCGCCTGACCAAGGGGCATGCCTGTTTTTCCGATATGGGGCGGATATTTTGTTGTATTACTGATGATACGGTGGGCTGGCATGATACGGCGTGCGGACTGAGCGACAGCAAACTGATACAGCAAAAATATGGCGTTGCCCGCTATCAAGAGCATCGCAATCAGATGTATCGCAGTGGCTTGGATGGTATGCTGATTGAACTTGGCAAGTGGGGGCTGGGTATGCGTGATATCGTGGCCAATATCAATTTTTTCAGTAAAGTCATAGCTAGTGCTGCGGGTGAACTCACATTTCACTGCGATCATAGCAAAGTAGGCGATTACGTCGATCTCAGTTTTGAGATGGATACATTGGTTGTTCTGACTGCAGCGCCCCATCCTCTCGATACGCGTCCCACCTATCAACCGGGCGATATTCATCTGGCAGCGTTTGTCACACCAATACATGCTGTTTCAGAATGCAAGCAGATCGCAGAGAATGCACGCGGATTACATAACACCCACCGACTTTATCATCCTTGCGGAGGCGCGCTATGAACACATCTCAACTCATCGAAAGCAAACT
This sequence comes from Nitrosomonas nitrosa, assembly GCF_003051105.1. GTDB lineage: Bacteria > Pseudomonadota > Gammaproteobacteria > Burkholderiales > Nitrosomonadaceae > Nitrosomonas > Nitrosomonas nitrosa. The sequence continues at coordinate 115,816 of NZ_QAOO01000005.1, read as the reverse complement.
CACCCCTGATACAGCCATCATCGATGAGATTTGTGCAGCAGGTGAACCCTGGACCAAATTCGTCAAACGCGGGCAGACATTCCGTATCGTTGATCTGGAAGGCAATCAAGCGGTCGACACACTTTTTTTCAATGCGCATCATGCACTCGAACGCTATAGTGTAACGGATACCATACGCGCTCAGAACAACCTTTACCTGACAACAGGCAGTGTCCTTTACTCGAACTTGGGCAATAGGATGCTTACCATTGTTGCTGATACCTGCGGACGTCATGACACGCTAGGAGGAGCCTGCGCCGCAGAAAGTAACACGGTACGCTACGCATTGGAAAAATACCCCATGCACAGTTGCCGAGATAATTTCTTGCATGCCTTAGCGCATGATGCTGCGTGCGAACTACTTGACATGAGCAAGCGCGATATACCGAGTAACATCAATTTCTTTATGAACGTGCCTGTCACCGAAGAGGGGGGGCTAGAATTTGTGGATGGAATTTCGGCACCCGGCAAATATGTCGAAATGCGTGCAGAGATGGATGTATTGGTTTTGATCTCGAATTGCCCGCAACTGAACAATCCCTGCAATGCCTACAATCCAACTCCGATCCGCTTATTGGTTTGGGATACACAAACCACTTGATGGCTTATCTCGTAAAGGAGTAAACGATGTTTAAAAAAGTGCTGATAGCCAATCGTGGCGCAATTGCCAGTCGCATTATCCGTACTCTGCGCCGAATGAAGGTAACAAGCGTAGCTGTTTATACCGAGGCTGATGCCTTATCGCGGCATGTAACCGAGGCAGATGAGGCTTATTGTATTGGCAGTGGTCTTGCAGCGGAGAGTTATTTGCGCACGGATAAAATATTGGAAATCGCACAACGCGCTGGTGCGCAAGCTATTCATCCAGGTTATGGTTTCCTCAGTGAGAAAGCCGATTTTGCAGAACAATGTGCTGCTCATGGAATATGTTTTATCGGCCCTACCCCGCAACAAATGCGCGCTTTTGGTCTGAAACATACGGCCCGCGCTTTAGCATTGGAAAACCGGGTACCGCTGCTACCCGGCACTGATTTGCTGGAAAGCCTCGACGTTGCCTGCCATCAAGCTAAGCATATTGGCTATCCCGTGATGCTGAAAAGCACTGCCGGTGGCGGGGGTATCGGTATGCGTCTTTGCTGGAATCAAGACGAACTAATCAGCGCCTATGAATCGGTTAAAACGCTTGCACAAAATAATTTCAAAGATGCAGGTTTGTTCCTGGAAAAATATGTCGACCGCGCACGGCATATCGAAGTGCAGATTTTTGGCGACGGAAAAGGTCAGGTCGTCGCATTAGGTGAACGCGATTGCTCGATGCAACGGCGTAATCAGAAAGTGATCGAAGAAACCCCTGCCCCCAATCTTCCTGCAGTACTGCGTGAATCCCTTCTGGAAACTGCCGTACGCCTGGGACAAGCGATCAGCTACCAATCTGCAGGTACTGTCGAGTATATTTATGATGCGGCTAATGGTCAGTTTTATTTTCTCGAAGTTAATACCCGTCTGCAGGTCGAACATGGCGTAACCGAAGAAGTCACGGGCATCGATTTGGTAGAATGGATGGTGCGGCAGGCGGCAGGCGATCTCCCACCGCTCGACACTTTCACGATCCAGCCAAGAGGTGTCTCCATTCAAGCAAGGGTTTATGCTGAAAATCCGGCAAAAGACTTTCAACCTTCCAGCGGCACATTAACTGCGGTCGATTTTCCTGCGACAGCCCGCGTAGAAACCTGGATCGTCCAAGGCGTTGAGGTCTCAGCATTTTATGATCCCATGCTGGCAAAAATCATCGTGCATGCGCCCACCCGAGAAAAAGCGATTGCCGATCTGCTGACAGCGCTCGATCACACCTCGCTTCATGGCATCGAAACCAACTTGGCTTATCTGAAACAGATTTTAGCCAGTACCGCTTTCCGCAGTGGCCAACCAAGCACGCAATTCCTCAATGGATTCCATTATCAAGCGTACAGCATCGATGTGCTGAATGCGGGCGTCCAAACGACGATACAGGATTATCCGGGGCGGATTGGCTACTGGAATGTAGGTGTTCCGCCATCTGGGCCGATGGATCATTTGGCGTTCCGCTTCGCTAACCGGTTGGTAGGCAATGCCGAAGGTAGCGCAGGGCTCGAAATCACTTTGGCAGGACCGACACTTCGTTTCAATTGCGACAGTATTATCGCTATCTGTGGCGCGCCTATCGAGGTTTCATTGGACAGCGAACCTTTATCCCAGTGGCAATCCCACTTCGTCAGAGCGGGTGCGTTACTCCAATTTGGCAAAATCAAACAAGTAGGTAGCCGAGTCTATTTGGCGATACAAGGCGGCTTTCTAGTGCCTGATTATCTTGGAAGTAAAGCTACTTTCACGCTCGGTCAGTTCGGCGGACATGCAGGCCGTGTTCTACGTGCTGGCGATGTTTTACATGTGCAGCCCGTGCAACCCACCAAGCCCCCTCTTTCACAGCACTTACCCCAGGAGTGGATTCCTCATTATACCGACCGTTGGAATATCGCTGTATTGTATGGCCCTCATGGTGCACCTGATTTTTTTACTAAAACGGATATCGAGCAATTTTTTACTGCGGAATGGAGAGTCCATCATAACTCCAGTCGCACAGGCGTGCGCCTGATTGGCCCTAAACCTAAATGGGCGAGAAGCGATGGCGGCGAAGCGGGTTTACACCCCTCCAATATTCATGACAATGCGTATGCGATTGGTGCAGTCGATTTTACTGGGGATATGCCCATCATCCTGGGACCGGACGGCCCCAGCCTGGGAGGCTTTGTGTGTCCAGCGACCATCGTTCAGGCTGAATTATGGAAAATTGGCCAACTTAAGCCAGGAGATAGTGTCCGGTTTTATCCAATATCGATAGAAGACGCACTTGCATTAGAAAAGCAACAAGATTCACTCATCCAGCATCTTCATATTGATAGCAGCGGCTCAATTCACCCGCCTTCAAGAAAAGAAATTGATCCCATTCTGCATCGTATTCCTGAGCAAGCAGGCCAAGTGCAAGTGGTTTATCGTCAATCGGGCGATAAATATCTCTTGATCGAGTACGGGCCGCCTGTACTCGATCTCAATTTGCGCTTTCGTGTCCATGCTTTAATGACTTGGCTCCAACAACGCATCGACGATGGCGAATTGGATGGCATTCTGGATCTGACTCCTGGCATTCGCTCACTGCAAATTCATTTTGATTCGTGCCGATTAGCACGCACGCGATTAATGGATATCTTGATTGAGGGGGAACGCCTACTTCCTCTGATCGATGACATGGAGGTACCCACCCGTATCATCCATCTCCCGCTATCGTGGGATGATGCCGCCACACGTCTCGCCATCGAGAAATACATACAATCCGTTCGCAGTGATGCACCCTGGTGCCCAAGCAATATTGAGTTCATACGCCGCATCAACGGCTTGGAATCTATCGAAGATGTTCAGCGCATTGTGTTTGAAGCTCGCTATCTGGTCATGGGACTGGGTGATGTTTATCTAGGTGCACCGGTTGCAACACCGCTCGATCCCCGTCACCGTCTTGTTACGACCAAGTACAATCCAGCACGTACCTGGACACCGGAGAATGCGGTGGGTATCGGTGGCGCTTATCTCTGCATCTATGGAATGGAAGGCCCTGGCGGCTATCAGTTTGTCGGCCGTACCGTACAAATGTGGAATCGTTATCGCCAAACGGCTGATTTTAAGGAGGGTAAACCCTGGTTATTGCGCTTCTTTGATCAGATCCGTTTTTATCCCGTAAGCGAAAGCGAACTGCTCGAACTGCGTAAGGATTTCATTTCTGGGCACTTCAAGCTACGTACGGAAGAAACGGTTCTCAATCTGCGGCAATACAATACCTTTCTGCAACAGCACGCGTCCAGTATCAATGCATTCAAAGCAAGACAGCAAGCTGCCTTTGAAGCTGAACGCCAACGTTGGGCGGAAAACAATCTAGCCCAATACATTGATGAAGACATATTGGAAGAAGCCGATACACAAAGCGAGCTTGATTTGCCGACAGGTGCACAAGCTGTCAGTTGTCAGGTAACGGGCACGGTCTGGAAGTTATTCGTCAAGGAAGGCGATCGGGTTGAAGCCGGAAAACCGCTCATTCTGATCGAATCCATGAAAATGGAATTTCCGGTTGATTCGCCTGTGACGGGGACAGTGCGCCAACTGCTCTGCAAACAAGGTAGCTACGTATCCGCTGGACAAGTATTAGTCATCGTTCAGGAATGAGGTGACACTATGGCAAAATTTATCCCGCTTGGAGATATTTCTTCTTTGTTGCAGCGCTACGCCAGCGGAGAAATAGCCCCCACAAGATTGGTTGAGATGATTCATGCGGAAATTCAGAACGATCCGAACCATGTCTGGATTTCCGTACTCCCGCTTGAATCACTGCGCTATTATGCTCGCCAGGTAGAAGTAAAGGACATGTCATCGCTCCCGCTATATGGCATTCCTTTTGCCATCAAAGACAATATCGATCTTGCCGAATTACCAACCACAGCAGCTTGCCCGGCCTATACCTACACGCCAACTCACAGTGCCATGGTTGTGCAAAAACTGATAAAGGCAGGTGCCATTCCTATCGGTAAAACCAATCTCGATCAGTTTGCCACTGGTTTGAATGGCACACGATCACCTTATGGTGTTTGCCGCAACGCTTTCAACCCTGATTACATTTCCGGTGGCTCGAGCTCAGGCTCAGCTGTTGCGGTTGCCAAAGGCTGGGTATGCTTCAGCCTCGGCACCGATACGGCAGGCTCCGGTAGAGTGCCCGCTGCATTCAATAATTTGATCGGCTACAAACCCACCAAGGGGTGGATTTCGACTCGAGGCGTGGTACCTGCTTGCCGTTCCCTTGATACTGTGTCGATTTTTGCTTTTACTGCCGCCGACGCCGCACGCGTCCTGATGATTTCTGCAGGCTACGATACTGAAGATATCTATTCCAGGCAAAAAGAAGCCTACGGTTTTGACTTTGCTGCAGCCTCCCATTTTCGCTTTGCTATTCCGCGCAAGCAACATCTGCAGTTTTTTGGTAACCAAGAAAGTGAGCGATTATTTACCGAAGCGGTTAGGCAACTTGAAACACTGGGTGGAAAAGCCATTGAAATCGATTTTGAGCCTTTTCTCGAAGCAGCCCGCTTATTATACGAAGGCCCCTGGGTCGCCGAACGCTATGCGGCCATTCAGTCGTTTTATGAATCGCAAAGCGATCAAATCGTTGCCCCGGTTCGTGAAATTATTGCTAAAGCGAAATGCTATTCAGCAGCGGATGCCTATAAAGGGCTCTATCAATTACGCAGTATCAAGCAGCACGCAGATGAAATCTGGAGGGATGCTGATTGCCTCGTCACGCCCACCGCGGGAACAATTTATCCCATCCCGGCAATGCTAAAAGAACCCATTCGTCTTAACACGCATCTGGGTTATTACACCAATTTCATGAATCTACTTGACTATGCTGCCATCGCTATACCAGTGGGTTTTCAGAATGACGGATTACCTTTTGGCATCACGCTGGCTGCCCCGGCTCATCAGGACGAGCCGCTCTTGCGCCTTGCACACGCTTTGCAACAGGCCTATTGCCTCCCTTTAGGTGCAACCGGTATTGCTTTCCCTATAAATAATGATTTTCCTGAATTACCTGACCCGAATCACGTACGTATTGCTGTTTGCGGTGCACATTTATCAGGCTTACCTTTGAATGAGCAATTGACCTGCCGTCAAGGCCGGCTGGTAAAAAGCACAACAACATCGGCAAACTATCGCCTTTATGCACTGCCCGGTAATCCGCCGCAACGTCCTGGATTAATTCGAGTCGATCATCATGAACAAGGTGTTGCAATCAAAGTGGAAGTTTGGGAATTGCCAACGCGTGAACTCGGCAGTTTTGTCACGGGTATCCCGGCACCATTGAGTATCGGCACGCTCACGCTGGCGGACGGCGAAATGGTTAAAGGCTTTCTCTGTGAGCGCTATGCTATCGGCAATGCATTGGATATCAGTCATTTTGGCGGATGGCGTGAATATCTCCAACAAATACCGGCACACTAAAAGCACGTAATCAACCCCTTTCGTTGCCGAGTCGTCATTGTAGGCTGATCAGCTAAAAGATTTGGCCGATTCATGTTCGATATATGATGCCGTGCGCTTCGCTACGCGAAACGCTCACTGAAAGTTAATCAGCACCCTGTAAATACATGGCTTTCGAAAAGCTAACCTACTATACTCATCGATAATTCCCTTTCAAATTTATTCTCAAGACAAGGAAATACGCATGATAGCCAGCATGACAGGTTATGCCATTACTTCCAAAGAAATTTCGGAAGGCTCACTAACACTCGAGCTCCGCTCAGTCAACAATCGCTATCTTGATATTCAATTTCGCTTGCCGGATGAATTCCGCTCATTGGAATCGGCCATGCGTGAAATGTTAGGCACGCAGCTGACACGAGGAAAAATCGATTGCCGATTAACTTTCACGCCCTATGTAAACCTAACCCTGCCTCAGCAACTTAATGAGCAGCTATTAGCTAAATTAATGAAACTAAATGATATGGTCAAATCGGCTCTTCCAGAGGCAAAGAATTTAACTGTGGCAGATATTCTTCGATGGCCCGGGGTAGTGAGAAGTGAGATTCTATCTACTAATGAATTGCACGAACCTTGCATGGAATTACTCAAAAATACTTTGCAGGAGCTTACCGCTGCACGCATTCGGGAAGGTGATAAACTTAAAAACATGCTGCTTAATCGCTTGCAAAAGTTACGGCAATTAACCACGGAATTATCGCCCCGTATTCCCGTCTTACTGGCCAATTTCCAGGAGAAACTCATCGCACGATTACAAGAAGCAAGAATAGATGCTAACGACGAACGTATTCGACAAGAACTCATCTTGTTTGCTAGTAAAATCGATGTGGATGAGGAACTGTCGCGTCTCCAGACGCATCTAGACGAGGTTGAACATACTTTACTCAAGGGCGGATGTGCGGGCAAACGCCTCGATTTTTTGATGCAAGAGTTGAACCGTGAAGCCAACACACTGGGCTCTAAATCGGTAGACGTGGAAGTCTCAAAAATTTCCGTAGAACTAAAAGTATTAATTGAGCAAATGCGCGAGCAGGTACAGAATATCGAGTAGCATGGCATGCTGATTGTTTCGGCACCCTACTGCTACGCATTTGAAGCCAGGCGAAAAATTACAAAAGAGCGATCTGTATGAAACGCGTCCCCGCACAGAACGCTGAAAAATAATTGAATGTTGCCTCAGCCAGATCTTAATTACAGAGATAGCGTTTAGATACCCTTGAACGATAAAAAACCATTTATAGGGGTACGTACGTCAGAACATACCAAGCTATTCATTTATTGTGCTTTTTAGCCTGAAACCAAGCGATTATCAATCGGTTATTCTAAATTGAAATTCACTTTATTTTTGAAGCTGTTTACCATACTTACGATTGAACTTCTCAACCCTACCAGCCGTGTCGACAATTTTTTGCTTACCTGTATAAAATGGGTGGCAGGCTGAGCATACCTCAACATGTAAAGGTTTGTTTAAGGTTGATTTGGTATTAAAAACGTTCCCGCAACTACATGTTACTGTTATTTCTTGATAATCTGGATGAATGTCTGCTTTCATAATAAACTAACGTCCCTAATCTCCATACTAATTTAAGGGTGGATTCCCACAAAGCCGCTTATTATGCTTCAATATAAAATATGAAGCAACTTTACGGATACTGATAACAACCCTGTTCATCTTTCGAGTTTCAATGTGAGTAAGAAGCTAGCAAGCCTTTTATACACGCCGCATCGAATCAAAGAAATCAGCATTGTTTTTTGTAGCTTTAATTTTATCCAGCAAAAAAGACATCGCATCCATTTCGTCCATGGGATAGAGCAGTTTTCGCAATATCCATATTTTCTGGAGGATTTCTTGCGGAAGCAGCAATTCTTCTCGACGAGTGCCAGAACGATTCACATTGATTGCTGGATAAATACGTTTTTCTGCCATACGCCGATCAAGATGGATTTCCATATTGCCCGTTCCTTTGAATTCTTCGTAAATCACGTCATCCATTCTCGAGCCTGTGTCGACTAAGGCAGTTGCAATAATGGTGAGAGAGCCGCCCTCCTCTATATTCCGTGCGGCACCAAAAAACCGTTTAGGCCGTTGCAATGCGTTCGCATCCACCCCCCCTGTCAATACCTTACCAGAGGCCGGTGCCACCGTATTATACGCACGCGCGAGTCGGGTAATCGAATCAAGCAGTATCACGACATCTTTTTTATGCTCAACGAGGCGTTTAGCCTTTTCGATTACCATATCGGCTACTTGAACGTGCCGCATGGCGGATTCGTCAAATGTTGATGAAATAACTTCACCCCGAACCGAGCGGATCATTTCTGTAACTTCCTCCGGTCGTTCATCTATCAGCAATACCATCAAGATGACGTCAGGATGATTCGCAGCAATGGAATGTGCAATATGCTGCAGCATGACAGTTTTACCCGATTTCGGACTTGCCACCAGCAGGCCGCGCTGCCCTTTTCCGATAGGCGCAATCAGATCAATTATTCTTCCTGTGATATTCTCTTCAGACTTGATATCTCTCTCGAGTACAAGGCGTTCGGTTGGAAATAAAGGTGTCAGATTCTCGAATAAAATTTTCCGTTTGGAATTTTCGGGAGGCTCATTATTGACTTTGTCAACCTTGACTAATGCAAAATAACGCTCACCATCTTTAGGTGGACGAATCTCTCCATCAACTGAATCACCGGTATGGAGATTAAAACGCCTTATCTGGCTCGGTGAAATATAAATATCATCGGGTCCAGCCAGATAAGACGTATCTGGAGATCGTAAAAAACCAAAACCATCTTGCAAAATCTCTAGGGTTCCTTCACCAAAAATACTTTCATTCTTACGCGCTTGATTTTTTAGCAAGGCAAAAATCAGGTCTTGCTTTCGCAAACGATTTGCGCCTTCAATTTCATTAGCAACTGCCATTTTTATTAATTCAGAGACGTGAAGGCTTTTAAGATCGGATAAACGCATGAGGAAACTCGTAAAAAGATAGAGAAAAGAATAAAGATGCTAAACACTCAGAATGAAGAGTATTGCCAAATGGGAAAAAGGGAAATATCGATACGGTAGATAGCTCTTATAAGTATAAACTTACTCGAGCCAGTTTATGGGCAAACCAAATAATTTTACAGATGACTATCAATAAATGCTGTCAATTGCGACTTTGAAAGCGCCCCCACCTTAGTCGCTTCGATATTACCATTTTTGAATAGCATCAAAGTGGGTATTCCTCGAATGCCATATTTTGGGGGTGTGATTTGATTCTCATCAATATTAAGTTTCGCAACTTTCAGTCGGCCATTATATTCATTTGCCACCTCATCTAAAATCGGTGCAATCATCTTACACGGCCCACACCATTCCGCCCAATAATCAACTAAAACAGGTAATTGTGATTGTAATACTTCCGCTTCAAAAGTTGCATCTGTAATATAGTGAACGTGCTGACTCATGAAATCCCCATTCAAATTTAATATTTAATAAATTGGTCATTGGCGCAATTCGCCAATGAAATTATGATTCGGTCAGAATCGACAGCTGATCAAACAAAAGCTGAAATTGAAATGTGTAACTCGCGATTGTTATACTATAGAAAATTCCTGCAAATGGGAAGTATTGTCGTACACTAGATACCCAATCATATAAATCTATTAACGATCAGCTCAGATTTTCAGAACCCACCCGAATTTCTTATCGCCTTAACCTTACCTTATTTCCAAGACTAGCTTAATAATCAACTTATCAATAGAATCCATGCTTAGTTAAATGAGATCATGCCGCAATATCCATTAACTGAATAACTCTTTCCATGCGAGGCGAGGCAAGTCATCATGCAATTTATACAGCGTAATAAACTTCTACGTTTTATTCTTGCCACATTCATCGGTATCATATCGGTATCCTGGAGTACGGCATTTGCTTCGGCTACACTCCGTCCAGAAATCAAGCATTTTATTGATGAAATGGTTACAGAGCATGGTTTTATTCAATCGCAACTTGAAGCTATCTTTGGCCAGGTTCAATTCCAGCCTGCTATCATTAAATTAATTTCTACGCCCCCTTCATCTATTTCCTGGAATCAATATCGCGCACGTTTTGTCAATGCTCAGCGTATCAAAAATGGTGTCAGTTTTTGGAATGCGCATGCGCAAAAGCTTCAACAAGCAAGCCAGACATTTGGCGTCCCTGAAGAAATTATCGTGGCGATTATCGGTGTCGAAACAGCTTACGGCGCCACGACCGGCAATCACCGTGTAATTGATGCACTTACCACGTTGGCATTTGATTATCCAAGACGCGCAGAATTTTTTAGAAGTGAGCTAGCGCAATATTTACTCCTTGTTCGGGAGCAAAACTTTGATTTATTTAGTCTCAAAGGTTCCTATGCGGGCGCAATCGGCATCCCCCAATTTATGCCTGGAAGTTACCGGCGCTATGCAATCGATTTCGATGGCGACGGAAAAATTGATCTCACGACCAATACCGCAGATGCGATTGGAAGCGTGGCTAACTACCTTAAAGAATATGGATGGGAAGCTGGCGGACCCATTATTACTCGCGCACATGTTGGCGTAATGAGCGAATTTTATCAAGAAATTTTACAAGCGGGTATTGAGCCCATTCATCCAATCAAAAAGCTTCGACAAGCGAATATCATACCGCTGAAAAAAATAGATGAAGAGCGTTTAGCAACGCTTATAGAATTAAAAGATGATGATAACATGCAGTACTGGCTTGGATTCAACAATTTCTATGTTGTTACGCGCTATAATCGCAGCACTTTCTACGCCATGTCGGTTTTGCAACTAGCGGACGCAATCCGTTCGGCACGAAATGCAAAAAAGTAATTTCGAAACTTTTATATGCGCTATTACTTACCACGATTTAACCAAGCAGCCTACCTTAGCTGGTTAGATTTGTACAAAAAGTTGCTGTGCAAGGCTCGCACGCGATTCGGCGGACGAAGGGATTTCAGCTAATCGGTCAATATATTCGAGGCGTTTTTGTATACCCTGCCCATTCGCAATTTGAATCGATAATCCCGGTCTTGCATTGAGTTCTAATACCAATGGTCCCAATTTCTGATCCAATACAACATCGACACCGAGGTAACCTAATCCGACCAATTCATAGCATTGCGCCGCCAGGGTGAGCAGCTTATTCCAATGAGGAATCTGAAAACCACTGATACTCGCACCGGTATCTGGATGATGTTCGACAGGACGATTTTGCCAAACAGCCCGCGTCGTGCAGCCCGTTGTCAAATCAATGCCCGCACCCACTGCACCTTGGTGCAAATTAGCTTTGCCATCTGACATTCGCGTAGGCAAGCGAACCATCGAAGCAACAGGAATGCCTCGGAAAACGATCGTACGAATGTCAGGAACGCCTCGATAACTGATGGGTTCAAATATGGGATCAAATTTGACTCGATACTCGATGAGCGCTTGATCAGGTTGCCCACCTAAACTGTACATCCCGCTCAGAATATTGGAGATATGGTACTCAAGCTCCTCTTCAGTCAACAAGTTTCCATTGTTATATTGGTACCGGTCATTGATGCGCCCTACGATCACAGCAATACCGTTCCCTCCTGATCCATGCGCTGGCTTGATTACAAAATCCTGATGCCCACGTACGATCTCAGGAAGGCTGGCAATATCATGTTCGATCTCGATGACGCCATACAAATCGGGCACTGCAATACCGGCAGCAATGGCTAATCGCTTGGTATGTAATTTATCGTCGACTAAAGGATATAACGCACGTTGGTTATAACGTAAAATATAATCAGCATTTCGGCGATTGATCCCAACGATACCCGCTCGCTTTAGCTTCAGCAGAGTTTTAAACATATATCATCACTTGGCAAGCGCTCTAAATCGCCAAAGCTCCATCAATCGATATCCTGAGTAGCGACCAAATAGTAACGTAGCCGCCAAAACAAGAAGCAGTAATTCCGGGAAAACGAACAATAAATGCTGCATAGCATCTATATTCATGACAAGATAACCAATCGTTGCCACCAGTAAACTGCCTATTCCTTGCTTAAATGCTTCTGCTGGCCCAGCTTCTTCCCACGTCAAAGACATTCTTTCAATTGTCATTGTCATGATAACCATTGGAAACAGCGCAACCGACAAGCCCATTTCCAAGCCTAGTTTATGCATGATGACGCTGGTGCCTGCCATGATCAACACCACCAAGGTCAACACCGATGCCAATCTTGGGATAAGTAATAATTTCAATCGATCGACGTAAGCGCGCAACAACAGACCTAGCCCAACAATCAAGCAAAACAAGATGATTCCCCAAGCTAATTCGGTTTCCCGAAAAGCCAGAGCGATCAATACAGGCATGAATGTCCCAAAAGTTTTTACGCCAATCAAATTGCGCATCAACACCACGACAAAGGCACCCAATGGCACCACGAGCAGCACTTTGTATACATTTTGAGTCTGCACTGGCAATGAGTACAAAGAAAACTCCATGATGCGCGACCCTTTTAACGCTGCACGCGACTCCGCGATATCCACCAGCTCACGCAGTGTTTTCGCAACAGAGAATTGAAGGCTCATTTCGCTTCCACCCTCAATAGAAAAAGTCTTTTGGTCACCATATTGCCAGACAACAAAATTTGCTGGTAAACCTTCCTGGCCATCTTTAATATTAAGTGTACGCCATTGACTGCCATCATAAACCTGCAGCCAAGATTCCAGTTCTGTATAGCGTTTACCATCCTCCAGACGAAGTCCTTGAATAATTCTTGAAGGAATACGCGCACCTGCCAGTATCCAACTGATATTTTTAGCAAGATTACGCGGACTACCAATATGTTCAAGTAACAAACTTAGCTCAGGGGCGGGAGGAGAAGCATTTAATTGTTGAATGACTTGTTGAGCGAAAGTTACGGTATCGGCTGAATGCTGGCGCGCTTTATCGAGTAAACCTTTAATCACCAGAACAAAATTTTCAGGATAATTGGGAGCTGAGGGATAAGCAGGTGGCTTGTCAGATTCGGTTACTTTGTTCCCTTCATCGTAAATTACGGCACGATAAAATAATAGCTGTTTTTCTTGCGCACGCCGCTTTGCCCATAGGGCGACTCGCCCATTTTCATCTTGCTCGATCGCGAGCCCATAATTAGCACCGACAAAATCCTCTGCGATAATCGAATAGCCAGGAGGATTGAGTGGAAGTGGTAGGCTTACTTTGATACCCGTGTCAGGTTTTGCTCGAAAACTGATTCGCGCTTCGACATTCCAAACCTCTGCCTGTTCAGATGAGGTAAGCGGCAACCCTAATGTTGTTACTTTATAATAAAATAAGCCCAGCCCAGCCGCGCAAAGTGCTATCACCAAAACAAATAAATGGAGTTGTCTCATTCAGATATTACCGGTTCACCCAGCGGATCACTTTTTTTCTTCTTTTTCTTTACATGCCCGCAATCTGCTTTACCTAGATAAGCCTGCCCTGAATCGACTAGCGCAAAGCCCGCAAGTGCTTTACGGCCTAGTAGGATCGGGTAATTAAGCGCCCGGCGGTCGATAAGATTAAACTCGACATTACGCACCTCATTCGCAATACAGATATCCATGGTTATGACTGGTCGCTCTTGTGAGATTCCGTTATGTCGTTTGATTTTAAGTGTACGGAGTACGGGACGTTCAATTTCGATAGTACGATGGGGTTTATCCTTATCGGTTCTGAAATCGAGAATGAACCGGACCCAATCTTTATTCCCTTTCTTGAAGAATTGCGTATCGCGCGCACTCATCGATGATGTATTCGCCCCTGTATCCAAGCGGGCACGCATTTTCAAACCCCATGGCTCTAATCGCATGGGCTCAACCCATCCAAGAATATGTTGAGGCTTAGGAAGATCAGTTTTCTCACTACTCGATACGGTGTCACTCACAATCAACAAAGTAACCAATAAAAAAAAGCAAAACTGTCCCCTATTGATTTTTATCATCAGACGATCCGGGATTATTTGATCAAAACATCAATATTATAGTATCAATAAGCTATGGCCCACCATGTTTTATTTTTGTCAGAGCGCGATTAATGGAGCGGGTGAAGGGAATCGAACCCTCGTCTTAAGCTTGGGAAGCTTCTGCTCTACCATTGAGCTACACCCGCATGCTAAAATAGGCCGATAAAAAATATCGCTATAAAGTTTACCTTACGCCAAGTCTTTTTTAAATGATACAGCTCATCATTAATGGTCAGCCCCGACATTTCGACAACCTGCTTAATCTCCAGCAGCTTCTTGAACAAATGTCATTACAGAATAAGCGTCTTGCTGTGGAACGGAATGGCGAAATCGTGCCACGCAGTCAATTCACAGAACAGCCCTTGTTTGACGGTGATCGACTTGAAATTGTAGTTGCAGTAGGCGGAGGATAAGCGTTCTCGCTTACCTCAAACACTATCAACCTTATTTTAGCTTTCTCTACGGCTTACGATACTCGGTAAAAACTCTTTCCATGGATGATTTCATTATAGCTGGCAAACGTTACAGTTCCCGTCTTTTAGTCGGCACTGGTAAATATAAAGATTTCAATGAAACACGAACCGCTATTGAGGCCAGTGGCGCACAAATCATCACTGTGGCTATTCGCCGTACCAATATCGGTCAAAGTCCCAGTGAACCCAACTTGCTCGATATTTTACCTCCTACCCAATATACCCTATTACCCAATACTGCCGGTTGCTACACCGCTGATGAAGCCATTCGCACCTTAAGGCTTGCGCGAGAATTGCTTGATGGACACTCTTTGGTAAAACTCGAAGTTCTGGGAGACGCCAAAACGCTATTTCCGAATGTGGTAGAAACCATTAGAGCAGCAGAAATCCTTGTCAAAGAAAATTTTCAAGTGATGGTCTATACCTCGGACGATCCGATCGTTGCCAAGCAATTAGAAGAAATTGGTTGCGTTGCGATCATGCCGCTGGCATCATTGATCGGCTCAGGTATGGGCATTCTCAATCCATGGAATTTGCAAATCATTATCGACAATACGCAAGTTCCTGTATTAGTCGATGCTGGTGTCGGCACTGCCTCAGACGCAGCAATCGCGATGGAATTAGGTTGTGACGGCATTCTGACAAATACGGCTATCGCTTGCGCGCAAAATCCGATTTTGATGGCCCAAGCGATGCGAAAAGCAGTTGAAGCAGGGCGCGAAGCCTATCTTGCCGGTAGAATGGCAAAAAAACTTTATAGCGCAAGCCCCAGCTCACCAGCTGAAGGCATACTACCTGCACAAGCCAAGTAATTGATTATTTGCACCCATTAAAAACTCATTCTAGTTGCACGTTACTTTGACATCATCACGTTCTATTCGCAGTTTTGTGATTCGTCAGGGTCGATTCACAAAAGCACAACAGCATGCTTACGAAACATGGTTTCCTCAATATGGTATCCCCTATTCTGAGGAACCAATTGATCTCATGCAGATTTTTGGGCGTAATGCCCCCAAGATATTGGAGATCGGCTCTGGCATGGGGGAAGCCACCGCAGTCATTGCTAGACAGCACCCACAAAATGATTATCTCGCTATAGAAGTCCATACACCTGGTATCGGCAGCCTTTTAAACCAAATCAATCAGCTCGGTTTAACCAATTTACGCATTATTCAGCATGATGCCGTCGAAGTTTTGCAATCCATGTTGCCCAATGAATCGTTAGATGGTGCACATATCTTTTTCCCAGATCCCTGGCCTAAGGCACGCCATCATAAGCGTCGCTTAATTCAACCCGCTTTTATTGCGCTTTTAAGTCAGCATCTGAAAACAGGGGGGTATCTCCATATCGCGACTGATTGGCAAGACTATGCTGAACAAATCCTATCCGCGCTAACAAACGAAACATGCCTAGTCAATACGACAAATGATTACGCGGCCCGCCCAGATTATCGTCCCCTCACAAAATTTGAGCAACGTGGTTTACGGCTCGGACACCCTGTCTGGGATTTAATTTTCGTCAAAAGATAGTCTTTTTTAATCTATTCTTCTTTTTTAAATTCTTTGTAACATTGCCGTTAAGGTAAGTTAATCAAGAAAATTAAAAGGAAAACAGTCATGGATATCGTTATCTATATTTTTCTTATAGCTACCATCATTGTGTCGGTCTATAGCATATTGATTTATAACAGCCTAGTAGATCTAAAGCACAGTGTCTCGCAGGCCTGGTCCAATATCGATATTTTGCTCAAACAGCGCCATGATGAACTTCCTAAGCTGGTTGAAACCTGCAAGCAATATATGGGCTTTGAACAGGAAGCACTCAAGCAGATCATCTCAGCGCGGGCACGCGTTGCGCAGGCAAGGGAAGCAGGTGATATCGGCGCACTTGGCCTCGCCGAAAACATGCTAAGAACAGGCTTAGGTAATCTTTTCGCGGTAGTGGAGGATTATCCTGAACTCAAAGCCAGCGAAAAATTCCAGCACTTACAAGCGCGCATCACCCAATTGGAAAATAGCATCGCTGATCGCCGTGAATATTACAACGAGGCGGCGAAAATCAATAATGTACGTATTGAGCAATTTCCAGACGTCATTATTGCCAACTGGTTCAGGTTCAAGCCACGAACATTACTCGAATTCAGCGATGCCGATAAGCAGGATGTCGATATGAGAAAATTATTCAGCTAGCGTTCTGTCAAGCTGTGTACAATTTTTCTACCCAACTCGCTGTTGAAGAATTTGAGCTAGCGCTCGTAGCATCTGTCCTAGCTGCTTTGATCAGCTTCTATTTTTTCTACCGCAGTTGGAAGCGATTACGCTTCATTGAAAATACGCCCACTGCAAAACTGCGTTCAGCGCACCAGGGCTATATCGAAGTGGAGGGCAAGGGACAATGTATCGATGGTCAGCTTATTTATGCGCCCTTATCCAACCACCTCTGTATTTGGTATCACAGTAAAATCGAGCGCAAAGAAACCTTTGTTCATAAGGGCCGTACACAGTCTCGCTGGAATCTCATCTATCAAAATACCAGCCCGCATCAGTTTAAATTAACAGATGGAACCAGTAGTTGCTTTGTTGATCCTACTGGCGCAGAAATACATAGCAATGAACAATTGGTATGGTATGGCGACAACGAATGGCCCACATTGACCAAAATACTGGCAAGCCAATCTATCCTACTGAGCAGTTTTAACCGCTATCGATACAGTGAAAAACTCATCCTACCCGGACAATCGCTTTACATTATCGGTCAATTCACGACGCTCTCTGCGGTCACTCGCCAGTCAGTTCGTGATGCCATGTACCAACTGATCACCGATTGGAAACAAGATCCAGCGCAACTACTGAAGCGCTTCGATAGCAACAAAGACGGCCAAATTGATCAACTGGAATGGGAAGCCGCGCGCCAACAAGCTTTTGAACAAGCGCAAACAATCTATCATGAGCAGGCCATGGAACCGGATACCCATCTCATGATGAAGCCCACGGACAACACACGCCCTTTTATTATCTCGATCCATTCACAAGCACGTCTTATCAAAAAATATCGCTATTATACCTACGCAGCTTCAACTGCATGTTTAACGGTAATGGGCTATATGCTATGGCTCATCCATGCGTACGAATAATTCTCTATACCCATCCGCTTCCATGCGCATGAAATCGTATGCGACCCAACGGGTTGCGATACAATTACATTTAAGCTCTTGCCATCCATTTTTATAGCAATAGCATGCATGAATGTTTATACAGTTGACGTGTACAGGTAATTAAATGACCAGAATTGTAAAATGTATCAAGTTAGGACGAGAAGCCGAAGGCTTGGATTTCCCGACCTTTCCAGGAGCGCTAGGAAAACGAATTTATGAGAATGTATCCAAAGAAGCTTGGAATCAGTGGATTCAGCATCAAACAATGTTGGTTAATGAATATCGGCTCAACCTTGCCGATATTAAAGCGCGCAAATATCTAACAGCTCAAATGGAAGCTTATTTTTTTGGAGAAGGCGTAGCTCAGCCCGCGGGATATGTTCCGCCCGATAAAAAAGAGGATGAGTAAACCAACATCAGATATGCACCCTTGATCAATCGCCCTAACACTTAGTTAGTGAGACACACGAAGACAATCGAATATGCCTGACTCAGCCAATGTGACAGACTTGACGCGCTCAACTCATTTTCTTAACCGAGAATTGAGTCAGATCGAATTCAACCGGCGTGTGCTTGCTCAAGCTGAAAACAAAGATACGCCATTGTTAGAAAGGCTTCGCTTTCTCTGCATCGTCAGCAGCAATTTCGATGAATTTTTTGAAGTGCGTGTTGCGGGACTAAAAGAGCAAATAAAACTGGATACGCCAGGTTTTGGGCCGGACGGTATGCTCCCACGTCAGACTTTCAAATTGGTTGCCGAAAAAACGCATCAAATCATTTCACGCCAATATCAATTACTGAATGAAAGTATCCTGCCTGAATTAGCACTCCATGGTATCCGCTTCCTACGCAGAAGCGACTGGAATGATGCCCAGCGTGAATGGATTAAAGCTTTTTTCTTTCGAGAGCTGATGCCTATGCTCACGCCCATCGGATTGGATCCGTCCCATCCTTTCCCGCGCGTTCTGAATAAGAGCCTTAATTTTGCAGTTGAGCTGGAGGGAAAGGATGCGTTTGGCCGCAATTCCAGAATGGCCATAGTCCAGGCACCCCGCATACTGCCGCGCATCATCCGGCTCCCACAAGAAGTCAGTACCGAAGAATATGATTTCATTTTCTTATCCTCGATCCTGCATGCGCATGTAGGGGAATTGTTTGTTGGCATGCAGGCAATTGGCTGTTTCCAATTTAGGGTAACCCGCAACAGCGATTTGTTTGTAGATGAGGAAGAAATCAAAGATTTAAGAATTGCCTTACAGGGCGAATTACCTCAGCGCCATCTTGGTAACGCTGTCCGCCTTGAAGTAGCGGATAATTGCCCACCGCATATGTCTGAATTCCTTCTCGGACAATTTGGGCTTACGCAAGAGGATTTATATCAAGTCAACGGACCGGTCAACTTAGTCCGTCTTATGCAAGTCCCAGGGCAAATTGATCGCCCCGAGCTTAAATTCCCATTGTTTATTCCTGGGCTGCCCTTTTCTACGCAGAAAAAGAAAATCTCCGATATTTTCCACATGATTCGGAAGAACGATATTTTATTGCATCATCCGTTTCAGTCTTTTCAACCGGTCATACAATTTATCCAGCAGGCTTCCATTGACCCCGATGTTGTCGCCGTCAAGCAAACTGTCTACCGAACAGGCTCGGACTCGACCGTAATGGAAGCATTGATTGCAGCCGCCAGCAGAGGAAAAGAAGTGACCGTCGTCGTTGAATTGTTGGCACGCTTTGACGAAGAAGCGAATATCAATTGGGCCGGTCGCCTTGAAGAAGTTGGCGCACATGTCGTCTATGGCATTGTAGGGCACAAAACACACTCTAAAATGGCAATGGTGGTTCGACGGGAGGAAGGCAAACTTCGTCGCTATGCACACCTAAGCACAGGTAATTATCACCCAGGAACAGCCCGGCTCTATACTGATTTTGGATTGCTCACCTGTCATGAAGAAATCTGTGCGGACGTCAATGAAGTTTTCTTGCAACTGACTAGCCTAGGCAAAGCCAGCAAATTAAAGCATCTGTGGCAATCCCCTTTTAGTCTTCATAGTCAGATCTTAACTGCAATCGGAATTGAAGCGGCAAATGCCAAAGCAGGTAAACCGGCCGCTATTATTGCCAAAATGAATGCACTGCTGGAACCCAACATTATTCAGGCATTGTACTCAGCTTCGCAAGCAGGGGTCAAAATTCAATTGATCATCCGTGGCGCGTGTGCTTTACGTCCAGGTGTTCACGGTTTGTCGGATAATATAAAAGTGCGTTCCATCATTGGCCGCTTCCTAGAACACACACGAATTTTCTATTTTTGCAGCAATAATAACCATAATGTGTATTTATCCAGCGCTGACTGGATGGATCGAAATTTCTTCCGTCGAATTGAAATTTGCTTTCCTGTTTTAGATCCACGGCTAAAGAAACGTGTCATCACCGAAGGACTGAAACCCTACCTTAGAGATAACACACAAGCGTGGGAAATGAATGCGGAGGGCCATTACAAGCGTAAATCCGTGCGCCCCAGCAGACGTTTCAGCGCTCAGGAAACGTTACTCACAAAGCTTGCTGCTGCAAAACAATACTAGACTACTGAGGCCAGAATGAATGCCTAAAGAGATCGAGCTCAAACTATCCTTACCCGCTCACTGCGTAAAGCACTTGTTGCATATACCGTTGCTCGATAACTTGAGTATTTCTGCACCGCCCCGACAAAAGTTACATACAGTTTACTATGACACACCTGAGTTAACCTTAAAGAATCAGCGTTGCGCACTTCGTCTACGCCAATCTGGCAATGTATGGATACAAACTATTAAGACCGAGGGCAGTGCTGCATCAGGATTGCATGAGCGTGACGAATGGGAGGTACCCTTAGCCGGCAATCAACTCGATTTCTCGCAATTAAGCGACCCTGTTATACCGAAGTTTTTCAGTGATCCAGCCTTACGTGAACAGCTCCGTCCAATATTCAGGACCGAGTTTACTCGTCAGATACGCATACTTCAGCCCAATAAATCCGATCAAATCGAATTATGCATCGATCGCGGTAAAATTATCACCGATCATTTAAAAGAGCCTTTTGCTGAGATTGAGCTTGAGCTGAAAACGGGTAACCCTGTCGCATTGTTCAAATTTGCGCTGCTACTTGCTCAATCGTTTACATTCCCAATTAGACTGGAAAATAGGAGCAAGGCCGAACGAGGCTACAGTCTCTATACCGGACATCAGACACCACCGGTAAAGGCGCAACCCATTGTCCTCACGGCAGATATGGATCCAACAGAAGCTTTTGTCTTAATTGCTCGGAACTGCCTAGCGCATTTGACCAAAAATGAGCAGGGTACGTTAGCCGGTGACGATATCGAATACCTTCATCAAATGCGCGTTGCGCTACGTCGGCTCCGCTCAGCTTTTGATATTTTCTCCTCGGTACTCCACGATCCAGAGCCTCTTGTACACGAGCTGAAATGGCTAACCCGCCAGTTTAATCCGGCTCGCGATTGGGATGTATTCGTTATGGAACATCTCTCGTTAATACAGAAAAATTTCGCAAAACATTCCGGTATATTATCGATCAGGAAAGTTTGCGAAAAGCTGCGGCAATCGCACAATAAAACCGCATGTTACAGCATTCGCTCAAAGCGTTATTTAGAATTAATATTACAACTCAATCTATGGCTTGCCGAATTACTCCCCTACTCGATCCAATTGAGCGCGCAGCAGCGTGCCAAAACCACGTTGAAAAAATTTACCACTTCATTGCTGACCGAACGCCATGAACACATCCTTGGTGTCTGCCAGAAAATTGAGGAACTAGACGCATCTTCGCTCCATGCATTACGTATCAGTATAAAAAAACAACGTTATGCCGTTGATTTTTTACAGACACTTTACTCACCGAAAGCAGCTAAACAATATATAAAGACATTGTCTACATTACAAGATATTTTAGGCGCACTTAATGACAGCACAACTATCAACAAGCTCCTGGGAGAAATCCCTAAATCAAAAGCAAATACACTAACAATTCGTGAAGCGATAGGGATTATTCTAGGTTGGAATAAACAGCAGATACGGCAAAAGAAAACAGAATTGAAGCATGCACTGCCTGCTTTCTGTAATAGCTTACCTTTCTGGAGAACCCACAAAAAATATATCTGCATCTAACAAAATGATAAATGCAGATATCCTTATAGCAGGTAAGGCTGCTGTGCTAGATGACACTGAAATGTTCAGTTATTGGCCAGCAGCCTAGTTGCTTATTTTTGACAGTAATCAGGTAATGATGGGGTCCAATTCACCTTTTGCATAACGATTGGCCATTTCATCCAACATTATCGGCTTAATTTTGCTCGCTTGTCCTGCACTACCAAAGGCTTCGAATCGTGCTTTACAAATTTCCTTAGCCGCAGCTGTTGCATCCTTCAAGAATTTTCTTGGATCAAATTCACTCTTATTTTTTGCCAGATGGCGGCGAATTGCGCCTGTCATCGCAAGTCGTATATCCGTGTCGATATTCACTTTTCGCACACCATACTTGATACCTTGCTGGATTTCTTCCACAGGCACTCCGTAGGTTTCTTTCATTTCGCCGCCGTATTCACGGATAATTTCAAGCCACTCTTGCGGAACTGAGCTTGAACCATGCATCACTAGGTGTGTATTGGGAATACGTTTATGAATTTCTTTGATACGCTCGATCGCAAGAATATCTCCTGTTGGCTTCCGCGTAAATTTATAGGCGCCATGCGAGGTGCCAATTGCAATGGCAAGCGCATCTACACGCGTTTTTTTCACAAAATCAGCGGCTTGCTCAGGATCGGTCAGTAATTGATCGTGTGATAGCACACCTTCAGCACCATGGCCATCTTCTGCTTCGCCCATTCCTGATTCGAGCGAGCCAAGACACCCTAATTCACCTTCAACAGAAACACCGACAGCATGCGCAATTGCCACTACCTTAGCCGTGACATCGACGTTATATTCGTAAGATGAGGGTGTTTTTGCATCCTCTTCGAGAGAGCCATCCATCATGACACTCGAGAAACCACTCCGAATCGCATTAACGCAAACTGCGGGCGAAGCACCATGATCTTGGTGCATTACAATGGGAATATGAGGATAGGCTTCTACCGCGGCCGCAATTAAATGACGCAAGAAAGGTTCGCCTGCGTATTTCCGTGCACCAGCCGAGCCTTGCATGATTACCGGGCTGTCGCATTCAGCAGCGGCTTGCATAATTGCATGGATTTGTTCAAGATTATTGACATTAAATGCGGGTAGTCCATAACCATTTTCTGCTGCATGATCTAACAGCTGTCGCATTGATACAAGTGCCATTTAGGTCTCCTTAAATTTTATTTTTTGTATCTGATTTATCAAAAATGCACATATTAATAATAGCTTTTCTTTCAGTAGAAAACCCATGAATTATAGGAAAAACAATGCACAATCAAAACTAAACACTCGCCGGTACCGAACCCACTTCAACATTTTCAGGTTCATCTGGTTTTTTGTGATTCCCTACCCTAACAATTTTCATCGTGTTAGTGCCACCCGCAATGCCAACGGGCTCGCCTATTGTCATAACGATCAAATCACCATCACGCACGGCACCGCGTTTAAATAATTCGTCTTCCGCCATATTGAGGATAATCTCTGGCTCAAATACATCCTGACCAAACTCTATGGGATATACACCCCGAAACAAAGTCATTTTACCAAGTGTGTCCTCTTGTGGGCTTAAAGCGAATATAGGTACTTTCGAGCTTCTTCGTGACATCAATAATGCCGTTACCCCGCTTTGAGTAAGTGCTGCTATTGCACGAATTTTAAGTCCCCCCGCCGTATACATGGTAGCCCGGGCAATTGCCTCTTCGATACTAACCGGCTGGGTTTCGGGTGAACGTCTCAGCATCTGGTTGACCGTGTACTCTTTTTCTGCTTCAAGACATACTCTTGCCATCGCCTCAACTGACTCAACCGGGTATTGCCCAGCAGCAGACTCAGCAGATAGCATCACAGCATCGGTTCCGTCTAATACGGCGTTGGCGACATCAGACACCTCGGCACGTGTAGGAATCGGATTAATAATCATCGATTCCATCATTTGCGTTGCAGTCACGACGAGCTTATTCTTGGTACGTGCTGAACGTATCATCCGCTTCTGTAATGCCGGGACTGCCGCATCCCCCACTTCAACCGCTAAATCACCCCGCGCAACCATAATGGCATCGGACGCATCCAAGATATCGTCCAAAGCCAAAATAGCTTCTGAGCGCTCGATTTTTGCCATGATAAGACTATTCCCTCCCGCCTCTTGCATGAGGGTCCTGGCTTGTCGTATATCCTCTCCAGAGCGGGGAAAAGAAACTGCCAAATAGTCCGCTTTCAAAGCAGCTGCAGTTTTGATGTCTTGCAAGTCTTTATTTGTCAGGGCGGGTGCGCTCAACCCTCCCCCTTTGCGATTAATGCCCTTGTTATTTGATAACACCCCACCTTGTTTGACTTGACAAAATATTTCGCTCCCAACCACTTTGGTGACATTGAGTACAATCCGTCCGTCATCGAGCAGCAAAGTTGCGCCTTCTTCGACATCGTTGGGCAATTCTTTGTAATCAAGCCCTACCCGCTCCTCGTTACCCAATTCACACTCGGCATCAAGTATAAATTCGTCGCCCACTTTTAACCAGATCTTACCATGATCAAATTTACCAATACGGATTTTGGGCCCTTGCAAGTCAGCCAACACCCCTATCGTACACCCTGTCGCTCGGGCAAGGTTACGAGTAAGATCTGCGTAAGCGATATGTTCTTCTCGGGTACCATGAGAAAAATTGATTCTTACCACGTTCACTCCGGCAAGAATCATATTTCGCAAAACAGATGGGTCACTGCAAGCGGGTCCCAGTGTTGCGACGATTTTCGTTCTTCTAATCATTCCTGAAATAAACTTTCAGCCTAGCTGCTAGCGTGCGCGCATTTCCAAAATTTCAACGGCTGGCAGTTTTTTTCCTTCTAAAAATTCAAGAAAGGCTCCCCCTGCAGTCGAAATATAGGATACTTTGTCATAAATATCATATTTTTGAATAGCGGCGATCGTATCGCCTCCCCCGGCCAAAGTAAACGCTTTCGTATCAGCAATGGCTTTTGCTATGGTACGAGTACCCTCGCCAAACTGATCAAACTCAAACACGCCAACAGGCCCGTTCCAAACGACCGTACCTGCCTTCATAATAATATCAGCCAGTTCCTGAGCACTTTTTGGTCCAATATCGAAAATCATGTCGTCATCCGAAACTGCATCAGCATCTTTTAATACGGCAGGCTCATTTGCATCGAATTTCTTACCGACTACAACATCAACAGCAATCGGAATAGTTGCATTACGCTGTTTCATTTTTTCCATCAGTTGCTGCGCGGTAGGAACCAAATCATCTTCACACAAAGACTTACCTACGTTTTTGCCGGATGCCTTTAGAAAAGTGTTGGCTATTCCGCCTCCCACCACAAGCTGATCTACTTTCTCTGACAATGACTCCAACACAGTCAATTTAGTGGATACTTTTGATCCTCCCACAATCGCAACCATAGGTCGCGCGGGACTCAGCAGCGCTTTAGTCAAGGCATCCAATTCTTCTGTCAGCAGTATGCCTGCGCAGGCGACTGGAGCATATTTCGCGATTCCATGGGTCGATGCTTCGGCTCGATGTGCTGTCCCAAAAGCGTCCATTACAAATATGTCACACAATTTGGCATAGCGTTGGGCCGTAGTATCCTCATTTTTCTTCTCGCCTTTATTGATACGGCAATTTTCCAAGATGACCAGTTCACCTTGCGCGACTTCAAACCCACCATCGACCCAATCTTTGATCAACCGCACTGGCTTGCCCAAGCGATCGGCAATATTGTCGGCAACGGGCTTAAGCGAATTTTCCTCACTCCACACCCCTTCCTCAGGGCGCCCCAAATGAGAAGTCACCATGACTCTTGCGCCCCGGTCCAAACAATATTTTATAGTAGCCATTGATGCAGTAATACGCGCATCCGATGTAACCTTGCCCTCTTTGATAGGTACATTGAGATCAGCGCGAATAAAAACGCGTTTATCTTTCAAATCCAGGTCGATGAGTTTGATAACAGACACAGTCACTCCAATACAGACGCTAATTTAACGGGAATAGCTTGACAATCTCGTCTCGGTCGATTGCATGCTATCTCAAAGGAAAAAATATTACCCACAAGGCATAAAGTAAGAGCTCGTTAATTTCCAGAACAAAATCATCACCGCACTCGGTATCCGTTTCTTGATACCCTAAAAAGAGACTTTACTCCAAAAATTCCTGCTCTTACTTTAAGTTTGCAGATTATTTACTCGCAATAACGCGGGCCATCTCCAATACTTTACAAGAATAGCCCCACTCGTTATCGTACCAAGCAACGACTTTAACGAAATTTTTATCTAAGGATATGCCCGCTTCAGCGTCAAAAACAGAGGTACAGCTTTCACCGCGAAAATCCGTCGAGACTACTTTATCTGCCGTATAGCCAAGTATGCCCTTCATCGGGCCTTCCGATGCGGCTTTCATTACATTACAGATTTCTTCATAAGTAGCATCTTTATTCAATTCAACGGTAAGATCCACGACAGAAACATCGGAAGTAGGTACTCTGAACGCCATACCAGTCAACTTTTTATTCAATTCAGGAATGACCGCGCCCACTGCTTTTGCTGCACCCGTTGATGAAGGAATGATATTTTCGAGAATACCACGCCCGCCTCGCCAATCTTTATTAGAAGGGCCATCCACGGTTTTTTGAGTCGCCGTTGCTGCATGAACCGTCGTCATCAGCCCGCGTTTAATTCCCCAAGTATCGTTTAATACTTTCGCAATTGGGGCGAGACAGTTGGTGGTACAAGATGCATTGGAAACAATGGGTTGTCCACTATATGTTTTATCATTTACGCCATAGACAAACATGGGCGTATCGTCTTTAGAAGGGGCAGTCATGATGACTTTCTTGGCGCCGGCAGCCAGATGTTTTTCACATGTTTCTTTAGTCAGAAAAAGTCCTGTCGCCTCAATGACCACATCGACCCCGGCCTCATTCCACTTCAATTCTGCCGGATCTTTAATCGCGGTTAGGCGTATGCGTTTGCCGTTTACGACGAGTGTATCGCCCTCTACCGTAACGGATCCATTGAATCGCCCGTGTACTGAGTCATGCGTCAGCATGTAAGCTAGATAATCAGGCTCTAGCAAATCATTGATTGCAACTACATCGATATCATTGAATTTTTCAACTGATGCACGAAACACCATCCGCCCAATACGACCAAACCCATTGATTCCAACTTTAATTGTCATTACACAGACTCCTTAAACAAAAAAATCTTAATTAAGCATTTCCATTCTGCATGAATGGGCAGCACGATTTATATTATTCTTTTAACTGCATTCACAACATTTTCAACCGTAAACCCGAAGTATTTAAACAATTCTTCGGCGGGTGCTGATTCACCAAATGTATCAATACCGATGATCTCGCCTTCGAGTCCGACATATTTGTACCAGTAGTCTGTGACACCCGCTTCTACTGCAACACGTCGAACGCCTTTCGGTAATACACTTTCCTGATAAGCCTGATCTTGGCGATCGAACAAGCTTGTGCAAGGCATGGATACCACACGAATATGAATACCCTCATCGGATAACGCTTTCTGCGCAGCCATCGCTAAACCAACTTCTGATCCTGTTGCGATAATGACCGCTTGTGGCTTTCCATCGGCCGCTTCTGATAGGACATAACCTCCCTTATCAATCAGCTTAATCGTTGCCGCATCCCTTTTTTGGAATGGTAAATTTTGACGGCTAAAAATAAGTGATGAGGGTCCGTTCTTACGCTCGATCGCGCGGGCCCAGGCAATTGTTGATTCAACCGTATCGCAGGGACGCCACACATCCATATTGGGTATCAACCTCAATGTCGCTGTTTGTTCAACGGGTTGATGTGTCGGCCCATCTTCACCCAAACCAATTGAATCATGTGTAAATACAAAGATATTACGAATTTTCATCAACGCTGCCATGCGTAAAGCATTGCGCGCATATTCCGAAAACATCAGGAAAGTGCCACCATAAGGAATGATACCACCATGCAGCGACAATCCATTCATAATCGCGCTCATACCAAATTCGCGCACGCCGTAATAAATGTAATTCCCACCCGATTCAGAACTGACCCCTTTTGAACCCGACCACATCGTCAGATTCGATCCCGCCAAATCCGCAGATCCCCCAACTAGCTCGGGTAAGATTGGCGCGAGTCCCTCTATTGCGTTTTGAGAAGCTTTACGCGTAGCAATGGTTTCTCCCTTCGCATTCACCCGGTTAATAACACCTTCTACATGCTCTGACCAGCTTGCTGGCAATTCACCCGCCATACGACGCTTAAATTCAGCAGCCTCTGTAGGATATTTATTCTCATATTCTGCAAATTTTTGATTCCATTCGCTTTCAAGCTTCTGGCCTTTGGGGCGTGCATCCCATGCCTCGTAAACGTCTTGTGGGATCTCAAAAGGAAGATAATTCCATCCAATATGAGGACGTGTCGCAGCAATTTCTTCATCGCCCAATGCTGCGCCATGAACCGCATGAGTATTGGCTTTATTAGGCGAACCCATACCGATCACTGTTTTACAGCAAATCATTGTAGGTTTGTTGGGTACTTTTTTAGCGGCTTCGATTGCAGCTTCAATTGCATCAGGATCATGACCGTTTACATTTGGGACGACATGCCACCCGTAAGCTTCGAAACGTTTAGGCGTATCGTCGGTAAACCAACCTTCTACATGCCCATCGATCGAAATTCCATTATCATCATAAAAACAGATGAGCTTACCCAGTCCTAACGTTCCTGCCAGCGAGCACGCTTCATGCGAAATACCTTCCATCAAGCAACCATCGCCGAGGAATACATAAGTATAGTGATTGACAATATCAAAACCCGGGCGGTTAAATTCATCCGCAAGGATTTTCTCAGCCAATGCCATGCCGACTGCGTTGGTGATGCCCTGCCCCAAAGGGCCGGTTGTTGTCTCTACCCCTGGGGTATAACCGTATTCAGGGTGTCCTGGGGTTTTAGAATGTAATTGCCGAAAATTTTTGATATCTTCAATGGACAGATCGTAGCCAGTCAGATGCAATAACGCATAAATCAGCATGGAACCATGTCCATTGGATAAAACGAAGCGGTCTCGATCAACCCATTTAGGATTACTTGGATTATGGCGTAAATGATGAATCCAAAGTACCTCAGCAATTTCTGCCATACCCATGGGCATGCCAGGGTGACCAGAATTCGCTTTTTGCACTGCGTCCATAGCCAAGGCGCGAATGGCACTCGTCAAATTCTTGAATACTGGCGCGTTAAAATCCTCAAATGCTCCCATCTACACTACTCCCCAAAAAAATCAAAAAACAGAATATCCATCTTCCGCGCCTCATGACATCAAAAGTGGGCAAAAACGGCTATTATCTCCTAAGACGAAGTGCTCTACAATATCGATTCATTACAACAATCGAGAAGAGCATTCTGTATTCACTTAGCCATTCTGATTACGAAGCTTAATCCCTAAGGTTTTAATCTTGCGATAAAGGTGCGTACGCTCCAATCCGGCACGCTCTGCTACCCTTGTCATATTTCCGCCTTCTTGGTCGATAAGTTTCTCAAAATAATTTTTTTCGAATAGATCGCGTGCTTCACGCAACGATATATTCAAAGGAATATCAGGAGCGATAGAGATTGATGACGGTAACGGAGAAGCCAGCGCCTGCTGGACAACCTCCGCTGAAATCTCATTACCCGTACAAGTAAGCGCCAAGGAACGCACGACACTCGTCAGTTGCGACAAGTTTCCAGGCCAATCATAATTTCTAAGCGTATTTAATGCTGCAGTACTAAAATGAATAAAAGGGGCTTCACCCGATTCAATACAATTCGAGAGTATCTGGTTGGCTAATTCAGGAATATCTTCACGGTGCATTCTCAAAGATGGCACACTGATACAAAGACTACTCAAAATCTCATATAACCTAGGATTATAGCTGCCTTGTGCCGTTAACTCTGCTAATGGATGGGTCGTTGCGCACACGAGACGAACATTGTATTTTTCCAGCTTACTCAGAAGCAATAACAACCCTTTTTGTTCCAATTTATTGAGTTCACCTATTTCCCTTAGAAATAGCATGCCATCTTTTGCTTGCTCCAGTAAATTAAGTGGATTCTCTGCAAGAAAAGAAAAGGATTCCGGCTCAATCCAAGGTGTATTGACACGATGTAAGAAATGAGCGCAGTGCTCCATACCAACCCCCGGTTCACCCATCAACAACACAGGCGTCTTCAAACCAGCGATTTGTTCAAGTTTCTTTTTTAGCTCCATGACCAATGCCCCTCTTCCCAGACTGACCAAGGAAAAGGTCTGAACCGGCTTACTTTGCCCGCCACGCAAAGCTTGTCCTACAGTACTCAGTAATTTTTGTAAGGGTATGGGTTTTTCCAAATAACCGACAGCCCCGATGCGCGTCGCTTCAACCGCGGTATCGATGGTGCCATGACCTGACATCATGACTACTGGCATCGTCAGTAACCCGCTATTAGCCCAATCCTTCAGCAGTGTTATGCCATCCGTATCTGGCATCCAGATATCCAGCAACACTAAATCAGGGCGAGTCTGATTACGCCAATTACGCGCCTGCTCTGCGTTCTCAGCTAACACGACTCGGTATCCTTCGTCACTCAAGATTTCAGATAAGAGCTCGCGGATGCCAACCTCATCATCAACAACAAGAACCGTATTGTTGGCCATTATAGTGTGATTAACCTCCAAAACTGGAATGCAACTAAGTGCTTTACGGCAATATCATCAAGTCAACAATCGCTATGTTACTTGATAAGGACTGGATATTGTGTGATCTGATAATAATCTCGGTAATACAATCGTTACCTTGGCTCCCTGTGGCTGAATATTTTCGATTTGGATTGTACCATTATGTTCATCCACAATTTTCTTGACAATAGGTAAGCCAAGGCCTGTTCCTTTTGCTTTCGTCGTGACATAGGGCTCGAATACCTGCGCTTTGATTTGTTCAGCGAATCCTTTTCCGTTATCACTTACACTAAATTGCACACCATTGGGAAGTATTTCGGTACAAACCGTAATGATAGGATTGGGTACATCAACCAGGGCATCCTGGGCATTTTGCAACAAGTTATGGATAACTTGCCGCAATCTTGCCGGGTCGCCGCGTATCAAAGAAGGTTCTTTCGAAAGCTTGATATTAATTCTTGGGATGCAGCCTCGTTCTTGAGTGCCTGCAGTTTCGTAAAGGGCCAAAACTTCACGAATTAATCGATTAAAATCCAGTTGATAGAGTTCGAGTTCAGGTATGCGAGCGTATTCACTGAATTCGTTGACCATTTTTTTAAGCGCTTCAACCTGGTTGACAATCGTCT
Source organism: Nitrosomonas nitrosa (assembly GCF_003051105.1). Classification (GTDB taxonomy): domain Bacteria; phylum Pseudomonadota; class Gammaproteobacteria; order Burkholderiales; family Nitrosomonadaceae; genus Nitrosomonas; species Nitrosomonas nitrosa. The sequence goes on along the minus strand of NZ_QAOO01000005.1, from coordinate 84,526 downwards.
CTGTAGAACGTTGCAAAATTTTTGCATCTTGCCCGTTCAGTTTTTCTAGCAACTTATGCTGCATACGTTCAGCAGAAAGCTGAATAGGCGTCAAAGGATTCTTGATTTCATGCGCCAAACGACGCGCAACTTCACCCCATGCTACCGTTCGCTGAACTTGCAGTAAGCCGGTGATATCATCAAATACAACCACGCCGCCTCCTGAGACTTGTGGAAGCCGCGATCCACGAAGAAGCAACACCTGATCTTTGCTCTCGGTAAAATGCAGGACCTGACGCTGCCATTCCCCCATTTCCGCTGAATTAAATCCTCTCCGTATTTCGGTTGCGAGCATACGTAACTTCGGCTCTGTTTCCGCACATTCTTCAATGGTAAGACCAACAAGGTTAGCCATCGGAATTTGCAAAATTTGCTCTGCGCTACGATTAACCGTACTCATGCGTAATTTTTCGTCAAACACCATGACACCCGAAGAAAGATTGGCCAAAATACTTTCGAGGTAAGCACGTGCATTTTCTATTTCTTGTTGATTGCGCTGCGCCATAGCACGCGCCACTTCAAGCTGCTCCGTCATGAGATTGAACGACTCGGTGAGTATGCCAAGCTCATCATTGCTTTGTACCTGATGACGTCTACTGAAATCTCCCTGCGCTACTGCCCGGGTTCCCTCAGCCAGCATGCCTAAGGGCGCGCTTAATTTCTCGCTAATGAGAAAAGCTGCCGCGAGTGCAGAAAAAAGTGCTAAAAATAGCGCCAATGTCAGCGTAATGCTGTAAAGCCGGGTCAATCCTTGCCGGGATAAAGTCAATTCTTGGTAATTACGATAACCTGTCTGTACTATCTCGGCATTCTGTGCGAGCAATTTGGGCACTTGCTGCAAAACTTGCAGCACCCTAATATCCTCATCCAGATTCAACACATTCACGGGGACGAGCACCCGTAAATATAACCCCTTGTCTGGAATCGACTCGACAGCGCTATAGCTTTTCTGCATCCGTATATGCCGCATCGCGGCGGCGTTGGGGATTTCTGGAAATAGCGCGATATCGTCAATACTGGAAAAGGCAATTGCCTTGCCTTCCTGGTTGAACAACGTCACTTCTTGGATTTGTGACTGCACCAGCAGTTGATTCAATGCCGATAAGGGTGATGCAGAAGAATCAGATAACGTCAAAGCAGTGGCTTTAGCTTTTTTTTCGAGTTCCTCGAGCAAATTATCGAGCATGGTTTGCCCTAAATTTAACCCCCCCTCTAACGCTTGATCAACCTTCACATCAAACCATGATTCAATGCTCTTCCCTAAAAATTGAACTGAAATACCATATACCAGCACACCAGGAAGAATGGCCATCAACGAAAACACCATCAATAGTCGCAGCGCTAACCGGGAACCAAATACACGTGCTTTTAGCCGCCTGCTTAATCGCCATAATAAATACCCGACCACGCCCAGCAGGAACAAAACAAAAACCACATTGGAAACGATCAACCACCGGTAAAGGCGTTCAAGGAACTCAGTATTGGCACCTGCCGTTGCGAGTAGAAACAACATAGCAACACTGAGTGTCGTAACGATGGCGATAACGTACTTCATCAGGGATCTATTTAATTAGGCTTTGAGAAGGGACCACAGGCAATCTAATGCGCCATTCTTGCTTTTCTGAACTCAAATTCCAATCTTTTGAGCTAAACCACTCCAACTGAAAAGGCTTGGCCAATCGGGAAATATCCAGCCATATTTGCAAAGTTGCCGTATATTCCGCGTCCTGCTTGAGAGAAGGCCTCACTTCAAGTGGTATGTTATGCTGCTTGCCTAAAGCATGTAACGCATCTTGCAGTGTGTCAAAACTCTGCGACGTTATTATCCTGCCACTTAAGCGATATTGACGCGTCAGCGCGTGATAGCTCAGCCCTATGCGCAGTTTACTGCGTGCCACCTCTTCATCCAGCCAGAACCAACGGGAATCGATAATTGCAAATTTTGTAACGAAATAAAGCACAATCCCTTTTTCTAGCGCTTGCTCTAAAGTGCTATTCAGTACGATCTCAGCATCGAGGCTTGTTTGATAGCCTTCATCGACTGCATCAAGCGAAAAAGATTTGATCTCAATACTGCCTTCGCTACGTGCTTGAGACACAGACAGCATCAACACCGCCAATGTCGCAGCAATCATAAAAGAGATCAGTTTTATAAACCTTGCCATTAAATCAACGTTTACCAAACAAGGCATAAAAAAAACCATTGTAGGACGCGTTCGGTAGCAGCTGCCCCTGATCCATGGCCGGATGTGAAAGAGGAAGCACATAGGCATCGCTTTGCTTCTGTAAAAAACGTTTGATCAACTGTCCATTTTCCTCTTTAAACACAGAACAGGTTATATAAAGTAATTTTCCGCCTCTCTTCAGGAGTTGCCATAATGTTTCGAGAATTTTTTCTTGATTATCTGCAAAAGCAGTCACATCCGTCAGACGACGCAACCATTTAATGTCAGGATGACGGCTTACCACCCCGGATGCGCTGCAAGGGACATCCGCCAAAATTCGATCAAATAACTCCCCATCCCACCACTCTGCTGGATGTAACGCATTACCGCATATCACACGATCAGGTTTGTTACCCAACCGTTCAAAATTGTCTATGACCCTTGTCAGTCGCTGTACATCGCTATCCAATGCTGTCAATCTTATTTTTGCCAATTCCATTAAGTGAGCACTTTTTCCCCCTGGCGCCGCACAAGCATCCAGCACATGCATGCCATCCTGTATATCCAGAAATGGCGCAGCCAATTGCGCGCCGGCGTCTTGTACCGATACCAGTCCTTCACTAAATCCAGGCAGTCGCTCTATTGGCAACGGTTGAACAAGCTTCAACGCGCTACCCCACACCCAGCCTGCTCCAATGCCATGCTCATCGAGCATTTTTTGATAAGCTGCAACCTCGATTTTCCGAGTATTCACCCGCAAGGTCATACAAGGGTGTTGGTTGTCAGCGTTTAGAATGGCTTCATAATGTTCCGGGTATTGCTTGCGCAGTTTGTCGATCCACCATTGTGGATGGGAATATTTTCCGACATCGTCTCTTTCTGCCTCCCCCCATAATGCCGTACTTCGACGTAAAAAATTCCGCAAGATGGCATTAACCAATCCAGGGGCACCTCGTTTTTCGCTCAGCAGCCGAGCGGTGGTTACGGCATGATCTACAATGGCATAGGGGGGTGCTTTACTGTAGTGTAGCTGATATAAATTTATCAGGAGTAGATAGCGCAAATTTAAATCATGTAATGCCTTTGCGAGTAATAGATTGAGTATAGCGTCGAGTTGTCCATAGTAACGCAATGCACCATATGTTAAATCTTGAATTGCGCCGCGCTGCTGGGGCGTTAACAGTGGATTCGACCGCCATGTTTCTTGTAAGACCTCGGTAAGACTCGCACCTGAGAATACACGCCCCAATACAGTCACGGCAAGGGACTGGACTTTAACCATTCGTCAAATTCATCGTCTTCGCTGTCGAAAACACATGTCCAGGTTGCAATCTATGTCCAGCCAAAAATTCTGTGATCGGCATTTTCTTCCCTCCTGCTTGTTGCACAAGCTCCAGAATCAACGCATCTTTTCCGCAGCCCACGACGACACCCTCACTTCCCACCGCGATAACTTCCCCCACTTTGCCCGATACATTTTTTACAACGCGTGCTTGCCATATTTTCAGCAAATCACCTTGAAAGTAAGTATAGGCGCCAGGATAGGGATTAAAAGCACGAATACTTCGATCGATCTGCATGGCATCCAACTGCCAATTGACTTCCGATTCTTTTTTCTGAATCTTAGAGGCATAACATGCCAATGTTTCATCTTGCGGCATCGCAGTCAAATTACCGCGCTGCAACGACTCTAATGCTTCAACTATGCTTAGTGCCCCCAGATCTGCAAGCTTATCGTGGAGCGTTTGGGCGGTATCGTGACAATCAATAGCAAGGCTGTGCTGCAGCAAAATCGCGCCAGTATCGAGTCCCTCATCCATTTGCATAATCGTAATGCCTGTTTGCTGATCACCTGCCAACAGAGCGCGCTGTATCGGTGCAGCGCCTCGCCAGCGGGGCAATAGCGAAGCATGAATGTTCAAGCAGCCATAGCGAGTAATCCTCAGTACCCCCTGCGGCAAAATAAGCCCATACGCAGCAACTACCATCACATCAGCGTCAATTGATGCAAGCTGTGATTGAATAGTCTCCGATTTCAATGAAGCTGGTTGCAACAAAGGAAACCCGTATGCGTCCGCAGCTTTTTTGACATCGCTTACTTGGAGTTTCATCCCGCGCCCTGCCGGTCGATCCGGTTGAGTCAACACCAATACGATATGGTGCCCAGCCTCCAACAATGCGATCAGAGATTTAGCTGCGAAACTAGGCGTGCCCGCAAAAATGATTCTCATGAATAATTTCAGGTCAATACATTCTCAGGACAAAAAAACAAAATCCAAAATGACTACTATGAGGATCAAGCATTTCTCTGTCGTTTTTTTAATTTTGCTCGAATACGTGATTGTTTGAACTGCGATAAATACTCTACAAAAACTTTCCCCATCAAATGATCCATCTCATGCTGTATGCACACAGCAAACAATCCCTCAGCCTCTAACTCAAACGGACGGCCGTCAAGCCCCATCGCTCTCACCGCTATCCATTCGGATCGTTTTACTTTCTCATAGATACCAGGCAACGATAAACAGCCCTCCTCGTAATCAAACCCCCCGCGACTTGCTATGATTTCCGGGTTGATGAATACATGGAGTTGATCACGTGCACTTGTAATATCGATCACCAATACGCGTTGATGAACATCAACTTGAGTTGCAGCCAAACCAATCCCAGATGCGGCGTACATGGTCTCCGCCATATCCTGAACCAGGCCATGGATTTCATTTGTAATCTTTGGCACAGGGGCCGCTATCGTATGCAATCTTTCATCAGGGTACTGCAGTATTTTCAGAATTGCCATGACAAACTAACGTAATTCCATTCAACAAATTCTATCGTTAGACCTTAAGATTAAAAAATCGATTAATCCAAGTTTAAAATAATGTATTCAACAAAGGTCCTGCCATATACCATATATATTGGCAATCAAATTATGCGTATTCTAATTATTATAGCCTCGATTTTACTTATCAACTCATTTTCTCATGGTACTATCCAAGCAGCAGAAATTGAGCTACACCCCCATGCACCCGCCCGCTACGTCGTTGTTCAAGGTGATACGCTCTGGAGTATCGCTTCACGTTTCTTAAAAGATCCCTGGCGATGGCCAGAAATCTGGGACAAGAATCGCGGCAAAATTAACAATCCGCATGCGATTTACCCCGGCGACATCATTGTGCTTGAAAAAACGATCCACGGCAGCCAATTAACACTTGCTCATGAAAAAGCAACGGTGAAGCTATCTCCCAAGATGCGTATCGAAAAACTGGATACGCGCCCCATCCCCAACATCCCTATCAACAAAATCAGACCCTTCTTGAGTCAACCCATGGTTGTCGAGAAAAACGCACTCAATAAAGCGCCACTTATACTGGGTTCGAGCGATAATCGGGTAATACTCAGCACTGGCGATACGATTTATATTCGTGATTTACCCAGTGACCAAGGCAATGCCTGGCAAATTTTCCGCACAGGCAAGGCGTTGATGGATCCTGATGACAACAACCGGATTTTAGGGTACGAGGCAGTTTATTTGGGAGATGCGCAAGTACTGAATTTTGCCGAAATCAGTGCAGTAAAAATAACCCATTCCGTTCATGAAATATTGGTTGGCGATCGTTTGGTTCCCGCAGTCATGGATAAATTTGGAGATTATGTTCCGCATGCACCGGAATTTGATATTAAAGGGCGTATTATTTCGGTATATGGCGGTGTGACCGAAATCGGTGAAAATGCGATCGTTACACTGAATAAAGGTATTGAACATGGTCTGAAAGAAGGCCATGTACTCGCTGTTTTCCGCAAAAGTGAAGTAAAATCGCCTACAGGAAAAGTTGTCGCATTACCCGAGGAACGCATCGGCCTAGTATTGGTCTTTCGTGTATTCGATAAAGTATCTTATGCGTTAGTCACCCAGAGCATGAAAGCGATCAAAGTGTTAGATGCGATACAGACACCCGATTAAATTTATAAAAAACCTGGAATGATTCAGGTCAAAATGATGATGAGCACTGTTTCAGGTTTTATTCACATAAAAAATCTTTTCTATCATTAGCCACGCTTAAGCTGTTTTGTACAATTTCGCTAAGTACTTTTTTAAGTCATGAAAGCTTCGCCAGACATCGAGTCCTGGTTAAATCTCACCCTCATCGAGGGTTTAGGTGACGAGTCTATTCGCAAATTGCTAGTTGCTTTTGGCAACCCAACCGAAATTCTCTCTGCGAACACCAACCTCCTGGAGCGCTTTGTAAAAAAACAGACTGCCCACAACATTAGTCGAGGAGCCGACAGAAGCAAAATCGAAGCAACACTCAAATGGCTAGAAGATCCTATCAATAGTGTCGTTACCCTAGCGGATCACGATTACCCCGCACTATTGTTAAATATTTCTGATCCTCCCCCGCTACTCTATTTAAAAGGACAACGCAAACTTCTAAATGTACCTACCCTCGCCATCGTCGGCAGCCGCAATGCAACTCCCCAAGGCATTGCAAATGCCAGCGCTTTTGCAGAAGCTGCCAGTAATGCAGGGTTTTGTATCGCGAGCGGTATGGCACTAGGTATAGATACGGCTGCTCACCACGGAGGCTTAAGGGGTCCTTCAGCCAGTATCGCTATTGTTGGAACGGGGCTCGATATCGTTTATCCAGCGAGAAACCGCGAGCTTGCGCACCTACTCGCCAAGGATGGCGCACTCATCTCCGAATTTCCGCTTGGCATGCCGGCCTTGGGGAGAAATTTCCCCCGGCGCAACCGAATTATCAGTGGCCTGAGTCTGGGATGCTTAGTAATTGAAGCCACTTTGCAAAGTGGCTCCTTAATTACTGCCAAACAGGCGCTTGAACAAGGCCGAGATGTAATGGCTATCCCGGGCTCCATTCATTCACCCTTATCAAAAGGCTGCCATGCGTTAATCAAGCAAGGCGCTAAACTGGTTGAGAATTTCCAAGATATTTTGGATGAGCTCAATTACCGTTCAACCTCGGCTCAAGCAGCTCCCCATAAAACAAATAATGATATTGACACCACTCGAGAAAACGCCGTATTGCTCAGCCATTTAGGCTACGATGTGACAGATATAGATACCATTTGTATGCGAAGCGGCTTGACGGTTGAAGCGGTATCCGCCATGCTATTGGCGCTAGAGCTTGATGGAATGATTGCTAGTTTACCCGGTGGGCGTTACCAGCGAATTCGCTAACCAAATTATATACAATTTATAGACAAATAATCCTTTACCGTTACCGTGCAGCCGGCAAACGAGAATATCTCATATGTATGAAATCCTAATCTATTTATTTGAAAACTACTTTGACAAAGGAGATTGTCCAGATTCTGCCACACTCACACATAAACTGACCATGGCTGGCTTTGGAGAGAATGAAATTTGTCAGGCGCTGACCTGGCTATCGGACTTCACATCTCAAAAAGATAGCGAGCACTACTCAGCGGCGCTTGCGGATAGCACTTCGCTTCGATGGTATGCGCCTTCCGAAATGGAAGCGATAGATATTGAAGGACGGGGTTTCATACTTTTCCTTGAACAAGCGGGCATTCTCAATCCGCTACAGCGAGAGTTATTAATCGATCGTGTGCTCAAAATGGATGGGAGCAATGCTAGTCTGGAGAAAATTAAACTCGTCGTTCTGCTTGATCTTTGGACACAAAATCAGCTAACAGACCCTGATATACTGGAAACATTGTTCATAGCAAGCAACACACATCTCCGGCACTAGAACTTGAAATTATTCAAATCTCTTTCGGTTCGGCAAATGGACAAAGTGCGCATTATCTGTAGTTGCGCTTAGCAGCAAGTCGCATTAAAAGCATAGCCAGCTACTTACTGTACCCAGCAATCCGAACGCCCTACTATCGTCATTGGCAACCAACTAATATCGTCACCTCATCAAAATTCATGACCAAGAAATTGATCATCGCTGAGAAACCTTCCGTAGCAGCTGATATTGCCCGTGCTTTGGGTAACTTTAAAAAAGAAGCCGATTACTATGAAAACGATGAGTATGTCTTATCCTCGGCGATTGGGCATCTACTGGAGCTGACTGTACCAGAAGATTACGAAGTTAAGCGGGGCAAATGGAGCTTTGAACATTTACCTGTCATTCCGCCTTTTTTTGATCTTGCGCCTATCGAAAAAACTGCAGCGCGGTTAAAACTATTGACCAAGCTCATTAAGCGTAAAGATATCGATGCGTTGATCAACGCATGTGACGCCGGGCGGGAAGGAGAGCTGATTTTTCGTTATATCGTCCGACATGCCGGAGTAAAAAAACCAATAAAACGCCTATGGCTTCAATCAATGACCCCGGGAGCCATCCGAGAAGCTTTTTCAAAATTACTCGACGATAGCGATGTTCAGCCCCTCGCAGATGCTGCTGTTAGTCGATCCGAGTCCGATTGGCTAGTGGGCATTAATGGAACGCGTGCCATGACCGCGTTTAATTCACAAGAAGGCGGTTTCCACAAAACGACTGTTGGGCGCGTTCAGACGCCAACGCTCGCCATATTGGTCGAACGGGAAGAAGCCATCAAGAAATTCACTCCCAAGCATTATTGGGAAATCCATGCTACCTTTTCTACCGGGCAAGGCCGCTATAAAGGAAAGTGGTTTGACGAAAAATTCGTAAAAGACAAAGAAAATAATGAAACCCGGGCAGATCGGCTATGGGACCAGAGCAAGGCCGAAACGATCAAATCCAAATGCCAGGGCAAACCGGGTATTGTCAGCGAAGAAAGCAAGCCCGCAAAAGAAACCTGTCCCTTGCTATACGATCTTACCAGCTTGCAACGCGACGCCAACAGCCGCTTCGGATTTTCTGCAAAGACAACGTTGGGTTTGGCGCAAGCGCTTTATGAAAAACATAAAGTACTGACTTATCCGCGTACTGATTCACGGGCGCTTCCTGAAGATTATATTGCGACTGTCAAAGACACGCTCCAAACCCTTGAGCAAACTCAGTACGGTTTATTTGCCAAGCAAGTTCTGGAATCGGACTGGGTAAAACCCAACAAGCGAATTTTCAATAACGCAAAAATTTCCGATCACTTCGCCATTATTCCGACTTCGCTCGAACCCAAAAAACTCAATGAAGCCGAAACTAAGCTTTACGATCTCGTTACAAAACGCTTTCTTGCCATTTTTTATCCTGCCGCCGAATTTCTAATTACGACACGGATAACCCGAGTCGAAGACGAACCGTTTAAAACGGAAGGAAAAGTGATGGTCAATCCCGGATGGCAAACTGTTTACGGCAAGACTCTCACACAAGATGCCAATACTGAAAGCACAGTATTGGCAGCGATCAACGTGAATGAGCCGGTTGCTACGGAGGAAATTTCCATCGTATTCAATCAAACCAAACCGCCTGCAAGATTCAATGAATCGACCCTTTTGTCGGCAATGGAAGGTGCAGGAAAATTGGTCGAAGATGAGGAGTTACGGGCTGCAATGAGCGCAAAAGGTCTCGGCACACCCGCCACGCGCGCAGCGATCATCGAAGGGCTCGTTTCTGAAAATTATATACAACGTGTCGGGCGGGAGCTGCATCCCACTGCCAAAGCATTTTCACTTATTACCCTATTGCGCGGCCTCAAAATCCCTGAATTGATCTCTCCGGAATTGACGGGTGATTGGGAATTCAAATTACGTCAGATCGAACAAGGCAAACTGAAACGTGAGGCATTCATGGCCAAAATTGCCGAAATGACACAACATATTGTGGAGCAGGCAAAGAACCATCGCGGAAAAACCATTAGCGGTGACTTTGCCACGCTGAAGGTTCCTTGTCCTAAATGCGGTGGTGTGATACACGAAACCTATAAGAAATTTCAGTGCCAGCAATGTGATTTTTTCCTATGGAAAATCTTGGCAGGACGGCAATTTGAAGTAGATGAAATCGAAACGCTGATTTCTCAGCGCGAAATAGGGCCGCTTCAGGGATTTCGCAGCAAAATGGGACGTCTATTCAATGCCAACATAAAACTGACCGATACATTTGAAATGAAATTCGAGTTTGGCGCCAATGATACAGAGGACGCAGAATCAATCGATTTCTCGGCTCAACAGTCACTGGGCAAATGCCCTAAATGCGGGCATTCCGTTTATGAGCACGGACTATACTATATTTGCGAAAAGGCGGTTGGCACTGAACATTCTTGCGATTTCAAAACAGGGAAAATTATCCTTAATAGGCCGATCGAACAAGAGCAAATCGTAAAACTGCTACAAACCGGCAAAACCGATCTGCTGAATAAATTTATCTCTAAAAAGGGACGGCCATTCTCCGCTTATCTCGTAATCGGAGCCGGTGGAAAAATTGGTTTCGAATTTGAACAAAAAGCGGTCAAAGCAAAAGAGGCAAGCTCTGACAAACCCAAAATACTCTAAACTTCAGAAAGAGCATTCAGTTTCAAAGAAGATGCTATGCTGGATGATTTTACAAAAGTGAATACTGAAACGGTATTAGGATACTTCCAAATATTGCAAGCTTTAAACAAGACGAAGCCAGAACAAAAATTGCTGACGCAATAGCGCATCAATATGCAAGGAAACATTTTTTCAAACAACGGCTTATTGTAACAAAACAAAGCTTTTTAGTGGCCCCTATTAATTTGTTAGCACAGTATTCACTTTTTCCCCCTAGCTGATTTTTTTCCTGAAAAAATGCTAACCAAAGGTATGAATGAAATATCGGGCAATCCCGGATGTTGCCACAATTAAAATGGCCAATCCTCCAACCACGGCAATCCCTTCGATAAAAAAGGAAAATATTGCTTCACGCGTCGTCTTAAATTCTTCCTCTCCCTCTTTATTACGCCGGCGGTCTTTCCGCTCTTTTACCCAGAGCTGTATTGCAATGACAAATGGAATAGCCAGCACAGAAATAATCAGAGTATTTAAAGAATCGTCTTCCATTGATCAGCCTCGTTATTATTTATCAGTTGTGATATTTAAGTTAAAAAAAATGAATTCTACGAATTAAATTTTATCTAGTATAAAATCGCTAGAAATTTAGTGATTATAGCAGGCGCAGCACATTTCAGTTCCACCTCTTTATTGCTTGCCCGGTATATATAAGCAGCACCTCGATCATTTAATCCACCACGAATAAAGACGCTATCTTAAATAAATATAGAAACCTATGAACTGGCTCGACCTTCCAGTAGCAACGGCTTCCCAGGGCATCGTGCAACTTCCCGGCTCCAAAAGTATCTCCAATCGAATTTTGCTGCTCGCAGCACTTGCAAACGACGTCACACGAGTACGCAACCTCCTGATTTCCGACGATACGGCCCGAATGCTCAATGCACTCGGTATTCTTGGCGTGATCATCGATACGATAGATCAAAGCGATTACGACGTAAAAGGATGTAACGGATCATTTCCGATTAAACAAGCTGATTTATTTTTAGGTAATGCAGGCACGGCGTTCCGCCCCCTTGTCGCAGTTCTTTCGATACTTGGCGGGCATTATCGGCTCTCGGGCATACCACGTATGCATGAGCGCCCTATTGCCGATCTCGTCAATGCTTTACGACAGTTGAACGCAGAGATTACTTATCTGGGCAATGAAGGATTTCCGCCATTGGAGATCAAACCCGCCAAAATTCAGAATACGCCCGTTACGATCAAGGGTGATGTTTCCAGCCAATTTCTCAGTGGCTTGTTAATGGCACTGCCGTTGACAGGCCAGACCTCAACAATCAATGTCGTGGGAACGCTGATTTCTAAACCCTATGTTGAACTTACGCTTGCGCTGATGGCGCGCTTTGGTGTGCATGCAATCAATGAAAATTGGCAATCCTTTATTCTGCCAGGCGCACAAGCCTATCAAAGCCCAGGCGAAATTTTTGTTGAGGGAGACGCCTCCTCTGCCTCTTATTTTTTAGCTGCGGGCGCCATTGGTGGAGGTCCGGTACGCGTTGTCGGCGTGGGTACCGAAAGTCTCCAAGGAGATGTTCATTTTGCCGATGCATTAGAACAGATGGGCGCTTCTATCAAAATGGGAAAAAATTGGATTGAATCCTCTTTACCTGGAAATGAAAAGATCGCTTCCAATAGGCGATTGAAAGCGATCGAACTCGATTGCAACCATATTCCCGATGCAGCCATGACTTTAGCCACTACCGCATTATTTGCACAAGGAACGACGACATTAAAAAATATTGCAAGCTGGCGAGTTAAAGAAACCGATCGCATCTCTGCAATGGCGAAGGAACTACGGAAATTAGGTGCACACGTCGAAGAAGGTGAAGACTTTATTCGGATTACCCCCCCTGCCACCACTTTGACTCCCCATGCAAGTATTGATACCTATGACGATCATCGCATGGCGATGTGCTTTTCGCTCGTTTCCCTAGGCGTGCCTGTACGCATCAATGATCCAGATTGTGTTGCAAAAACTTTTCCAGATTACTTCGAGAAGTTTGCGACGATCGTGTGTACCTGACAGCTATTTTTTCTATTTATACCAAGGGGTATTTTATGGATTCGGATTCAATTCCGGTCATTACTATCGATGGTCCCTCTGCTTCGGGCAAAGGCACCATCGCACAGCTTGTTGCTAAAAAGTTGGCATTTCATTACCTTGACAGCGGTGCGCTCTACCGTCTCGTTGCATTATCTGTAATACAATCAAACGTAGATAGCACTAATGAGTCAGCCTTGGCAGATATCGCGCTCAACTTGAATGTGCGCTTCCATGATTCTTCCCTTCAACTCAATGGAGAAGATGTCACAAACAGTATTCGTACTGAAGAGTGCGGTAAACTCGCCTCTATCATCGCCCGTCAACTCAAGGTCAGAGCAGCATTATTGCAGCGCCAGCGAGCTTTTCGCCAGCCTCCTGGTCTCGTTACAGACGGAAGAGATATGGGTACAGTCGTATTTCCGGACGCGACCCTGAAAATTTTTCTTACAGCAAGTGCTGAAGAACGAGCACAACGACGCTATAAGCAGTTGATAGAGAAAGGAATAAATGCTAACATCCAAACCCTGTTGCAAGACATTTACGAGCGTGATGCACGTGACAGCACTCGTGACATCTCCCCTTTGAAGCAGGGAGAAGATACCAAGCTTTTAGATACCACATCGCTGAGTATCGAAGAAGTCGTCAACGAAGTGCTCCGTCTGTACAATGCATGTCGCTAGAATTGAGTAACAACCAATTATTATTCGGACTTTTATTTTTAATCAACTAACCATCCTCTTACAGGGATGAAATACAAATCGGGTATTTTTTTATAATGACTATTGCTTCCAACGTAACATCTTCCTCAGAAAATTTTGCTCAACTTTTCGAAGAGAGCCTTACACGTAAAGAAATGCGTGTAGGAGAGGTAATTACTGCAGAAATTGTCCGTATCGACTATAACTTTGTGGTTGTCAATGCAGGGCTCAAATCTGAAAGCTATATTCCCATTGAGGAATTTAAAAATGATCGAGGCGAAATTGAGGTTAAAGTGGGCGATTTTGTCAGTGTCGCCATTGATGCACTTGAAGATGGTTATGGTGAAACACGGTTATCCAGAGATAAAGCGAGAAGATTGAATGCCTGGCATGACCTAGAAGAAGCCATGGAAAAAGGCACAATAGTCAGCGGCATGGTCAATGGCAAGGTCAAGGGAGGCTTAACTGCCATGGTTAACGGCATACGCGCATTCTTGCCAGGTTCTTTGGTAGACATCCGGCCTGTAAAAGATACGACTCCTTACGAAAACAAGGAGATGGAATTCAAAGTTATCAAGCTTGACCGCAAACGCAACAATGTTGTCATCTCGCGGCGCGCTGTCCTGGAAGAGACGCAAGGTGCCGATCGCGAGTCTTTATTGGCAAACCTGCAAGAAGGCGCCGTTGTGCATGGTATCGTTAAAAACATCACCGACTACGGTGCGTTTGTCGATCTGGGTGGAATCGATGGCTTATTGCATATCACGGACCTAGCTTGGCGGCGTGTAAAACACCCCTCCGAGATTATCAATGTTGGCGATGAAGTCACCGCCAAAGTCCTCAAGTTCGATCAAGAAAAAAATCGCGTTTCACTCGGGATGAAACAATTAACCGAAGACCCATGGGTCGGTCTTTCACGACGCTATCCTCCCGGCACTCGCTTATTTGGCAAAGTAACGAATCTTACGGACTATGGCGCTTTTGTAGAAATTGAACAAGGTATTGAAGGTTTGGTGCATGTCTCCGAAATGGATTGGACCAACAAAAACGTCTATCCATCCAAAATTGTCCAGCTGGGCGATGAAGTAGAAGTCATTATTATTGAAATAGACGAAGAACGACGCCGTATTTCGCTTGGAATGAAGCAGTGCAAGCCTAATCCATGGGAAGAATTCGCAATGAGCCATGAAAAAGGCGATAAAGTTACCGGCCAAATTAAATCTATTACTGACTTTGGCGTATTTATCGGATTGCCAGGCAATATCGATGGATTGGTTCATCTTTCCGATCTCTCTTGGACGCAACCCGGAGAAGAAGCAATTTGTAATTACAAAAAAGGCGATGAAGTAGAAGCAGTTGTATTATCGATTGATGTCGAGAAAGAGCGAATTTCTCTCGGTATCAAACAACTGGAAGGTGATCCTTTCACCATATATGTAGCGTCGCATGATAAAAACAGTATTGTCAAAGGAACTGTAAAATCACTCGATGCTAAAGGCGCTGTCATTGCGTTGACCGATGAAGTAGAAGGTTACCTTCGCACTTCAGAGATATCGCGCGATAAAATTGAAGATATTCGCACCTTGCTCAAAGAAGGTGATGAAATCGAAGCAATGATTATTAATATAGATCGAAAAAACCGTAGTATTAATCTTTCCATCAAAGCAAAAGATCAACAAGAAGAAAGTAGTGCATTACAGATGGTAGCGACGAAAACACCTGCTAGCACAGGCACTACCAACCTAGGCGCGTTGCTCAAAGCCAAAATGGATAGTAAAAACTCAGAAGAACAATAAAAAGGACATTGATGACGAAATCTGAATTGATTTCCAAGCTTGCCGCCCGATACCCCCAGCTCTTGGCAAAAGATACTGAACTGGCCGTCAAGATGATTCTTGATGCAATGGCTGAAAGCCTATCTAGGGGAGAGCGTATTGAAATCCGTGGATTTGGAAGCTTTGATTTGAATTACCGGCCTGCGCGAGTCGGCCGTAATCCCAAATCAGGGGAAAAGGTGCATGTTCCTGAAAAATATGTTCCACATTTCAAAGCTGGAAAAAAGATGCGAGAACGTGTTGATTTTAAGAATAATGATAGCAAGCATGAGTAATTTTTCATTATCGTTCGATAGATAGCTTGCTCATCTTTAGGGTGCCTCTAAAAATTCAGCGTTTAAAACAAGACGGGATGGGAACAAAAATATGTTGACGCAACCAATGGGTAATAGGTCAGGAAACATTTTTTGTGAACAGCGCTGTATTGTGACTAAATAGGGATTTTTAGAGGTACCCTTTACAGGAATTGCAATTTTCTAACTTCAAACATACTGAAATCATGCGTATTTCTATCTGGATCCTTAGAATAGTAATATTCTTACTATTAGTGAGCTTTGCTGCTAAAAATACTGAAATAGTCTCCGTTAATTACTATCTCGGTTTCGAGTGGCAAGTACCAATGATAATTGTCTTGCTGGCCTGTTTTGTATTAGGAACTGCTTTTGGCTTTCTTGCGTGCGCTATTAAGAAAGTTAAAAAGCAATCCTAATATTACAAGTACTATTACGTGGTTGATCCTCGTATTATCGTCGCTTTTGATTTTCCTAATCAAAAGCAAGCGCTTGAGCTTGCGGCCAAATTAGACAAGGACCTATGTAGAATCAAAATAGGTAAAGAACTTTTTACCGCAGCCGGTCCGCAACTCGTCGAAAAGCTGATGGCTTCGGGTTATGAAATTTTTCTCGATCTCAAATATCATGATATCCCGAACACTGTGGCCAGTGCATGCAAAGTAGCATCGGATCTTGGCGTATGGATGATCAATATCCACGCACTAGGCGGAAGAAAAATGCTTCTTGCCGCACGAGAGGCGCTCTCTGCCAAAATAACCAAACTGATCGCTGTAACACTATTAACCAGCCTGGATAGGAATGCGCTTCAAGATATGGGTTGGAATGATGAGCCCTTTGAAATTGTTCGTCGCTTAGCATTACTCGCTCGTGACTGCGGACTTGACGGCGTCGTTTGTTCAGCCAATGAAGCGAAACCACTAAGAAAAATTATCAAGAATGACTTTATACTAGTCACCCCTGGCATCCGTCCTGCTAACTGCGATGCTAATGACCAGTTAAGAATAGCCACTCCACAACAAGCCATTCGGGATGGTGCGGACTACTTAGTTATTGGGCGGCCTATCACCCAATCGCCGAACCCGCTTCTAATGCTGCAACAATTGAACCAAGAAATTCAAGGGATGGAATATACCGCGTAATTTTTGAAGTCAATCTTCCGTTACTTACTACAAAATCGTTATGCATAATCACACATTAGACCAATGAGTATAGACTACACCAGTCTATTGTGGATTACTTCTAACAGGAGGAAGAGATAAAAATCCATCGTAAAAATTCAAAATCCATAAGATAGTCAATCAAACTCGCTTAATAGTAGATTACTTCAAAGACTATGCTTGCTAATTTATTATGGCCTCATAGCATTCAGGCCGCATGCTCATGATCGCCGTGCCCCATATCTACAGTTTCCACAGCCTCCACTTTCTTGGTTTTGCCTGCGCGGGAAGGTACGTGACATAATCCGCAAACATGGTGGGAATGGATTTCCAGGCTATGAACGATGAAATTGCCATTACATTCGACGCAAGTCGCTACGGACAACACTTTGCTTTCCAGGAAACGCACCAAGGTC
Source organism: Nitrosomonas nitrosa (assembly GCF_003051105.1). GTDB lineage: Bacteria > Pseudomonadota > Gammaproteobacteria > Burkholderiales > Nitrosomonadaceae > Nitrosomonas > Nitrosomonas nitrosa. The sequence goes on along the minus strand of NZ_QAOO01000005.1, from coordinate 67,439 downwards.
CAAGCCCGTGTCAAGCTCAGAACACGTGGAAGCTGATTGATTTCAATATGCTCCAGGTAGAGCTTGTAGCTTCTTATGATGGCATCGATGCCCTGCACATGTGCATACTTAACCATATAGTTGTATATATTGATGAATAGCGAAGAATGCACGTTAGGTTGCCAGCTGGTAAACCAGTCCTCGGAATACGGCAGCATGCCTTTGGGGGGTGAAACCCCTTTAATTTCTTTGTATAGCCTTACCAGCCGCTCACGGCTCAATTTCGTATTGGCTTCCAAAACCTGCAATCTAGCACCTAGCTTGACCAATTCGGTTGCAAGCTGAATTTGACGTGCTTCTGACAAGAGGCTCTTCTCTTTCATGTTCTTCTCCTTTTACGCCATCTCAAATCAAGCTACCGCTTCTGCGGGTAATCCAGCCATCAATATCGTGGCGTGAGATTGCGCCAACGCGCGATCACGGTGATGACTCGACAGTATCTCGGCAATCAGTTGATCGTCAAAGCGGAAACGGCATAACAGCATATTGGAAGCCGCCATTTTCAGCAACTGGCTGGAGGTCAAGTTTTCTAAAATATTGGCCACATCTTCGCCAATGCCTAGGCGGTACATTGCAGTCGCTTTATCTTCCCGTAGCAACTGTTGCGCTAGCAACATGTAGCCAAGGTTGATTTCTCTGATTTCATCTAGAATCTGGTTTGTTTCCATTTCAGCGCTCCTTGTCAAACGATTAAAGGTTGGGATCGAGTCTGTATGGGTACATTCTCAATCTTGGCGCTTGACAAGTAAATGGCGCACCCGCCAAATGCAATGTCAGGATTTTGCTAACAAATTTGTAGGAATTTTTCCTACAAGGAGGAAAATGACTGTGATATCAGAAAGATAAATAGGCAATTTATCAGATGACTTACTCATTGCTGCTGATTCTAGCACTATAGGTAAATATTCAAAACGACAAGAAAACGCCTAAATTCCATGATTAAGACTAATTAGCAAAAAGCGATGAATCGGTTATTTAACGACACTGGCTGGATAAAATTTACATAAATTTTACGTAAAAGTGCCGGTTTTTCGCAGTTTGATAAAGGATAGTAATTTCTCACCAGTGACGGGTTCGCTAAAAATAAACCCCTGAACTTTATTACAATTCATCTTAGTCAACAAATCGAGTTGCTCTTGAGTCTCTATCCCTTTGGCGAGCACGAGTATGCCTAGGTTTTTGGCAAGCCCAACGATGGCATTGACAATAGATAAGCTGTCTGCACTCGTCGTCATATCGTTGGTTAGCGACCTATCCATTTTTAAAATATCGATTGGATATTTTTTAAGGCAATTCAGGGAAGTAAAACCAATACCAAAATTATCTATGGCAATTTTGATCCCCATTTGCTTTAATTCACGCAATACCTTGATGCTCGTATCGGCATCTCGCATCAGAACAGATTCGGTAATTTCTAATTCCAGGAGAGCCGGATCGAATCTTTCCTTTTTTAATACCTCAGTGATGTAATTGAGATAGGGGGATTGGCCCAATTCAATTGCCGAAGTATTTACAGCAATAGAAATAGGCTCTCCTCCCGCATCTTGCCAAGATCTGGCCTGTTTACAAGCTTCTTGCAATACCCATTTACCAATTTCAACGATTAGACTTGTTTCATCTGCAAGCGGAATAAATTTATCCGGCTGTAACAATCCAAATTCCGGATGATCCCAGCGCACTAATGTTTCTACACCGGTTATTTGTCCACTTTTCACATCAATGATGGGTTGATAGTACAAAACAAATTCATTCTTCTCCAAAGCCCTTCTCAATGAAGCGCTTAGAAGCGTACGTCGCAGAGAGATTTCGCTAACCTCTTTAGTATAGAATTGATAACTGTTTTTCCATGAACCCTTATTGACCGCCAACGTGCTTTCTGAGTTTGTCAATAAAACTTCGATGTCACTGCCATCATCAGGGTAGATCGTAATTGCGATATTCAATGAAATATAAAATTCCAAGTTTTCAATCATGAAGGGCATCGAGCCAAGTTTCAGGATTTGACTTGCAAATATTTGCACTTCATCAAGCGTATTCACTTCGCCATTGAGAAAGGTGAACCGCCCTCCCTCCAAACGTGTAAGCAAACAATTTCTTCCCGTATGAACGGAAAGCCGATAGACAAATTGCTTAATCAAGGCATCTGCGATGTTATAGCCCCTACTGTTGCCAACCGTTGGCAATTGGTCTATTTTGATCGAATAGACGGCAGCAATCTTCCCTTGTGCGCTCCGGTTAGATAGGACTTCAGAAGCCTTTTCACAGAATAATTTATATTTAGGCAACCCAGTAAGTTCATCATAATACGCCAGATGAAAGAACTGACTTTCAGTCTGCCGCTGCTTGCGTTTCAAGTCGATAAGTTTCAATTCCCGCTCTAGCGCAAATACGAGACGAAATGAACATCCCTTGTATAGATAATCACATGCACCATGGCGTATCGCTGCCAAAGCATTATTTTCGTCGGTATTTTTTGAATAGATGAAAAAAGGAATCTCTTTACCACTTCTTTTTAACAGGTCCAGCGCATTCAATGCGTCAAATTGCGGAAGCGAATATTCAGCAATAATTGCATCCCAGCTTGAATCATATAGGGCTGCTAGAAACTCGGAAATACTGCTAACACGTTTATAAATTAACTTTTTCCAGTATTCTGTAAGATTTATATATAAACTCTTATCATCAATCTCACAGTCATCAATGATCAGAAGCTTAGGATTTCTAGGTACCATCTAGTAAAATCGACTTTATTAATTGTCTGATCTTTTTTTTATCGGCTAACTACGCTAAAACTTTAAGCTAGCGGAAAGTCGGAATACAATGACAAATTCTGCACTAATTAAACGTTAAGAATATAACGACAAATTGCGGTGTTTATTTTTACCTTAATTTATTCCTAATACCTACTTCACAATTCTCAGCTTATTTTTCACAAGGTTTAATTTATGTTCATCAGCGTCCTTGATCTCTTTAAAATCGGAATTGGCCCATCTAGCTCACATACCATGGGGCCAATGATGGCTGCCAACGATTTTCGCAATCGTATTAATCGGCTTGTCGAATTATCGCCAAGTAATAAAGGGGCTCATGTCAATTGTGTATTAAAGGGTTCTCTGGCTTTTACCGGAAAAGGACATGCTACCGATCGTGCCGTTGTATTGGGCCTGCATGGCTATACGCCAGAAGCGCTTTCGACACAGGACGTCAACGCATTGATTTTAAAGCTATGGAATAGGCCCTCCTGCACATTGGATAACGGCATTGAAATCGGCTTCAATCCGGCTAGCGACGTTATCTTCGACAAGCAAGAGACCTTGCCCCAGCATCCAAACGGCATGATTTTTACCTTATCCAATGAAACAGGTGAATGCTTATTGACTGAAACCTATTTCTCGATTGGCGGTGGATTTATCAATACGCTTGCCGAAATCAGCCAACTGAATGCCCCTATCAAAATGGAATCGGCCCGAACTTTTCCTTACCCTTTTGATTCGGCCCAAAGCATGCTGAACATGTCTCAGCAAAGCAATCTTTCGATTGCCGATATGAAACGCGCTAACGAGATTACAAAAATCTCTGCCGATGAGCTTAATCTTGGGCTAGATAAAATTTGGCACGCCATGCAACGGTGTATCGAGAATGGCCTGACGGCAGAAGGCGTATTGCCGGGTGGTCTTAAGGTATCACGCCGGGCCAAGAAACTCTTCAATCAGCTTAGTCAGAATACCGAAAAAGCAACATTAAATGATTGGCTATGCGCCTATGCAATGGCCGTCAATGAAGAAAACGCGGCAGGCCACATGGTCGTCACTGCGCCTACCAATGGCGCTGCAGGCGTGATCCCAGCCGTTCTTTATTATATGGTCAAGCATGAAAATGGCAGCAACGAGGACGTCAGGAATTTCTTGCTCACGGCAGCAGCCATTGGGGGCATCATCAAACATCGCAGCTCAATATCCGGAGCCGAAGTAGGTTGCCAAGGGGAAGTCGGATCGGCTGCTGCGATGGCTGCCGCAGGATTATGTGCGGCGCAAGGGGGCACTGCAAAACAGATAGAAAACGCTGCAGAGATTGCTCTGGAGCATCATTTGGGCATGACCTGCGATCCGGTCGGTGGCTTGGTTCAGGTTCCTTGTATCGAACGTAATGGCTTTGGTGCCATTAAAGCACATACCGCCGCGGCACTCGCACGCAGAGGCACAGGAGAACATTTCATGCCGCTCGATAACTGTATCGCCGCTATGAAGCAAACGGGTCTCGAAATGTCCCACAAATACAAGGAAACATCACTGGGCGGCTTGGCCGTCAGCATCACAGAATGCTGATCATGACGGCGCTGCAACTATAAATAAACAGGCCATACCGGCTTTCTCGCCAAACAAAAAGCCGGTCATTGTTTTCTGGCTTTGCTTACTTGGCACACCCCATGTGCAATGCGTCGATTACCTTCATAGAGCGCCTATCTCATCAATCCTCTCGTCGGGTAACATGTATACACAGCAAGCGAATCGATTGTAAAACACTCATTATCTGTTTTATCGGCTATACTGCTTATTTCATTATCGTGTAACAAACGATATTTTTGATCAAATTGATCCTAGATTCATAATGCTAGCATCATAAACCAGCGATCAGCGCGGGAATCTAGGTTGAAACTTTCAACGCGGCATATATCAGAATCAGATGCGCATTTTTTGCCTGTTAAAATGATTTTGCCTAAAGTTATTCGGGAAAGCTAAAACAATTTATGTCTGAAATAAAGCAAGCAAACGCTACCTCAATCGCTACATCAATTTCGTCGCCTATCACACTAACTAATGAATTTGAGCAAGAGCCCATCAGGACACTTGAAGTTGATGGTCATAAAATTACCCTCCTTGGCACAGCCCATATTTCGCAAGCAAGCGCAGATAAGGTAAAAGAATTGATTGCGACTGGCGAGTTTGATGCTGTTGCAATCGAATTATGCCCAAGCCGCCATAAAGCAATCGTCAATCCTGATTTGTTAAGCAAAATGGATCTCTTTCAGGTTATCCATAAAGGTCAGGCAAGTATGGTCACTGCGAGCCTAGCCTTAGGCGCTTTTCAGCAGCGTATGGCGGAACGACTGGGCATCGAGCCCGGCTTGGAAATGCGCACTGCGATCAAAGATGCTGCAGAAGCCAAGCTTCCCATTTTACTCATCGATAGAGAAATCGGCATCACGCTCAAGCGTATTTATCGCAATGTTCCATGGTGGAGACGAATAGAATTATTCGGCGGTCTGCTCGCGAGTATAATGTCCCGGGAATCGGTCAGCGCAGAAGAAATTGAAAAACTGAAAGAAGGCGACGTCCTGGAAAGTGCTTTTTCACAGTTTGCGGAAAATCAAAAACATTTATTCATCCCGCTCATCAGCGAGCGTGATGAATACATGGCGGCATGCCTATTGAAAGAAGTCATCGAAAACGATTACCGGCATACGCTCGCTGTCGTGGGCGCAGGTCATCTAAAGGGAATCGAGCAAATCTTGCAGTCGCGCAGTATCGATAATCCAGAAGAAACCATCAAAAAGCTCGACACGATTCCCGCATCATCCAATTGGTTCAAATACATACCATGGCTTATCGTGCTCGCCATACTGTTTGGTTTTACAATTGGTTTTAACAAAAGTACCGAGATGGGTATGGCAATGGTCATCGATTGGGTATTGATCAATGGCGGCCTTTCAGCGCTGGGCGCATTGATCGCGCTCGCTCATCCGTTGACGATCCTGACCGCTTTTCTGGCGGCGCCCATTACTTCGCTCAACCCAATGATTGGTGCCGGCGTAGTCGCTGGCGCAGTCGAAACCCTGCTGCGCAAACCGCAAGTTGGCGATTTTAGCCGGCTCAGAAGCGATGCAGCTAGTTTAAAGGGATGGTGGAATAATCAGGTCACCCGAATTTTACTGATATTTTTGCTCTCTTCGCTGGGTTCAGCTATCGGGACTTATGTAGCAGGCTTCAGAATATTCGAACGGCTCAGTGGCGGCTAAACATGCGGGGGGCAATCTAAGCTAGTTCGCTCAAAGCGTAACCATTATCGCACCCCTCTTATTCCAATTATAACGACGACATGCTTGGTTTTTTCGAACGCCTCATCAACCCCTTTCCACCCGAGCATCCAACGGAACCCCCTAAGGGGCTATATCAATTCTGTCGGCACTATACTCGGGGAATCGAACCCTACCTGCTAATGATGTCGATACTTACGGTAGGTGTCGCCATTGGCGAGGCGATGCTCTATGGCATACTGGGTCAAATCATCGACTGGCTTTCAGAAAAAGATCCCCAGACTTTTCTTGAAGAAGAAATCGTCTCGTTAATAGGCTTGTCGATTTTCATTTTGGTACTAATGCCTATACTGGTGTTATTGCATTCGGTCTTTATGTATCAAACCTTAGCAGGTAATTTTCCGATGATCGTGCGTTGGCAGGCGCATCGCTACCTGCTCAATCAGAGCTATGCTTTTTTTCAGAATGAATTCAGCGGCCGGATCGCGACCAAAGTAATGCAAACAGCCTTGGCCGTGCGAGAATCCGTCATGAAAACACTCGACGTCATGCTGTTCATCATCGTCTATCTCGTGACGACCGTGTTTCTGGTTGCCAATGCCGATCCTCGTCTATGCATCCCTTTATTCATCTGGTTGGGCATTTATTCGATCACGCTGTCTTACTTTCTTCCGAGATTAAGGCATATTTCCAAGCAGCAAGCTGACGCGCGCTCCGACATGACTGGGCGCATCGTCGATAGCTATACCAATATTCTGACGCTCAAATTGTTCTCGCATACCCAGCGCGAATCGGCATACGCCAAAGCAAGCATGGAAAAATTTCTGTTCACTGTTTACCCGCAAATGCGACTGGTCACAAAGCTGCATGCCTACGTGTGGAGCAGCAACATGCTGCTGGTTTTCAGCATCGGCGCACTTGGCATTTACTTGTGGATCACCGGAAATGTCACTGCTGGCGCAATCGCTGTCGCACTGAGCCTCGCGATTCGTCTGACCGGCATGTCGCACTGGATCATGTGGGAAGTGAGCGATCTATTTGAAAATATCGGGATCGTCCAAGACGGCATCAATACCCTCTCGCAACCGCAAACAGTGGTCGATGCGCCCGACGCGATTCCGCTCAAGGTGACCGCCGGCGCGATCACTTTCAATCACGTTGGGTTTGTCTATCATCAGGTCGACCAGAATCGGAGCGAGCAAGTTTTTAGCGACTTCAACTTGCATATTGCGGCAGGCGAAAAAGTAGGTATCGTCGGCCGTTCAGGTGCCGGTAAATCCACCCTGGTAAGTCTGCTGCTGCGCTTTTACGATGTGCAGCAAGGCAGTATTCTCATCGATGGGCAAGACATACGCCAAGTCACGCAAGATAGCCTGCGCGCCAATATTGCGATCGTGACCCAAGACACCTCCTTGCTGCATCGATCCATTCGGGACAATATCCTCTTCGGCAAACCTGATGCCACCGAAGAACAGATGCTTGAAGCAGCGAAACTCGCGCATGCGCATGAATTCATCCTGCCGTTACTCGATAGCAAGGGACGGCGAGGGTATGACGCTTATGTTGGCGAACGCGGCGTCAATCTGTCAGGCGGGCAGCGCCAGCGCATCGCCATTGCGCGTGTATTGCTGAAGAATGCACCCATTCTGATTCTGGATGAAGCCACTTCCGCGCTCGATTCCGGTGTCGAAGCCAGTATCCAGCAAAATCTGCACCAACTCATGCAAGGCAAAACCGTCATCGCGATCGCCCATCGCCTCTCGACCATCGCAGCGATGGACCGGTTGATCGTATTAGAGAAGGGACGTATCGTCGAACAAGGCACCCATGCCGAGCTGCTCTCTCATAACCGCCTTTATGCCAAACTCTGGAATCATCAATCAGGCGGTTTTCTCGGCCATCTCGATCATCAGAAAAACAGAAAAGAGCAAAATTCCAAAAAATTAACAGGTTGACATCCCTAACACGGTGACGCCCCCGCTTCTTTCATGACAGGCCTGACACGAAAAACGCCCACTTCGACCGTGCTCACCATGACACGCTGCCCTGCTGGGATCTCACCGATTCCCGCTTCGGGGTCGATTTCAATGCGCCAATCGACACCGGAATAACGCAATTTGCCTGGCGCCCGTAGCCTGATATCCTGTTCGACAACAAACTCCAACCCAATGAAATCGCTGCTCTTATCGGGTTTGGGGGCGCGTTTTCCTTGTAAATGACGCAATGGCTTCCAAAGCGATATAGTGATGATCGCCGAATTGATGCCAAAACCCGAAATACCCGCCAACCACGTCTCGGGCAGCAAGCCCGCCAGCATCATCAAACCGGTCGCCAACGCACCCAATCCCGCGAATATCAGCACGATCGTCGTCATGGCAAAAAATAACACCTCGACCGCCAGCACGGTAAAACCCAAAGCAATCCAGAATTCACCCTGATGTCGGTTAATATAATCGATGATCATGTCCATAACTTTTCCAATTCATCCATTTCTAGATCGATGATGGCCTAGGATCAATCGCGTTCGCTTTTATTGAGCGTATTGATGATCGTCATGGCTTCCGCAACCATGTGAGCGGCTTGTGTTTGATTGTCCGATAGCAGCACGACGGACGATTCCTTGGCAATCGCTTTTTTCGCTTCAATCGCATTTCCCGCCAATTCAAGCTGAATCGCGCGTTGCCCTTCCGTAGTATTGGCAATATCACCGACAATCTTCAGTGCCTGCGCTTTTGCTTCAGCAACCGCCAGAATGGCCGCAGCTTCGCCTTGCGCTCGCAAAATCTGCTCGGCCTTATCCGCTTCGGCCGAAAGCACTTTGGACTGCTTATCCCCTTCTGCGACATTGATTGCCGATTGACGCTGGCCTTCCGATTCCAGAATCATCGCGCGCTTGTCCCGCTCCGCTTTCATCTGCCGCTCCATGGCTTCCAGTACTGAACGGGGCGGCTCGATATCCTTGATTTCGTAACGCATCACCTGTACGCCCCAAGGACTGGCGGCTTCATTGATGGCCGCTACGATATTGGCGTTCAGGCTTTCGCGTTCCTCAAAAGATTTATCGAGATCCATTTTGCCAATTTCACTCCGCATGGTTGTTTGCGCAAGCTGTGTCACCGCGTAAGCATAATCATCGACACCATAAGAAGCCTTGTAAGGATCGAGCACTTTCATATATAGCACGCCATCGACCACCAAGGAAATATTGTCTTTGGTAATGGCACTCTGGCTTGGGACATCGATGGCCTGCTCTTTCAGGCTACGCTGGTAAGCTACCCGATCAATGAAAGGCACCAACACATTGAGCCCCGCTTCCATCGTTTTATTGTACTTGCCAAAACGCTCGATGATATAAGCCATATTCTGCGGAACGAAGCGAACCGCAGTCTTGATCAAAATCACCAATAGAATCGCCAAACCCACCCAGAAATTAAAAGCGATATCCAATGCTGGCTCTAAATCTTCCATGCTGAAAAAACTCCTCTAGTTGTGTTATAAGCGTAAATAGCGACCGATCGTGCGGATTGACCGGAAATAAACTTCAAATCCGCATTTTAACTTTCACGATCCAACGACAAACTTGGAGTAGAGGCAGAACAATGGCTCTCATCAATCGATCTAATCACAAGGCGATGCCATCCAAATATTGAACTTATTATGGCAAAAGTTATTTTTATAATTCACTGCTTGAAAACTATGCTCATTACGCCCCAAAATTCGGTTTTACCATCCCTCATCCAATCTTCTCCTGGCGGGAGATGATATCGATGCCGAATTTTGAGATGCAAAGCATATGAATATATAAACCGATGTACTCCCTGATTAATAGGGTAGGATAAAACTATGAATGAACGCTTCACATCTTTATTGATCACTCTCCTGCTGATTACCCCCCTTTACGCGGTTGAACCTGCAAATGAGCAGCACCTTGATGATGTCGCTGAGCGCGGCGTCCATGTCATGCCATTTGATCTGGAAAAAACCATGCACTTCTTTACAAAAACAACCCGTGGCGGCATTCAGCAGGTTATCGTCAAAGATAAGCTCGATACCGAACAGATTCGGTTGATACGCGCGCATCTTCGCGAAATCTCGATAGCATTTGCCAATGCTGATTTTTCCAGGCCTGCGCAGATTCATGGGGATGACATGCCGGGGCTGGCCGAATTGCGGTCGGCCCAACCGGGACAAATCAAGATTGAATATGAAGCGCTTGCCAATGGCGCTCAGATAATCTACACCGCCAAATCGCCCTCACTCGTGCAAGCCATCCACCGATGGTTCGATGCCCAGCTCAGCGATCATGCACGCCATGCCGCACCTGGGCAGACACATCCGCATCACTAAGCAAACTGCCAACATATTCACCATGATCGAGAATGAAATCGCTGTCCGGTTAGGATTTTTCTTCGGGATTTTTTTACTCATGGCAGCATGGGAAATCCACGCCCCCAAACGCGCTCTGACCGTTTCGAAACTATTGCGCTGGCGCAGTAATTTAACCTTGACGCTGCTCAATAGCATTTTGCTACGACTACTCTTTCCTATCGCAGGCACCGGCATGGCGATCTACGCACAAAGTAAGGGATGGGGACTATTCAACTGGATTGAAACCCCTTCCTGGCTTGCAGTGATTGTCAGCATCCTCCTGCTCGATCTGGTCATCTACTGGCAACACGTGATGATGCATGCATTCCCTGTGCTCTGGCGGCTCCATCGGGCCCACCATGCCGATTTGGATATCGATGTGACAACCGGCGCACGTTTTCACCCCTTCGAAATGCTGCTCTCGATGCTGATCAAATTCGCCGCCATTACGCTACTCGGTGCACCCGCGCTCGCTGTATTGATATTCGAAGTAATCCTCAATGCAATGGCGATGTTCAATCATAGCAACATCCGTTTACCCGCCGCATTGGATCAAGGGTTACGTAAACTGATCGTCACCCCCGACGTGCATCGGGTTCATCACTCGGCTATCAGCCAGGAGATGAATAGTAATTTTGGCTTTAATCTTGTTATTTGGGATAAATTATTCCGAACTTATCGCGATCAGCCCCAGGCTGGCCACCAAAACATGACGATCGGCCTGAGGGAATGGCGCGACACGGCAATCTGCTGCCGTTTCATCAATATCCTGATCATACCGTTCCGGAAATAAATCAGAATGCTATTGCAAGCAAGGAAGTTAACATGCCTGAAAAAATAGAGAATCTTCAAGACTTTCTTATGGCCATCATAGGGCTGCTGAAATTCATCGATAAATCGAGTCCTGTTCTGTTCCGCTCAAATTTTAGGTTAAACCTTAGCCATAGCCTGGAAGAAGCCATTCCGACCTTGATTAGATTGAAGGAGCATGATTACATCCAGTTCCCCACCGACTCCCCGGCCATGGCCGAAGCGGGGCTGACAGGCAGCCAGCTCGACCTCAAACTCGAATCCTTCGAACACAGTTATTTGAGCTTTCATGAAGAAGGCGGCCTCAACCATTTGGTACGGGTGCTCAAGAAAGGCCAAATCATTTTGAGTAGTATTGGCAAAGTGGCACCTGGCTTTGGTTCTTTTGCCCAAGAACTCATCATGTTCATTATCGAAGAATTAAGCCTGGACACCACACAGGACCACCCGCTTGATATCTAAACGATAATAAGCCCTATAAATTGATTTTTTTCAGCGGTTAGCCCAACTGCAACAGGTTCAATGCGAGTGCCCTCTGCGGCAAATTGTCGCATTCCCATTATTCGGTATCTATGCTAAAACTCACTCACTACTGGCATCAAAGCGTATGAATGGTGATCAGGCGAAAATTCATACCATATGAACCATATGCTGATACAAACTGGCCTCTAATTAAGGTATGCCAGCCAAGCCACGCAGGTCAGAACTCGGCAAAAACGCAGATGATTTTTTTAATGATTTGTCAATGAATTGTAGGCTTGAGCGATTGATTGCAGAAAACCCAACACCTCAGCGAATGAGAATTATTTGCATAGATAAACGCTTTGTAGTAGGGTACTCACATCCAAGTGATGCTGCCTATCACACTGGAGCTTGCCGATCAGTGCAATGAATCTGAACGGGCCGGACTGACTACAATTCAGCGTTTTAAAAACACTGCATAGTGAATTCAAAAAGATTTAATAAAGCTGTGCCACTATGATTCTTCACTATGATTTGTAAGGATTGACCCATGGTTACCACTAATCCAATAACGCAAATGGCTTTCTTATTTGTTCTCAGTACCCTGCTATCAGTCATCGTAATTCGTTTAGCCATCGACAAGGCACTTGCGCTCGGCATCGCTGACCACCCGGGTGGCCACAAACAACATGACACCATTACCCCGTTTGTTGGCGGTGTGGGCGTCTTCGCAGCCTTAGCCATCGCACTCGTCGTATTGTTCATGCTTTACCCCGATCAATCACTCAAGTGGCTGAGCTTAGGATTAAGTGCAATCATCATTTTTGCTACCGGCTTTGCTGACGATATATTGCAACTCAATTATAAAGTGCGGCTGATCATTCAAGCTATGGTTGCAATGATCATGGTTGCTGCGGGTGGCGTAGTCCTCAGCGATTTGGGAGAACTCCTGCCTGGCATGACGCTCACGCTGGGCCTCCTCTCCATACCGTTCACGGTCTTTGCCGCCATCGGCGGCATCAATGCACTCAATATGATCGATGGGCTCGATGGACTGGCCGGAACGGTCTCATTCATCAGCTTATTGTTGATCAGTACTGTGGCGTTGGTTGCGGGCGATATGCCCAATCTTACACTGGCTGCGGCAATTGCCGGCGGCATGGCAGGCTTCTTGTTTTTTAACCTGCGCTATGGCGCTCAACGGCGCGCCAAGGTTTTTCTGGGAGACAACGGCAGCATGCTGCTGGGATTTCTTTTTGCCTGGCTACTGGTCGATTTATCGCAAGGCGCTCATCCCGCCATCACACCGGTCACGGCGATCTGGTTATTCTCCATTCCGCTCATGGATACGATCAGCGTCATGTTACGCCGCTTATCACTGCGAAAATCTCCTTTCACGCCGGACCACAACCATCTGCATCATATTTTGTTGCACGCAGGCTTTCGCGTCGAAGATACCGTACTAGTCATCGCATTCCTGCACCTGCTCTTTGGTGCGATTGGGCTAACTGGTTTATATTTGGGTATCCCCGAATTCGTCATGCTGTTTAGCTTCTTGCTGATCTACATGGGTTATTTCTATGTCACACTGCGCCCATGGTACTTCATTATGGCACTGCGTCATCTTCATGCCTTCCTGGGACTCATCCCGACTGAAAATCATGGCATGTTCTTAGGTAGCTACAGCGCCACTGAAGCCGAACGCCTGGTGAAAATGATTTCTAAAGAACTCGGACCGGCTGCCGATTCCTGGGTACATGTCGTAGAACAATATTCGCCGCACCAGCATAACGAAAAACGCTACTCGGTCGCCCTCAATATCCGGCTCATAAGCGACAACATTGCAATGGACGAGGAAAACAAGCGATACATCACGTCGGTACAGCAACGCATGCTGGAACGGCATGGCATCCAGGTGCGTCAATTTATCGAACGAAGCAGCAAGAATGAGCGGAGGCTGCAAAATCAGGGGAATCCCACAGGCAATGAACAACGTATCTCGGAACGGCGCAGTGCTACCTCCACGATACTGGTGTTCGAAGCCTTATTCGAGAGGCACGCTCCACCCACAATTTTTTCACCGAGACAGAGTCACACACTCGATTCGCGAGAAACCAGCCTCGACACCATCCAATTTTCCAATGAACCGATCAAACGAACCAACAACCACGAAATCTGATCATGACCGACTTATCTCCTACTTTTAAACATATCGTCTGGCACCACGCCACGGTTACCCGCATCAGACGAGAAGCGCTCAATGGACATCGCGGTGCCATCCTCTGGTTTACCGGCCTTTCCGGCGCAGGCAAATCGACACTCGCGCATGCCGTTGAAGAAGAATTACACCAGAACGGCTACCGAACGTTTGTGCTGGATGGTGACAATATCCGCCATGGCCTCTGCAGCGACCTTGGCTTTACCCCCGAAGACCGGATAGAAAATATCCGTCGCGTCGGGGAAGTGGCCAAGCTTTTCATGCAAGCGGGCATTATCGTGCTGACCGCGTTTATCTCCCCATATCGCGTGGAACGTGAACGGGTACGCGGCCTGGTCGAGCATGGCGATTTTATCGAAATCTATTGCGACAGCCCGGTTGAAATCTGTGAATCACGTGACGTAAAAGGCCTCTATAAAAAAGCCCGTGCTGGACTCATCCCCGAATTCACTGGCATCTCTTCCCCCTACGAAACCCCACTGAATCCAGAACTCATCGTCAGCACAGGAAAAACAAGCCTGGAATCGTGCGTTCAGCAAGTCATCGACGAACTCAAGCTGCGTGGCATCATCAAGCAAGATTGATCACGCCTCCAGTCATGCTCGAAAAGATATACACGCTGCAAACAAGGGAAAAACCGATTGATCGACTCAAAAACAACCTGGATTGCTTCGGCCAAAGCCTCGCAATGACTAAAAACCTCAGCAGCAACATCACCCAAAACCGTCATGGCGAGGCGCAACGCGCCGCGGCCATCCAGCACTGCCTCAAATAACAATGAACGCCCGCTCAACCAACACCACTTGCCCAAGCCACCAAGCATCACCAGTGAACCAACCTGGATTGCTTCGGCCAAAGCCTCGCAATGACGAAAAACCTCAGCAGCAACTTCACCCCAACCCGTCATGGCGAGGCGCAACGCGCCGTGGCCATCCAGTCGCATGGAGGTACCTTCACACTTTCATCTCTCACAAACTAAAATAACAAGGAATCTCATCCACTATGCGTTTGACTAAACAACAAGCCCAAGCCATTCACGAACTTGCCATTCAACTGGCAGGAAGCCATGCCCGCGTATGGCTCTTCGGCTCGCGACTGGACGATGAAGCACTTGGAGGAGACTGCGACCTGATGCTCGAATTGACTGAACCCGCGGAAAACCCTGCCCTACCGGCCGCCACGTTTTCCGCCAAAGTGAGCCGCTTGAAGCATGGACGGAAAGTAGACGTTTTACTCTCAGTACCCAATCTGAAACGTCTGCCCATCCATGACATAGCTTTTGATGAGGGGGTATTGTTATGACTTACAGCTATTTGCAAGATACTGATGAGCGTCGAATACTGATAAACCAGCATGATTCCATAGTACTTAGATCATCCATAGAAAACAGTTATCAATACTCAGAATCTACATTTGTAATTCGTCAGAGAGATCGAGTACAGAATAAATGAAAATTCGCTTTGCTAAAAGGCAGTTCATGGATATATTTTTAGTCGCATGTGCCTTCTCATATCCACTTACTTCACTTTTTTCGGGTTTTGCTTCGAACCTTAAGTTTTTCTCTGCAATTTCTCTAATAGCCTTAGGCATATACTCTTTTTTTAAGACTGGGCGTGCTACTCGCGCAGCTATAACATTTGTACTTTTCTTTACGATTGCTTTCTTTTTAGTAGCAGTATCCTTGTCATGGTCAGTTAGCTTACAAGAAAAAATAAAGACATTTCTGGGTGTCATAACTATCTTCGGTATAGTCACATCCTTTATTCTCCTTCGTGATCGTTATTCATCAATTACTGATCAAGCTTTTGTTTTAATTGGTTTGATCGCCATAATAACTTTCTTTAGTTCACCAACCGCCTATCAAGAAGCTAGAGTGAGCTTTGACAACAATAACCCGATCTGGATGGCACGTGTCTTAGGGCTAGCGGCGATTGGATCCGTTCATTTGTTAGTTTCGAGAAAATATAACCCTCTATTGCTCATTACAATCATTTTCATTTCTTTGTATGCAATTGTTGCTACTGGAAGCCGCGGCCCACTCATAGCTGTAATGGCAGTAGTAATTGCTGCTGCGTTTTTTTCACCCTATAGAAGAAAACTTGTTTCAATAGTTACATTAGGTTTCTTTTTTGTTACTGCTTTTATATTTGTTAAGTATCTAGGCTTTTTTTCTGGCGCTAGAGGCTTAAGTTTCTCTTCAGAAGATACCGGTACAGTATCAATCAGACAGGAAATTTATGAATATACACTTAATTTGATTTTTCAAAATCCAGCCGGAATAGGAATTGGCCAGTTTTATTATTTATGGCAGCCGTATCCACATAATATTTTTCTGGAGTTCATTGTTGAATGGGGTTGGCTATCAGGAGGATTTATGTCGTATCTAATTATATTTACAGGTTATAAACTCTTTACAATGCGAAAAACTTATCTTTTCATTTTTTTAGTTTATATATATGAATTAGTAAATGCATTGTTTTCAGGGGATATTACCAGTCCGCGATTCCTTTATGCGGTAATTTTCTTTGCTTTAATAAAAGCATTAGAAGATACCTTTCGGACATTTAAATTTTCTATCAGGTCAAGAAGCTACTCCTGATAACTGGTTCTTAAATATAAAAAAACAGTTTTACATCATGATTCATATGTCATTAATTTAGTTAATAATATTTCTCTATGATTAACAATAATATTTTGTATTCGTTAAGTAATACAAATAGAAAAACCATTTACCAGAATTAGCATTTAATCACTTTCTATGAAAGATCACCAAATCGACTGATTACTAACTTTGGAGAATAAGATGTCAAAGGCGCCAAAATATGAGCGAGTAGTAGCTTATACGCTTATTACCTTCTTACGACCATTTAATATGCGTTGGGCGACAGCAACCTATATTTTTTTCTTACGCCGTTGGGGTACACGATTTACTGGGCGCCCAGCCTATATCTCTGGAAAAGTTGATATTGATGGTACTGATTACAGCTTAGTATCTCTAGGCGAAGGTGTAACGCTATCAGGTAATGCACGTATCCTAACTCATGACTGGTCGCCATATACTGTCGGTAAAGCTATGGGAATCCAAACAACAAATCCATTAGGCCGAATCTTACCTGTAACCATAGGTGACTACAGTTTTATTGGAACCGGCTCAATCGTCATGCCAGGAGCTTCAATTGGGCGAGGCTGTATTATTGGTGCAGGATCAGTTGTACGTGGCTCAATACCTGATTTTTCAATAGTGATTGGCAATCCTGGTCAAATAATCGGTGATACTCGCGATTATCTAGCAAAAAAATTTCCTGAACATGTAGCTTTAATTGCACAAAGCCGTGACGAAAAAGATTAATTCATGATTGGTGAAACTAAGTTTGTTTCGGTAGTAAGAAGACTTGCGCCATCTGCACTGATCTTTTTATCCGGTGTTGGTGCTCTCTATGTGGCTGACTTAACAATTGCAGCATCGGCTAACGACGAAGCTATCGCTTTATGGGCAACTTTAAAATCTTTCATGATGATTGCTAGCACCTTCGCATTGTTTGGTATCAATCAATTGCTTGTGCGAGAACCCAAGGCAATGCGTTTGCTCACCCGAGTCGGGGGAGCGAATATTTTAGTTGTTTCCCTTGTATTGGGAATTATCGGTGCCTATTTCGATCTGGTGCCATCGATTCTAGTCGGTATTGTTGCCATTGCTGGCTTTTCATTCAGCAACCTAGCATTCCAATGGTTGCGATCCAATTTACAAGTAACCGCGGCTTACTTGGCAAATGGAAGCTGGCGCGTACTGTTTCTCTTGGGCATTCTTGTCTTTTTTATCAATGACAACGTCGATATCGGCATGATCCTGACGGGTTCGTTTGTAATCAGTGGCTTGATTATCGTAGGGTTGATTGTTCAAAATCCTGCAAAAAAAAATCTTGTTTCGTTGCATGATGATATCCGCAGCGTTAAAGATATCTATCTCATTGGAAGCAGTTATTTTCTAGCAGCCATCTCCCTTTCGATTGCTACTTATGGTGAGAATCTTGTGGTTCATCAGATTGGTACGACAGCAGACGTGGCACAGTATTTTCGCGCATCGGTTGTATTTCTATTTCCCGGCATGATACTTAACCAGTACCTAACTGCTGTTTTTGGGCTAGCAGTACGCCAAGAAGAAAGCCGTGTATTAAAAAATTTACGACGCTATCTATGGAAAGGTTTAGCTGGACTTCTACTTATGTGGCCAGTACTAATTGCTGGTGGCTACGTGTTAGAAATGCTGGTATATGGTGAAATCAGCACATCTATTATGCTTGCAACACTTTTGTCAATGGCTAGTTGCTTGCGCCTTCTATATGTTCTGCCTGGTTCATTTATTGGCGTTATCGCAAACCGTCGTACACTTCTCAAGGCTTCTATTATCTATCTTATCTGTGCATTCTCATTACCCCTCTTATCACTTCTTTTTCATTCATTAGGCATGGCAACCGTTATTTCAGTGGCACTTGCCAGTCTCATTAGCTGGACGCTCAGATGCGCCGTGGGCGCTGGATTAGTTTATCAACGCCTTGTCACTGTTACCTTGGAGAATAAATGAGCCAGAAAAAAATTGATTACCATAAAACTGTGGTACTTATTGCACCCCATGGCGAACCTGGCAAGCGAGTTAGGCTAGCTAAAACGATTAGAATCATTAAAAATCAATATCATCGTGATATTGCCTATTGGGGTTGGAAACGCACACCCGATGAAACATTGGGCGCTCATCTCGAGGGAATTATCAAATCAAGCGCATTGCTGAAAGGAGGAGGATTCCAGAGTGCACTGACCCGTTTTTATTACCTGGCATGGATGCTGCGCGTATTTTTAGCGGTTTTATGGCACGCACCCCAACGTGTTTATTGTTTGGGATTAGAAACGGCATTGCCGGTTTGGGTGGCTTCACGTCTGCGCCGCCGTATCGGCTATGTGTTCGATGATGCCGATCGGCTCGTTTTGCTTTGGAATCTACCAAAGCCTATTGAGAAAATGATCACTGCGCTCGAACAGAAAGTGTCACGTGATGCAGTAACGCATATCGTGCCAACATTGGCGCGCTATGATTACCGCACATCAAAACTGTATGAAATAGCCAACATCCCAGAACAAAATCAAGTTGAGGAAGCTAAGAATATTGCAAAGCCAAAACAGGATAGTCGGCTACATGTTTATATCAATGGTTGGCTTAATAAATCGCGTGGTCTGGATCTGATAGACCGTGCAGCAACGATGCTCGAGCAGGAAAATTGCAAGGATATCGTCTTCAATGTCGCTATTAATACTGGGCGTACGACGGATGATCAGCTACGCTTTCTAGAACACAGCAATGTCAATAACTTAGGCTATCTCACGCATGTAAACTCATTAGCGCAATATCTCGCAAATGATGTCGTCGTAACATTCTATGATCCAGCTATTCGTATCAATCGCTTTGCTTTGCCCAATAAGTGGGGTGATGCAATCGTGATGGGTATGCCTATCATTCTTAACGAAGGGATTGAAACAGCAGCACCACTTATTACAGCAGGAGTAGCTTTTACGGTTCCATTCGACAGTCCAGATGCACTTGTAGTGCTCCTCCGCGATTTACAGCGCGATGGTAATCGGCTATCCGCTGCTAAAACGGCAATTGCCAATATCAAAAATAATTATAAGTCGTTTGATGAGTCCATCGTGCCGGTGATGAATGCATTTTTGGGAAATCACTAGACCAGCTCTGTATATCGACATGATTTTCCAACTTAAAGATAGATTGACTGAATTTATAAAGCGCACAGGTGTTTATGCCTCTGCTCTTCAGGATGCTCAAAATGCAGCTCTCCTCGAACCGATAAAATATCTGGATGAAGATACAACCATAAGCAAGTTGGAAATGCGCAATCAATGTATAAATAAGAAATTACCTCTCGGTTGGCGCCATGCTTCTACTTCTGGTACATCGGGCGCACCTTTGGTTTTCCCGCAGCCCATTTCGGCACTGCAGAGAGAACAAGCATTTATCGATCGTCTTTGGCATTTAGTGGGTTTTACCACTGACTCACGAGTCGCCGTTTTACGTGGTGTACTGGTGCCAGGAGGCGTTCGCCAAGCAGGGAATAGGTTGATTATTTCATGCGAAGGATGGAGTGATGAAGAAATCATTTTCAAGTTCGATGCAATCTGCAAATTTAAACCGCAATTCATTCACTGCTATCCATCTTTGCTTGAAAGATTCCTGAGGCGTTGCCATGCTCTTGGTCTTACCTTCCCGTGTGGTGTGATGGCGGTTCTGTCTGGAAGCGAGGAGTGCACAGCTTTGCACGAAGCATTTTTTCTGACAATGCTAGGTTGCAGAACGCTTGCCTGGTATGGGCAATCAGAGCAAGTGGCGCTTGCTGTCAAGGAGGCTGATGGTACTTATGCTGTTGTGCCAGGGTATTCTGATATCGCATTTATTCGGCACCCGAATCATCTTGAGATTGTTGGCAAGAGCCGCATGAACCCATTTTTCTCTAAGCGCTGGTATCGAACCGGTGATATTTGTTCATCGGCTGAAATAGCAGAATCATCCATCCTCGGTTGCAAAACAATCATACTTCATGGGCTACAAGGCCGTTCTAACAAGCAAGTGGTTATGGAGGATGGTACTTCTGTGCCATTCAATCACGTGGTGTTCGGCCTCCACTCCTCATCGTGGTTAGCTGTAGACCGGTATTGTTTCATTCAAACCAAACCAGGTGTATTGACCTTTGTTTATTCACTGTCCTCCAATGCAGATTCAGCCATATTAGATAATTTAGTCAATGAATTGCGAGCGCGCTTCCCCAAAGAATTACTACTTGTCACAAGAAAAATTGATGATATGAGCGCTATACGAAATACAAAATGGAAATACTTTTTTGAAGATGAACAATCATTCAATAATTTTATGAAGATTGTTTGAACTACACATTTTTTTATGATAATCGAACATTGATGAAACAAATCCTGCAATCCCTCAAAACCGGCGCAACAGAAATCGCCGAAATTCCTTGTCCATCTGTCAAGCGAGGCCAACTCCTTATCCGTACGACCCAGACTTTGGTTTCCGTTGGAACGGAACGCATGCTGGTCGAATTTGGCAAGGCGGGTTGGATTGACAAGGCTCGTCAACAACCTGACAAAGTGCGCATGGTGCTGGATAAAATCAAAACGGATGGCCTGAAACCGACGGTCGAGACGGTATTCAACAAACTGGATCAGCCCTTGCCGCTTGGCTATTGCAATGTAGGCGTGGTCATGGAGGTAGGCGATGGCGTTGCAGGGTTCTCCACCGGGGATCGCGTCGCTTCCAATGGCAAGCATGCGGAAGTGGTCTCTGTACCAACAAATTTATGTGCGCGCATCCCTGATAGTGTCTCCGATGAAGAAGCCGCCTACACGGTGATTGCCGCGATTGCATTGCAGGGTATCCGACTTGTGCAGCCTACCCTGGGAGAATCCATCGTTGTGACAGGGCTCGGGCTGATCGGGCTAATCGCTGTGCAGTTGTTGCGCGCGCATGGTTGCCGGGTGCTGGGTATCGATTACGACGCCGACAAACTGGCGCTCGCCCAACAGTTTGGTGCGGAGATCGTGAACCTATCCGCTGGAGAAGATCCAGTGGCGGCGGCACAGCGCTTCTCACGCGGCCGGGGCATCGACGCCGTTATCATTACCGCTTCGACCAAAAGCAGCGAGCCCGTGCATCAGGCTGCCCTGATGTGCCGCAAACGGGGGCGGATTGTGCTGGTAGGTGTCACAGGGCTCGAATTATCTCGGGCTGATTTCTATGAAAAAGAGCTGACATTCCAGGTTTCGTGTTCTTACGGGCCGGGACGCTATGATCCGAACTATGAGGAAAAAGGCCAAGATTATCCGGTCGGTTTTGTCCGTTGGACTGAGCAGCGCAATTTTGAAGCTGTGTTGGATATGCTGGCCGATGGCAGGCTGGATGTGAAACCATTGATTTCGCACCGATTCGCCATCGATGAGGCTGAAAAGGCCTATCAATTGATCGCCGAAGC
This sequence comes from Nitrosomonas nitrosa, assembly GCF_003051105.1. GTDB lineage: Bacteria > Pseudomonadota > Gammaproteobacteria > Burkholderiales > Nitrosomonadaceae > Nitrosomonas > Nitrosomonas nitrosa. Next base: position 45,460 of record NZ_QAOO01000005.1, on the reverse strand, counting down.
CGCACCTTCCTTGGGAATCCTCTTGCAATACCCTACGACTGAGGAAAAGCCCGAAGCCGAGCTTAGGCAGCAAACGGTCAGGCTTTCCACCCAACGCCCGCTTCCCTCTCAGCATATGAACGCCGCCATTGCTTTCGTGGGTTCTGGGAATTATGCCACCTCTGTGTTGATTCCGGCCTTCAAGCAAACCGGCGCCCGCATGAAAGTGGTAGCCTCCAGCGGAGGGGTCAGTGGCGTGCATGCAGGGCGAAAATATGGCTTTGAAGAAACAACCACGGCCACAGAAACCGTATTCACCGACCCTGAGATCAATACAGTGGTCATCACGACCCGCCATGACAGTCACGCCGATCTCGTATGCCAGGCACTCACTGCAGGCAAACACGTGTTCGTGGAAAAACCCCTATGCTTGACTTTGGAAGAGCTCGCGAAAATTGAAGCAACCTATGCCCGTCTGCAAGATCAAGGCAATGCGCCGCTGGTAATGGTCGGCTTCAACCGTCGCTTTTCGCCCCATGTACAGAAAATCAAATCGTTGCTGGCCAGTGTAAGCGGACCCAAATCGTTTGTAATGACGGTCAATGCGGGGTCGATACCCAGTGATCATTGGACTCAGGATAAAGAGGTCGGCGGCGGCCGCATCATCGGCGAGGGTTGCCACTTCATCGATTTATTGCGCTATTTGGCAGACACGCCAATTGTAGAACAAACCCGAATGACCATGGCCTCAACAAGCAACGATACCGTGAGCCTGCAATTGGGATTTGCCGATGGTTCGATTGGCACTGTCCACTATTTTGCCAACGGCTGCAAGGCTTTCCCCAAGGAACGCCTAGAAATCTTCGCCGCTGGTCGCGTATTGCAGTTGGATAATTTTCGGAAACTCAAGAGTTATGCATGGCCAGGCTTCAAAAGTATGAATCTTTGGAGCCAAGACAAAGGACAGAGGGCATGCGCAGAAGCGTTCGTTAAAGCCATTAACGAGGGTGGCTTATCCCCCATTCCTTTTACCGAGATTGTGGAAGTCAGCCGAATGTCTATTTTGCTGTCATCGTGAGTGATTGGGTTCTTGGATCGTAAGGTTGTTATTTTGATAACAATACTGGATTGCCACGGCGGCTACGCCGCCTCGCAATGACGCGCGGTAGGTTTGCATAGTAAGCAAGTTCGTGCTGCTGACGTCATTGCGAGCATAGCGAAGCAATCCAGTAAGGTGCTGGTTAGCTGCGATGACGTAATAAATGCCCTGCACTGTCATGATTGGCGGATCAACCCTTGGCAGCGTGATAAAGAGGTGAAAATAGTCTGGAGTCAATGCGATTCCTTCGGAAAAACTGGATTGCCACGGCGGCCATGCCGCCTCGCAATGACGCGCGGTAGGTTTGCATAGTAAGCAAGCTCGTGCTGCTGACGTCATTGCGAGCGCAGCGAAGCAATCCAGTAAGGTGCTGGTTAGCTGAAATAACGTAATAAATACCGCTCACTGTCATCGTCAGCCGATAATTATTTGGTTACATGCTTAGGTGTATGGAAAATATTGCCTAGATTATGGATTTTATCTCTTTGGCAAAAGGATGGATTGCCGCGGCGGCTGCGCCGCCTCGCAATGACAAAATGGTTAGCGCTGCAAGTAAATGATGTGTCACGTTCCCCGTCATTGCGAACGTAGTGAAGCAATCCAGTAAAGCCGTTAAATGTAAATAACATGTCATATTAGTAACCTAAAGTCAGCACTCCGGATGGAAAAACAGCCTGCAGTTTATATTTTGGCAAGTCAGCGTAATGGCACACTTTATACCGGCGTTACTTCAAATCTTGTTAAGCGTGTTTGGGAACATAAGAATGATCAGGTAGAAGGATTTACCAAAAAATACAGGGTACACACATTGGTCTATTTCGAGCTTTGTGAATCCATGGAAACGGCGATTATGCGAGAAAAGCAGATAAAAGCTGGATCAAGATTAAAGAAGTTAAAGTTGATCGAGGCCAAGAATCCAGGTTGGCAAGATCTATACGATAGTATTGTTTAATGAAGCAGATTAGAGTGAACAAGTAATTCCTTTGTGAGGAAGTTTGGATTGCCACGGCGGCCATGCCGCCTCGCAATGACGCGCGGTGGATTTGCATAGTAAGCAAGCTCGTGCTGCTGACGTCATTGCGAGCGCAGCGAGGCAATCCAGTAAGGCGCTGATTAGCTGTAATTACATAATAAATGTCCTGTTCTGTCATGGTTGGCGGATCAACTCTTGGCTACGTGATAAAGGAGTGAAAATAATTAAGAGTCAATGTGATTCCTTCGGAAAAACTGGATTGCCGCGGTGGCTATGCCGCCTCGCAATGACGCGCGGTAGGTTTGCATAGTAAGCAAATTCGTGCTGCTGACGTCATTGCGAGCGCAGTGAAGCAATCCAGTAAGGTGCTGGTTAGCTGCGATGACGTAATAAATGCCCTGCACTGTCATGGTTGGCGGATCAACTCTTGGCAGCGTGATAAAGAGGTGAAAATAGTCTGGAGTCAATGTGATTGCTTCGGAAAAACTGGATTGCCGCGGCGGCCATGCCGCCTCGCAATGACGCGCGGTAGGTTTGCATAGTAAGCAAGTTCATGCCGATTCCGTCCACTTATGTCATTGCGAGCGCAGTGAAGCAATCCAGTAAGGTGCTGGTTAGCTGCGATGACGTAATAAATGTCCTGCACTGTCATGGTTGGCGGATCAACCCTTGGCAGCGTGATAAAGAGGTGAAAATAGTCTGGAGTCAATGCGATTCCTTTGAAAAAACTGGATTGCCACGGCGGCATGGCCGCCTCGCAATGACGAGCGGTAGGTTTGCATAGTAAGCAAATTCGTGCTGCTCCCGTCATTGCGAGCATAGCGAAGCAATCCAGTAAGGTGCTGGTTAGCTGTGATTACGTAAAAAATGTCCTGCACTGTCATGGTTGGCGGATCAACTCTTGGCTACGTGACAAAGGAGTGAAAATAATTAAGAGTCAATGTGATTCCTTCGGAAAAACTGGATTGCCACGGCGGCATGGCCGCCTCGCAATGACGAGCGGTGGATTTGCATAGTAAGCAAGCTCGTGCTGCTGACGTCATTGCGAGCGCAGCGAAGCAATCCAGTAAGGTGCTGGTTAGCTGCGATGACGTAATAAATGTCCTGCACTGTCATGGTTGGCGGATCAACTCTTGGCAGCGTGATAAAGAGGTGAAAATAGTCTGGAGTCAATGCGATTCCTTTGGAAAAACTGGATTACCACGGCGGCTACGCCGCCTCGCAATGACGGTGTTGCTCTTGTTGAGAATGTAGCAATATCTCAGCCGTCATTTAAATAAAATGAAGCACAAGGTTTATATCCATAATTTTTATGATTTCTATACGACACATCGCACGTTACTGGCATACTTTGCGGTATTTACGTCCAGTACAGCTATTTGGGCGAGTATGGTTCCGGTTATTGCGACCTAAAATTGATCTGCGGCCTGCTCCGTCCTGCCGGGTTGCCGGTAATAATCAGTGGGTGTTACCTGCCCGGCGGCCGATCAGTCTGGTAGATCATGATCGTTTTCATTTTTTGAATGAAGTCCATGGTTTATCGGAGCATGGCTGGGACGGTGATAATTTAGAGAAGCTTTGGCGCTATAACCTCCACTACTTCGAAGATTTGAATGCGCAGGATGCTGCAGCTCGGAGTGAGTGGCACCGTGCTCTGCTACTACGCTGGGTACAGGAGAATCCGCCTGCTACAGGTACCGGTTGGGAACCTTACCCCACTTCCTTGCGTATAGTGAATTGGATCAAATGGTCGCTGGCTGGTAATGAATTGCCTGATGAATGCCTGGAGAGTCTGGCCGTCCAGACGCGCTGGCTCGCAAAACGACTGGAGATTCATTTACTTGGCAATCATCTGTTTGCCAATGCCAAGGCACTGGTGTTCGCCGGTTTGTTTTTCGATGGCCGGGAAGCTTCAGGTTGGCTGAAGAAAGGCATGCGGATTCTAAGTAGAGAAATAGCGGAGCAGATTCTAGCAGATGGCGGACAATTTGAACGCAGTACGATGTACCATGCGTTAGCACTCGAAGACATGCTGGATTTGAACAATATCACCACCACCTTTGCCAACGCGCTGCCGCCACATTGGCGCACAGTCATCGCAGACTGGCCCCGGCGCATAAATCTGATGCGTGATTGGTTAGCGACAATGTGTCATCCGGATGGAGAAATCAGCTTGTTCAATGATGCAGCGTTAGGTATTGCGCCCACGCCTTCAGAGCTGGAACGGTATGCCCGTGATTTGGGTATGGCAGAATCTACCCGTAACTTGGATGGTATCGTTCACCTGGCGCAAAGTGGTTATATTCGTGTAACTCAGCCCGAAATAGTTGCACTGCTCGATGTCGCGCCGATTGGGCCAGACTATCTGCCCGGACATGCTCATGCCGATACGTTATCTTTCGAACTTTCCGCATTTGGCGAACGGGTTTTAGTCAATTCAGGTACTTCATGTTACGGTCTGAGTGATGAGCGGTTGCGTCAGCGGGAAACGGCAGCGCATAACACCGTCGTCGTCAATGAGCAGAGTTCTTCGGAAGTATGGGCAGGCTTTCGGGTGGCACGGCGGGCGCGGCCATTTGGTTTAGAAATGATGATGCATGATGAACTTCAGATTGTTTGCAGTCATGATGGTTATCGTCGACTGCCAGGTGGCCCGGTTCATACCAGACGATGGCAGTTCGGTGCTAAATCGTTCCTGATCGAAGATCACGTCAGCGGGTCTTTCAATCATGCTGCCGCGAGATTTCATTTACACCCTGCGATTACAGCTGCCGTGTCTGGGCATGGAATAACGGGTAGCCTGAGTTTAACCAATGGCCGTAAATTATCCTGGCAGGTTGAGATGGGAGAATTAGAGCTTAAGAAATCGACCTATCATCCGTATTTTGGTAGCAGCCAGCCATCCTGTTGCCTCGTATTGCACTTGCATAATGGGCGTAGCCGTATTCAATTCAAATGGGCATGAAATGCATATATTGTTTTTAACCGATAATTTCCCTCCCGAAGTCAATGCGCCTGCTTCGCGTACTTTCGAGCATTGCCGTGAATGGGTAAAAGCGGGACATCAGGTCACAGTGATCACCTGCGCGCCTAATTTTCCCAAGGGGCGAGTTTTTGAAAGCTACCAAAACCGGCTTTGGCAAAGCGAAGAGATGGCGGGTATTCGGGTAATCCGGGTGTGGTCATACATCACGGCGAACGAAGGATTTGTCAGGCGTATCCTGGATTACCAAAGCTTTATGCTAACCTCGACCTTGGCATCGCTGTTCGTGCGTCATCCAGATATCGTAATCGGCACTTCTCCGCAATTCTTCACGGCATGCGCCGCTTATGCGGTAAGCCGCATGAAGCGCATTCCTTTCGTATTTGAATTGCGTGATTTATGGCCTGAATCGATCAAAGCAGTGGGGGCTATGGAGGATTCCGCGGCAATCCGTCTACTTGAGCGTGTGGAAATGTTTCTTTACCGGAAAGCCAGCCAGATTGTATCGGTTACTCATTCTTTCAAGAAAACACTGATTGCGCGCGGGGTGAATAGTGACAAAATCACGGTAATTACCAATGGCGTAGATATGTCTCGCTTCAAACCGATGCCTAAAGACGCTGAACTGGTTGCTCAACTCGGTCTGGAAGGAAAATTCGTCGCTGGCTATGTAGGTACACACGGATTGGCGCATCATTTAGAAACATTGCTGGATGCCGCAGAAAAAATACGCACTCTTCCTGATGGCGTAGCATTCCAATTTATTTTGCTTGGGGATGGCGCACGTAAGCAGGCGCTTAAGGAGGAAGCAGCGCGGCGTGGGCTGGATAACATCATTTTTATCGATTCGGTGCCCAAGGATCAGGTTGCACGCTATTGGTCATTATTGGATGTTTCGATCATTCATCTGAAGAAAACGGATCTGTTTACGACAGTCATCCCTTCCAAGTTATTTGAATGTATGGGCATGAGTTTACCTGTACTCCATGGCGTCGCTGGGGAATCTGCAGATATCGTTCGTAATGAAGGCGTCGGTATCGTATTCGAACCTGAAAATGCAACCCAATTGATAGCGGGCTTGATGCAAATGCGATGCGACCGACCGGCTTATGAGCAGTATCAAAAAAATTGCCTGGCAGCTGCCAAAAAATATGACCGGTCAGCACTGGCTCAGAGGATGCTCGGAGTGATCAACGTGGTATAAGCACCAGAACTTGTAATGCAGTATTTATTCTATAGCACGTTAAGAAAGATTAAAAAATGACAAACCACATCGATGTATTCAATGGTGACGCAGACGGTATTTGTGCGTTGATCCAGCTAAGGCTAGCCGAGCCGCTCGATACGGAGTTGATCACTGGGGTAAAACGTGACGTCACTTTATTGAAACAGGTGAAAGCTACGCAGGGGGATCAAATTACCGTGCTGGATATCTCACTGGATCGTAACCGTACCGATCTTCAACGGTTACTCGATGCAGGCGCACAGCTACGCTACTTCGATCATCACTTTGCTGGTGATATTCCCAAACACGACCGGCTGCTGGCCGTTATCGACGAGTCTCCCAATGTTTGCACTAGCTTGCTGGTCGACCGTTATCTCGCTGAGCGCTTTACTTTATGGGCCATCGTTGCCGCTTTTGGAGACAACCTGGTCCAGGTTGCGGAAAGGCGCTGTGCTGAACTCAAGTTGGATTTGGATGATTGTCTTCGACTGCGTCAATTGGGTGAGCTGCTCAACTACAATGGCTATGGTACGCGGATCGAAGATTTGCACTTTCACCCCGCTGCACTTTTTCAAGCGATGCGTCATTTCAGCGATCCACGCCAGGTGTTTGGCAATTCGCCGGAGCTGGCGGTGCTTGCGTCGGGTTATGCATCGGATAGAGAGCAAGCTAGCAATTTGGCACCAGAATTCGTTTCACCCACAACCGCGGTTTATCTGCTTCCAGACGCTGCATGGGCACGCAGGGTAATCGGTGTTTGGGCCAATGATTTGTCACAAGCGCACCCCGAGCGTGCGCACTTAATTCTCTGTCCCGATGGAGAAGGAACCTACTCGGCCAGCGTGCGTACCGCGCGCACGTATCCACAGAGCGCTTCGGCTTTTTGCCGCCGTTATCCGGAAGGCGGCGGGCGTGAAGCTGCAGCGGGAATCAATCGGTTTCCTGAAACAGGTATTGCAGAATTAATCACCGATTTTGTAGCAACATTTAGCCGGTAATGCAATGGGCTAATGAGAAAGGATAAAAAAGGATTAAATAAGAATGGGTACATCGATTTTAGCCAACGTACCCACCTCTAAGGACAACAAATTTAATTTTTTCTGCGTCTTTGTGCTGCGCCCATGCCCAAGATCCCCAACCCAACTAAGGCGAGGGTGGCAGGCTCGGGTATAGCGGTAATCGCTTCAGCAGTTGCCACGATATCGGCAAGCTCGAACGGGCCATTGATGACACCGTCCCCTCCCATGACACCGTCCCCTCCCCCCAACAATGTATCCCCTGCGAGTAAGGTTCCACCAATACCCGTCCATGTTAAGGCCGACTCAGAGAAATTGAAGAGTGCGCTGGTGCCATCGGCAAAAAAAGTACCTGTCACGGTAAGCTGACCGCTTCCTTCCGGATCAACAAAACCGAAAGGCGCCATGAAACCCATGACCAAAGGACTGACGACACCATCGTAATCTAAGGTAAAGCCGAAGTTGATATCGGCACCGATTGACGATCCAAAGGTAAAGCCGTAAGAGCCCGGTGTTAACCCAGAGGAACCGAGGAATCCGCTATAAAGCAGTGTTGACGAAGGAACGGTTACGTCTATCGTACCCCCAGGCCCTGCATGTCCCACAAAATTTGCAGAACCTTGCCCATAAACATTGTAGAAGCCATTTTCCATAGCCAGCAGATTAAGAGAACCGCTTAAATTCTCAAAGCTGGCAGAGAACGTTGTGGGAGAGCCATCAGCAAACCCTGTGACTTCAACATCGCCGGTCATATTAGACGAACTGGCGATGATAGCTGCAACGGACGAGGCGCTTATACTTGTTAGCGAGACGGCAAAGATGACTGCAAGCAGTGATTTTTTATGCATATTCTGATACTCCATCTTTGAGAAAAAAACAAGTTAGAAATAAAATTCAGTTCTGCTCGTTATGCGAATCTATATGCAATTGGGCTGGTTGTCAAACATAAAATTTGTCATGAAATCATAACAATACCAATATAATAATATAAGCTTTTAACCATCACCATATAATTTCTATTCTCTTTTGGCATAATACTTTGCTTTCATCTTTTACACCATCCGCGATAGTATGGTTAACCAAAAATCGGCAAAGTTAGGGTTATTCGCGAGCCAGCCATAGCAATGACGCGAATACTTCATCTGTGCTATTGTAATCATCCTGCTGGCCAATGATTGTAGGTGTAAATTGATGACATCATTTTTGCCTATGACATGAGCAGCGTGCATAAAACCCGCACACATCGGTATGTTTGGCAAAAAAACTGAACGTAAATACAGAAAACGATACTCGGCAAAAGCTTCCCTTATACTGTTCATTCTGCTTTTCGTACTGGGCATGGGCGCATGGTTCATTTATGAGATCATGGCAATCAAACCTGCCGATGAATGGTTCGAGAGTAAAGCCTCTAATGAGGGAAAGGTGTCGCTCCCTAAAGATGATGCGCCACACCAAGCCAAGATGGAATGGTGGTACTACAATGGACATTTAACAACAGAATCCGGCAAACGATTTAGCTTCCATTACACGACCTTCATTGTGACGGATTTGATCAGCCATTTAGTGAAACATGTTTCACTCAGTGATCATCAAACAAACCAACGTTTCACCGATCAACGCAGGACCACTGTCGGCATTGATTTTGCGTCGGCGACCAGCGATGGATTCGATTTCAAAATGGATAACTGGACGATGACAGGAAAAAATGGCCATGATCAACTCGTGGCGGCAACCAATCAATACAGTTTCAACCTGACGCTAACCAGTACCCTCCCCCCTGTACTTCATGGCGAGGAAGGTATTATCTCACTGGAGCAGGCTGGCAGCAGCTATTACTATTCCCGAACGCGCATGGCCATATCTGGTACCGTCAAAATCGGTAAAAAAATTGAGGCTGTAAAAGGTATCGCCTGGTTTGATCATCAATGGGGTGATTTCACCACCAATCAATTATCATGGGATTGGTTCAGTCTTCAATTGGATAGTGGTGAGGATGTCATGCTGTACCAGTTGCGCGACAAATTAGGTAACCCTATCCTTTATACGGGTAGCGTAACTCAAAACGGCATCACCGAAGTATTGTCGAGCAAGGATTTTACGTTAATACCCGGAAAAAAATGGACCAGCAAAAAAACAGGTATTGCTTATCCGATTTCGTGGACTATCCAAATCCCAAAGTGGAATATGGATATCAAGACCCAGGGGCTCATGGAAAACAGTGAATTTGATGCCATGCTGTCTACCTACAATATTTATTGGGAAGGTGCCGTCAAAATTGAAGGTACGCATAAAGGTACAGGCTTCATGGAGCTATATGGATATGGCGATAAGAAGAAGTAAGCTTATCTGTCCAAACCATCATGATCGGAAAGACGGGCAGCCTGCCACGTAGTTTTGAATTATGCGCAATGATACTTGACAGCAAGAATTTGCAATCTCTTCATCTCGTTGCTTCTTTGTCAAGGTAGACATGCTCAGCGAGCAAACAATTACAACCTAAACCAATAAGAGTTGATCTTTGTTTAAAAATATTTTAGTTATCTGTATCGGCAATATTTGTAGAAGTCCGATGGCCGAGGGATTATTGAAGCAAACCTTGGCTCAATCGGCTATCGATTGTCATGTAAGCTCTGCCGGACTCAATGCCCTGGTCGGCCATAAAGCCGATCCTATGGCTTGCCAGTTGATGATGCAAAAAGGCATTGATATATCGGGCCACCGTGCCTGCCAATTAAATAGCGAGATGATCCGTAAAGCTGATTTGATTCTCGTAATGGAAGCATTTCAGAAAGACGCAATCGAAAAAAACGAGCCGAGCACAAGAGGTAAGGTTTTTCGTCTGGGCGAATGGAGTCATTTTGATATACCTGATCCTTACCAGAAGGAGATGACGGTATTTGAAGCCGCCTTGGCGTTAATAGAGCAAGGCGTAGCTGAGTGGGCAAAAAAGCTACACTGAATCGGTAAAAACGAAATTAATTCCCTAAATCAGCGCAACAGGTTTGACAAATAAAAGCGGATGACTTAAACATCATATACCAATAACTTGTCGAAAATTTTTACAGTTGATATCTGAATAATGTTTGAAATCCATGCGTACTAAAATTTTCTTCACTCTTATTGCGCTCTCGCCCCTTGCTGCTTGTTCTATCATTCCTGGTCAGCACATGAACCCATTTTCTCGACAATCGAGCGTGGAAATGCCGGTGACAGAAAATAATGAGACTATTTTAAAGAGGCTCAATATTCAAACCATCAATGCGCAGCTCATTGTTGAACTAGAGCAAGATTTCAACAATCGCAGCTTGGGGCCGGATAACGTTGCCAATCACTATTTTGATTACCGCATCGGGTCGAATACCATCAAAGGTGTTCCAGATTCAGAACCCTATACCCAATATCGTGTAGGGCCTAGGGACATTCTCAACATTACCGTTTGGGATCACCCTGAACTGACCATTCCCGCCGGTCAATTCCGCTCTGCGGAGGCTGCGGGTAATGTCGTCGGTGAAGACGGTACGTTTTTCTATCCTTACGTGGGGGTTGTGCATGCAGCCGGCAGAACGGTTGAGGAGATCCGGGATGAGCTGACTCGGCGGTTATCGAAGTATATCGAGCAGGTACAATTGGACGTACGGGTTGCGGCTTACCGCAGCCAACGGGTTTATGTCGTGGGTGAAGTCGCACAGCCCGGCATCCAGCTCGTCAAGGATATCCCGCTGACTGTGTTGGAAGCCATCAATAATGCGGGAGGCGTAAAACCGGAGGCCGATCAACGTAACATCACCTTGACCCGCGATGGCAGAACATACAGTATCAATTTACTCAGCCTTTATGAAGGCGGCGATATCTCACAGAATGTGCTGCTCAAACATGGTGATGTGCTCAATGTGCCCGACAGCATGCTGAATAAAGTATTCGTACTCGGGGAAACCAATCACTTCGTTGCGGGCGGTGCCATTGGCCGTTCGCGCAGCCTGGTCATGAACAAAGCGCGTATGACATTGACAGAGGCATTGAGTGAAGCCGGTGGGTTCGACCAAGAAACATCCGACCCGGCGCGGATTTTCGTGTTTAGAGGCGGTTTGGGTAAGTCGGAAATTTTCCACTTGGATGCAAAATCCCCCGATGCGCTGCTGTTGGCTGATCGTTTTCCATTGCAGCCACGCGATGTAATTTATGTGGATCGCGCTCAAGGTATCCGCTGGAATCAGATCATTGCGCAAATTCAACCTACCATTAGCTTGCTAAATTCATTTGATGGTTCGCTACGGATTCAGCCATTCAGGCGTCTCCCTTCGGTACGGTAACTATTTAACGCTTCAAATCGAGACAAGCCATAATTTGTCTCCAACTCAAGCAAATGCGCACAACGCAAACCTAATAGCAATGGTTTGTTGGCAACGCATTTTTTCAGATTTACCGCCTGGATATTATTTAACTTAGAGAACCACTACTTGCACAAGATGATGCCAAATACACCTAACGATCATGCAAAAGCACAGCTAGATTATCAATTCGATCAAGATGACGACGAAATTAACCTGGGCGAAGTATTAGGTATTTTACTCGATAGTAAATGGCTAATTATTGGCATAACGTTTGTCGCCCTATCTTTGGGTGTAGCCAAGACTTTCCTCGATCGCCCCGTTTACAAAGCCGATGGTTTGCTGCAAGCCAAAGAAAACACCCAATCGCTTGCTGGTCTCGAACCGTTAACGGGTCTGATCGATGGTAAAACACCAGTTTTGGCCGAAATCGAGCTGATCAAATCCAGGATGATACTGGGAAAAACGATACAAAGCCTACACTTGGATATTGTAGCGAAACCCAAGTATTTCCCGATCATCGGCGAGGCCATCGCCCGACAGTTCGAGAAGCGCAATCCAGATAATGCCGTAGCCAATCCATTGTTCGATCAAATCCACTATGCATGGGGGGGGGAGGCTATTCAAGTCGACACCTTTGCTGTACCTGCCGACTGGGAGGACGAAGAGTTGATTCTGCAGGCTGGCAAACAGGGTCATTTCAAGTTAATACGTGACGATGAAATCATCCTCGAGGGGGAAGTGGGCAAACTCGCCAGCATGCAACTAGAAGGCGAAAAACATTCAGTCTCGATCTTTGTATCTCTGCTGAAAGCCCGCCCTGACACTTATTTCACAGTCATGCGTCAATCGAAAAATCAAGCGATTCGCAATCTGAGAAACAGCGTTTCCGTGACGGAAAAAGGTAAAAATACCGGTATCCTCGAATTGACTGTCGAATCACATAGCCCAGATGCTGCGGTGAGTATCGTGAATGAGATCGCCAACATTTATGTGCAACAAAATGTCGATCAGAAATCGGCTGAATCCCAGAAAACCCTGGAGTTCCTGGAAAAACAACTGCCGATCGTGAAAGATCAATTGGAAGCGGCCACCGTCGCACTCAATGAGTATAGAACCCGCCAGGGATCCATCGATTTGGATCTTGAAACCCAGAACATCTTGAAAAGTGCGGTCGAGCTAAGAACCCAAATCACGCTGTTACAACAAAAACGGGATGAGCTCCGTCAAAGGTATACCGAATCGCACCCCACGATCATCTCGATTGACAAGCAAATCGCACGCTTACAAAGCCAGATCACCGCTCACGATAATAAAATCGAAGTATTACCGGAAACACAGCAGGTCATCTTGAGACTATCTCGTGACGTAAAAGTCAACACTGAGCTTTATACCACGCTCTTGAACAATGCACAGACCTTGCGCATTGCAAAAGCAGGGACAATCGGCAACGTCAGAATCATCGATTATGCCCTCCTGCCCGATGAACCCATTAAACCCAAAAAATTGCTGATTATCGGGATAGCGGTCATTCTAGGCATCATACTCGGTATAGTGACTGCATTCGTTCGCCGCTTGCTCAATCGCGGCGTGGAAGATCCTCACTTAATCGAAAAGCAATTGAATATCCCCGTCTATGCCACCGTTCCGCATAGCAAGAGTCAGAAAGCGCTTTATGGCAAATTAAAAAAACCAGCGTCATCGCGCCACTACACCCCGGTTATCCTGGCGCTGGAAAACAGGGAAGATATCGCTATCGAAAGCCTGCGCAGTTTACGCACGACATTGCATTTCGCTTTTCTGGAAGCGCGCAACAATATCATCATGATTACCGGACCCAGCCCGAATATCGGCAAAACGTTCATCTCCGTCAACCTGGCCGTAGTGATGGCCGATGCAGGCAAAAAAGTTTTGCTCATCGATGGCGATATGCGCAGAGGTTTGATCCATAAACCACTTGGCCTAGGTAGAGATAATGGTTTATCTGAGCTTATTTTCGACGCGATCAAGATAGAGGAAGCGATTCATCACATCCCTCAGGCGAACATCGATTTTATTCCGACGGGAGCCATACCGCCGAATCCCTCAGAGTTGTTATTGCATGAACGCTTCGGTCATTTCCTGGAGAATATCAGCGCGCAGTACGACTTGGTAATCATCGATTCCCCTCCCATCCTGGCTGTGACCGATGCGGCCATCATTGGCCGATTGGCGAGCGCGACCCTGATGGTTGTCAAAGCGGGTGAGCATCCCATGCGGGAATTGGAGCAAAGTACAAGAAGACTGATTCAGGCAGGCACCCGTTTGAAGGGCATCGTATTTAACGATCTACCTCAAGTATCCGCTCGACACGGCTACAGCTATGGCAAATATGTTTACCAGTACAGTTATAAGAAAGGGAAATAGCCGCTATAAGACGACCATTCCGGTGGTATTTTCTTGAGTTCTCATGTCCATCAGCAGTAACCACCGAGTTGAGTTTTCCGCATTCTCGGTGGTTACGGTAAAACTACGCATGCATGAAGCATCCACTGCGTAATTCTTGTTGCATCGCCGGGGTAGTCTATTTACTCGGCTTTTCCAGGTAAGGTAGCCAAATGCTTTTCCACATCCTCTTTGCTGAATCCAAGGGCGCTCGCTACACGATCGGCATGGCTTACGTGAGAGATGCCCGGGATCAAGCGATGCGTTGGGCCTTCAGGCAAGAACTCCACTTGCAGGTAGCTTCCTATCCCCTCCCCTGATAAACGCTCGCATAGCTCATGGTTATGCGTCACCAGTATCGTCGTTGCACCGAGCTGATGAAATCCCTTCAGAACATACTCGGAAAGCGTCATCCTTTCTTCAAAAGTCGTGCCTTCGGCAAGTTCGTCGAGTATTACCAGGCTCAGCGGTGTCGAGTTGAAGAAAATTTCCCGCGTCTGCTTCAGCTCATGCGCGAAGCGTCCCATTCCTTCATCGAGCCTCCCGGGTTCAGGCACTTGATAAAAAATATGTTCTGCTGGCACCAGCCGTGCGTGCGATGCCGGTACATAACCACCCGTTTGACCTAACAACTGAATCTGCACGATGGTTTTGCAATAAGCTGTTTTTCCTCCGCTGTTTGGACCGGTGATGATCAGCAAACGATTGGCGGCATCCAGTTTGATGTCATTGGGAACATAATCGGGCTGGATTCTGGCAAGCAGAGGATTTCTAGCATTCGTCACCGTCAATGAATGTTGACCTGCTGCGAGGATTTCTGGCAGTGTCATTTCACCTTCGACCGATTTGGCATAATGGTGCAGAGATAGCAGCTCATCGATCATGCCAAGCGATTCCACCGCTTTAGCGAGCTCAGGACTTTTCCTGAATAACTTCTGCAAAGGATAGATAACTGATTTGAGGTCCGATGAGCAGATAGCTTGCAATACGATCGGGATCATGGGCACGGTCAAAATCAAGATACCGTAGCCTATGTAGGTTTCGCCTAGCTCGGCCCACATATTCTGAAAGAAAAAATAAAGCCCGCTGACGATGGAAACAAATATCAGCATCGGCAGCCATTTGAACATGCTCGGCCGGAAACGCGGCACTGGCAAGTAACGGGGCTTTTCTTTGCCGGTCTTAAATTTGCCGTCGATGATATAGATCGGACCATGCATCAATGCATACGTTCGGCTATTACCAAAATCGACCATTGCTTGAATCAGTTCGCGCAAATAAGCGCTGCGCACGGGGGGTAGTGCATCGGCTTCTTCAACCAGGTCGACCGCGAATTGCGTCCCGTCGATGAATTGATGATAACCGTAGCCACCGAATTCGAGCTTCTCTGTCTTGTTTTTGGGGTCATCTGTTGCCAATCCCCCGTTAAATTCACCATAAAGCAGATAATAAAGCGACTCCTCCCCTGCCACCATCTGCTTGACGAAGCGCTCGAGTGCAGCGTGCAATTCTGGATTGTCGGCCAATTCCCTAAGCGCTTCCTGTTTTTTCTGCAGTAATTGTGCATCGTGCGTGGGTCTCGCCAATGACCGGTAAAGTACGGATTGCCCGATCCAGGTTTCGGCACGATTGATTTCGTCGAACAAAGCATCCGTCTCAATCGCGTTGAACGTTTTGACATCCAAAACGCCCTGATCCGCCTCGGTAGGCCGGGTGTCCCGTATACCCGCCAACCGCTTGCCGTCCGATAAAATGAAAGGGCTTCGCCAGATGGGAATGGAGTTAGATTGGGTTGCGTCGTTCATGGTTATTCCCCAGTTTTGACTAAAAGATGATCGCTGTTATGTATAGCCTGCATAAGAGCATTTCTAAAAATCCATATTTCGTCTCAATTCGTCGTTGTTCGAAAAAAAGTTTCTTTACCTATCAATCATAAGCTGCGACAACATTTTTTGCGCTCGCTTCGCCTTGTTTAAATACTGAATTTTGAGAGAGACTCTTTTTTATGCACGTGGGTTGATTTTATTTAACGCGCCAACTTGCAATTCAGCCTACTTATGCTAATGAATTTATCGGATCGATGCTCTTATTAGCCTGAGATCAACCTGAGTCATTCTACCGAAACAAAATGAATATTTTCCAATCATTAGCGTCATATTTTCGGCATAATAAACCTGTGGTGTGCAAATTTTATAAATCCTTCATCTACCTAGTGGAAATATCCAATAAATCCAGTAGATCAGTTTTTTTGGTTATCCGCTTCCACCATCCCAACAAAGTCGATTCACGCATTGCGGTCTTCACCAAGCTTTAATCCAATCCTGTTACTATCGCATGCTCCATTTTTTTATATGACTGCGTTCAACCATGGCGGTTATCTCATACGCAACGGCATGATAATAATGCTGCTCTTGAAACGGATTTGATGAGCGGGAAATTCACCGTAGGGATTCGATCATAACACTCAGGCTTACTTTGATTGGTAAATCATGGATCACAGTTCTTTTACGATTAGCTTTCCTGTTAGCCGTTGTCGAATATTTTACAGTCATCGGCGTCTGGCGCATGTATGTCGTTCAAGCATGGCATAATCAGGGCAAAGCGCGCTCAGGATAATCACCAACCGCTTTTCTCAGATAAAAATTGATACAAACAAACCAAATGCAGTAGCCTATTGGATTTTTGATCAAGGGCCAAAGCATTTTCTAACTCATGATAAAAACAAAAACACTGCCTCGTACGATCACTTTTCTACTTATTGCCGCATTGTTGGGCTATGGCGGGTGGTCTCTGACCCGCCCCACCCCTATCGAAGTCGAGCTTGTCAGCATAGCGCGCGGCACGGTGGAGGCGACTGTGGTCAATACCCGCGCAGGGACGATCAAAGCATGCCGGCGCGCCAAGCTTGCGCCTGCAGTAGGCGGGCAAATTATCAAACTTCCTGTAAAAGAAGGGGACCGCGTCGAGCAAGGCACAATTCTGCTGGAACTCTGGAACGCCGATCTCACAGCACAGCATGAGCTTGCCAAACAGCAACTGGCGACCGCAAAAAGCCGGCAACGCGAAGCTTGTATTTTGGCCGAAAATGCGCGGCGTGAATCGGTACGCACCCAGCAACTGGTATCACAAGGTTTTGTCAGTCCGCAGCGAGCAGAAGACGCCGATTTCAATGCCCAGGCCAAACAAGCAAGCTGCGCGGCCGCGGCGGCAGATGTCAAACGTGCACAGGCCCAAATTGAAGTCACGCAAGCCAATCTGGAACGCACCCAACTGCATGCGCCTTTCGCGGGTATCGTGGCACAGGTTACCGGAGAATTGGGCGAATACACCATGCCTTCCCCACCGGGTATTCCCACGCCTCCGGCAATCGATTTGATCGATGACAGTTGTTTGTATGTCACAGCACCGATGGATGAAGTAGACGCGCCGAAAATAATGGTTGGGCAGGAAGCGCGAATCACGCTGGATGCATTGCCTGGCCGCTCCTTTGCCGGACGTGTGCGCCGGATTGCGCCCTATGTGACCGAAATAGAAAAGCAGGCCCGTACCGTCGATGTCGAGGTCAATTTCACCGAGAGCTCGGATTACGCATTGTTAGTTGGCTACAGTGCCGATGTCGAAGTGATCATCGATCGGCAGGAAAATGTTTTGCGTATCCCGACACAAGCCATCCGGCAGCAAGGCAAGGTGCTGGTGCTCGGCGAACAAGATTACCTGGAAGAACGCCAGCCAGAAACGGGTCTCGCCAATTGGGCGTACACTGAAATTGTCAGCGGGTTGGAGGAAGGTAATCAGGTCGTCATTTCATTCGATGATGAGAATATTGCCGCCGGTGCATTCGTCAGATCTAAATCGCTCGCACAATGATTGAGCTTTCAGCCATTTCCCGCATTTTTCATATGGGTGATCAGGAAATACGCGCGCTTGATCACATCGATTTGGAAATTGCCTCCGGTGAATATGTATCCATCATGGGGCCTTCCGGTTCCGGTAAATCCACTTTGCTGAACGTGATTGGTTTGCTGGACAGACCCGATAGTGGGCGTTATCAACTCGATGGAAGAGACGTGACCGATTTATCCGAAACCGAGCAAGCACGCGTTCGACGTGAAAAAATTGGCTTTGTTTTCCAGTCTTTTCATCTTATCCCCCGTCTAACCGCTGCAGAGAACATCGAACTACCGTTGATTCTGACTGGCATTTCGCCTGCCGAACGCAAAACACGCGTGGATGAGACGCTGCACGCGTTCAATTTAAGTGAGCGCGCACGGCATCGGCCGGCCGAGTTATCAGGGGGGCAACGCCAAAGAGTGGCGATCGCACGTGCAACCATTCTACGCCCGAGCGCCTTGCTGGCCGATGAGCCGACCGGCAATCTCGATCATTCCATTGGCGCGGAAGTAATGGCCTTGCTTGAGAATCTGCATCACGCCGGCACGACGTTAATCATCGTGACGCACGACCGAGAGCTCGGGCTGCGCGCGCACCGCCGCATCGCAATGCGCGATGGACAGATCGTGGCTGATGAGCGATGAAGCTACGCGATATTCTTCACCTCTCATTCAAGACGGTCACCAGCTACCCTACCCGCTCGTCCTTGATCGTTCTGGCGATGGCGCTGGGCATCGCTGCCGTCATCGTTTTGACTGCTTTGGGCGATGGGGCGCGTCGCTATGTACTCAATCAGTTCTCTTCAATTGGCTCCAATCTGCTGGTCGTATTACCGGGGCGCGCGGAAACGGCGGGCAGCTTTCCAGGCGCGGCCATAGGGCAGACACCCCGCGACCTGACACTGGAAGATGCGCGCTGGATTGGCCATCTCCCACAAGTGCGGCGTTACGCCCCCCTCAACGTCGGTGAAGCAGAACTTTCTGGCGCAAGCCGGCTACGGGAAGTCACCGTTATCGGCAGTACCGGCAATTTTTTTCCCATTCGCCACATGAAGCTCGCCCAGGGCAGTTTTCTTACACACGGATCGGAATTGAGCGCACAAATCGTGCTTGGCGCAAAACTGGCGGAAGAGTTTTTCCCTGACGGTAATGCCGTTGGCCAGCGTGTCCGGCTGGCTGACCGCCGTTTCATCGTATCGGGCGTCCTGGTCAAGCAAGGCGAAACGATGGGGTATAATTCAGACGAAATCGTCGTCATCCCGATCAATCATGCCCAAGCGCTGTTCAATACCACTTCGCTATTCCGCATTCTGGTCGAGGTCAGAAATCGCACAGAGATTTCTTCTGCCAAGGACGCCATCCGGGAATTACTGATTCAGCGGCATGATGGCGAGGATGATGTCACCATCATCACGCAAGATGCCGTGCTGGCCACGTTCGATCGCATCTTGCGCGCGCTGACGCTTGGTGTGGCCGGTATTGCCGCGATCAGTCTGGCCGTGGCCGGTATTCTGGTGATGAATGTCATGCTGGTAGCTGTCACGCAACGCACGACGGAAATCGGCTTGCTCAAAGCGGTCGGTGCCTTTTCGACCGATATTCGCCGTCTATTTCTTGCCGAGGCGGCCTGGCTTTCGCTCGCTGGCGCAGTGTTCGGCATTTTAATAGGGCAATTGGGGAGCTTGCTGATTCGCATCGCCCTGCCCCAGTTGCCAGCCTGGCCGCCTCTGTGGGCGACCCTAGCCAGTATCCTGGTTGCGCTGACAACAGGCATGATTGCTGGATTGCTGCCCGCAACCCGTGCGGCGCGGCTTGATCCGATCAAAGCATTGAGCGGTAAGTAAATGAATAGCGCCGACACCATCCGTTTTGCCTTACGCGCCCTGTCTGCTCACTGGCTTCGCACGCTGCTTTCCGCGTCAGGCATTGCTATCGGTATTGCAGCCGTCGTCCTGCTCACTTCGATTGGTGAAGGCATTCAACGTTTCGTATTGTTAGAATTCACGCAGTTCGGCACGAATATCCTGAACATAACACCCGGCAAAATCAAAACGCATGGCGGATCAGTCGGCGCCATCGGCAGTGCCCGTATCCTCACGATAGAGGATGCACTGGCGCTAAAACACTCCCGTTATACTCAATACGTCAACGCGACAGCCATGGGTAACGCAGAAATTCGTGCAGCGGGTCGTAGCCGCCGTGTTACAGTCTATGGCCAAGGCCCGGATTTCGACAAGGCATTCAATATGCATATCGCGATCGGTCAGTTTCTACCTGCGGATGACCCGCGTAATCCACGCGCTTTTGCGGTGCTGGGCGCAAAGGCGCATAGCGAGCTATTCGGTGAAACGACCCCGCTGGGCGCCATTCTGCAGGTCGGTGGGTCACGCTTTCGCGTCATCGGCGTGATGGCGTCAAAAGGACAAGTTTTGGGCTTCGATCTGGATGATACGGTGTTCATCCCTACCATGCGTGCGCTGGAAGTATTCAACCGCGAAGGGTTGATGGAGATTCAGGTTGTCTATCCGCCAGATGCGCCCTTGCAAGCCGTCATCGATGATGTCCGGCGAATTCTGGTCGAACGGCATGGACGCGAAGACTTTACCATCACCCCTCAGCAACAAATGCTCAGCACCCTCTCGACCGTGCTGAACGTATTGACCTTTGCGGTTGCTGCCTTGGGTGGAATTTCTCTGTTGGTGGGTGCAGTCGGTATGGTTACGCTCATGCATATCTCGGTCGCCGAACGGGTAGCAGAAATCGGGTTGCTCAACGCCCTGGGGGCGACACGCGGCCGTATCCGAATGCTGTTTTTGATGGAATCGACCGTCCTTTCCACGCTGGGTGGCCTGGCTGGGCTTGCGATCGGCACTGCGTTGGCCACTTTGCTGGAATTTCTTATCAGCGATCTACCCGTCAGTATCCCTTGGAATTTTGTATTGGCTGCCCTGGGCGCATCGATGGTGATAGGGTTGGCCGCCGGGGTCGTGCCCGCAATGCAAGCAGCCCGGCTAAACCCGGTCGAAGCATTGAGAACCGAATAACGTCTGAACTTGCAATTATTTCTAATCCATCATGCGGCTGATCGTGGATGCCCAGCTCGCACAGCCTGCATAGGGTGTGCTTTTCAGCATCGTCTTGTATTTCTGCGGCAAACGCGCTAGCAGCCATCTCATTTCCTGCTCATCTTGCCCAGTGATCACCGTAGGGCCTATAAAAGGCGTTTTGTTTCGATACAAATCCATATCGAAACGGGATTTGTGAGATAGATCAAAAAAATCAGCCAGTTGCTTTAATATTGCTTCGTCTTTCAAATGCGCGTCGACATCGATGAAAAAGACACGATTTTGCCAATGATTGTGCTGAATCAATTGCATCGCCCGATGTTCGATTTCGATCCATTGCAGCAAATAAAATTGAAAGCGGCTCAAAGTATGCTGGGCGTAGTACTGAAAAAGCGTTTCTTTTCCCGTCAACGCCCATAAAAAGCAACGTTCTCCCGCTTCGGTGAAGTAATCAACAAACGGAAGGTGTAATTTGCGGATCATCTGCTCGCGCAACCACTCGCTTTTTGCCACCTTGGCCGGATGACGGACGAGATGGATAAACCCGACATTGTTCAGTAAAGCGCCAGCGTGCCGGTTAAACGCTTTCAGAAAAGCATGATTGGATTCAAAATACACCGGTTCCTGGCGGTTTGCGATAAAGCGGCATTTACGCTCTAACACTGGCATCAGTGCATTATCGTTGTGCTGGGTATTCCAGTCGATCGGCTTGCCGAACAAAGTGGGATTGCCCAAGGTAAAATAGGGCTCGTGGGTGTGGTAGCATTGCTCGATATTCTTGGCAAAAAAATCTGCTAGAAAAAGAGTACCGGAGCGGCCGCTTGCCAGCGTAAAAATTGTCAGCTTATCGCTGTTTGCAAGATTTTTTGTATTCAAAGGAAAGTTAGTATTGGGAGTAGACCAAGGCTGGCCACTATCTTAAACGAGAGTCCATCGATTGCGTAATAAAACTGCCATATTGGCTGACTGAGTGCTGCTATTCTTTGCTCGTCCCAAGTCGTTCAAAGTAGCGACACTGCGAAATCTTTAGGCGCTGCAGTATGTTTAACCGGCTATAATCTTTCTTTTGATCCATTGCTGTTTATACCTCGTCCAGGCGCTTTGCCCTATTGCAATTTCATCATGACGTCATAGAATTCACGGCGTTTAGACCAGTCAACACGTGCTAGAACTTTTCTACAGCTTATTATATCGACCGTATGTCACTTTGTTTCTGCTCGCTTTCCTCGCGATGAGTTGGCTTGAGCAAGGAACACTGCGAACTGGCATCTGGCTGATTACAGGCTATTTGGTTGCGCTCGCTGCCGAATGGGGCAGTATCAACTATGGTTTTCCTTTTGGCTATTACACCTACCACTACGAACAGCTGGAACATGACTTGGTAATCTTGGGGGTGCCATTTTTTGATTCGTTATCCTTTGTCTTTTTGAGTTACGTAAGCTTCTCATTCGCACAATTTTTCCTGTCGCCACATTGGCGCAGTGGCTTCAACGTGCAGCGTGTGACATTATCCCCTGTTCGCAATAGCCGCGCAGTGCTGTTCGTAGGTGCGTTTTTCATGATGGTATTGGATTGGGTGATCGACCCAGCGACACATTTGGGAAAGCACTGGTTCTTGGGCGATATCTACCACTACCCCGACCCAGGCTGGCATTTCGACGTTACGCTGGCTAACTATGGTGGCTGGTTCATCGTCGGCTGGATAATCATTTTCATCAACCAGCGTGCCGATGCACTGTTAGCAAAATATGTACCGTCGATCCACAAACCGTTAAAGTTACGCTACGTGGTCGGAAAGGGATTGTTCGCGCCACTATTCTGGTTTGGAATCGCGCTCTTTATGCTGGGAATGACCGCTTGGCTGGGCTGGGGCTATGATCTTGAGCAAATTGCCCCTGATGAGCGCGCGACTTTTATCGCTGAAACACGTAAACTCTTTCTTGCCAGCACTTTTATCATCGCACCGATTGCCGTGCTTGCCTGGGTGCATATGGTGCGGTATGACGGGCAACCTTCGCCTGAGCACCTTGCAGCCTGGCTCAGAGAGTACCCCAGTCCAGAACTGGAAGCTCGCTTGGGTATGCAGAGAAAGTCAGAGTAAATCATTGTTGTATCCATTACAATGATGGGCGCTAGTCTTTATCAGTGAATCGTTCTCACTCGCGGATATAGCGAGAGAGAATAAAGATTCATTTAATTAGTAAGGAGGATATCTCATGGCATTCCACCTATACCGCATCAACGAACTTTATTCGGACGTAACCGGCACCATTCAGTTTATTGAAATGTCGGTCGGATCGTTTAATGGAGAATCGTTTTGGATCAATCAGACCATCTCGGTTACGCAAGGGGGTACAACCCACGCTTTCAGGTTTCCCAGCAATCTTCCCAATACATTCACGGCCAACACGACCGTGCTCATTGCTACCCAAGGTTTCGCTAATTTGGGTATCGTCACACCGGATTTTATTGTTCCGGATGGATTCTTGTTTACGAATGGCGGTGCAACTGTCAATTTTGCAGGTGTTGATCAAATAACGTATTCTTCGTTGCCGCTCGATGGTATCCATTCGATTAATCGTAGTGGTGACATCATAGTCAATTCACCGAAAAATTTTGCTGGCGTCACAGGCACCATACAAAGTAATACGATTGCAGGTACCGATGGCCCGGACAACCTTACCGGCACTGCCGGGAACGACACAATTCTAGCAAAAGGGGGCAATGACACGCTCAATGGACTGGCAGGCGATGATTTATTGGATGGTGGTGCCGGTGCCGATATTGCAATTTATAACGACCCCAGTGCAGCCTATGCGGTCAATCGAACGCCATCTGGCTTTAGTGTCAGCGGCCCAGAAGGCAATGATACGCTGATCGATATAGAACGATTCGATTTTCAGGACAGAAATCTTGCATTCGATCTTGCGCAAGGCCAGGCCGCCGGCAATAGCGTGCGCATCATCGGCGCGGCTTTCGATACGCACAACATCATCCCCGAGTATGTGGGAATTGGCTTGCAATTATTCGATAGCGGCCAATCGATGCTGGAAGTCAGCGAACTGGTCGTCAATACACCACTGTTTATCTCATTGGCAGGTTCGTCGAGTAATGTCGATTTCGTCAATCTCGTTTATCAAAATGTTGTGGGTGAACCGCCTGTACCCTCTGAACGCGATTTTTATGTTGGCTTGCTGCAGGGAAGCGGGGGCACCATGACGCAAGCAGAACTCCTGATGTTGGCTGCGAATACCATTGCAAACGAGGTCAATATCGATCTGGTCGGCCTGAACCAAAGCGGAGTCGAGTTCATTGCCTAGCCCAATGGTTCATGCCACTGAGTAAACTGTTATTTTTTAAAAATAATGAGCTATCAACCAATCGAAGATTACGGCATTATCGGCAACATGCGCACCACCGCATTGGTGGGAAAGAATGGTTCGATTGACTGGTTTTGTCTTCCCAGACACGATTCTCCGAGCATCTTCGCTGCAATTCTGGATGACGAGAAAGGCGGCTATTTTCGAATCTACCCCAGCGAAGATCAGGTTGCCTGCAAGCAGTTTTACTGGCCCGAAACCAATGTGTTGGTCACCCGCTTTTTGGCCGATTGCTGTGTAGGTGAAATCGTCGATTTCATGCCGGTGGGCCTCTCCGCCAAAGAAAAGGGGTATCACTGGTTGGTTCGGCAAGTACGCGGCATCCGTTCTCGCATGAAATTCCGCCTGGAATGCTATCCGGCTTTCAATTACGCGCGGGATCGGCATGAGACTGTAATCACCGATAATGGCGCGCTTTTCCAATCATCGGACTTGGCTTTGGAATTTATAACCGATATCCCGCTGCATCGAGACGACCGCGGGGTCTATGCCGAGTTTACGCTCGAGGCCGGTCAAAGCGCCGTCTTCGTGTTACGGCAATGGACCACTTCCGAAGATCAGGGTTCATCCTGCCATCGCCAGGAAGCGCAGCAATTATTCGAATCGACGGTCGAGTTTTGGCGACGCTGGCTTTCCCAGTGCATCTATAAAGGCAAATGGCGTGAAATGGTCGAGCGCTCTGCACTCGTTCTCAAACTGCTCACCTATGAGCCCACTGGCGCGATTATCGCAGCGCCGACCTGCGGGTTACCCGAGCAGCTCGGGGGAGAACGCAATTGGGATTACCGATATACCTGGATACGGGATGCCGCCTTCACCTTGTACGGATTGTTACGCATCGGTTTCTCCGAAGAAGCCGCCCAATTCATGCACTGGATAGAGGCGCGTTGCCACGAATTGGAAGCAGATGGCGCGCTCCAGACGATGTATGGTATCGATGGGCGGCATACCCTGCAAGAAGATATGCTTACCCATCTGGATGGTTATAAAGGTTCACGCCCAGTCAGAATCGGCAATGGCGCGCACAAGCAGTTACAGCTCGATATTTATGGCGAGCTCATGGATTCCGTTTATCTGTTCAATAAGTATGGCTCGCCCATTTCCTACGATTTGTGGACACATTTGCGGCGACTGCTCACCTGGGTATGCGATCATTGGCAAACTCCCGATGAAGGGATCTGGGAAATTCGCGACCAACGCAGACATCACGTTTACTCTAAACTGATGTGCTGGGTAGCACTGGATCGAGGTCTACGCCTGGCCGAGAAACGTTCGTTTCCCGCCGATAGAGAACGATGGCTCGATGAACGCGATCGTATCTACGAAGAAATCAACCTCAAGGGATGGAATGCCGAAAGACAAGCTTTTGTCCAACATTACGATAGTCACGCGCTGGATGCCAGCAATTTGGTGATGCCACTGGTTTTTTTCATGTCCCCCAATGATCCCCGCATGCTCAGCACCATCGATTCGATCAATCGTCTGCCGGAAAAAGGCGGGCTGGTATCAAATAGCCTGGTCTATCGTTACAACCTAAAAAGCAACACCAACGGCCTAAGCGGAGAAGAAGGCAGCTTCAATCTGTGCACGTTCTGGCTAGTCGAGGCGCTGACGCGGGCAGGCCGCAGAGACGGCCAGCGGCTCAATCAGGCACGTTTGATGTTTGAAGAAATGCTGAGTTATGCCAATCATCTAGGACTGTATGCCGAGGAAACAGGCGCAAGCGGCGAAGCACTAGGCAATTTCCCCCAAGCGTTCACACACCTGGCTTTGATAAGTGCTGCCTGGAATCTGGATAAGGCACTCAGCAGATCATAGACAATTTGTCACCCAAATGTTCAGCGAAGATAATCTCTCGTCTTGAACGATTCGCTGAGCGTGGGGATGCACAGCTCGATGAAGCAGTGGGCATAATCTCGCAAATAATGATTCTGACGAATCGAGATATAAGTGGTGTTTTTTTCGAATAAATGTGACGCATCGAGCTTGACGAGCAGCATGTCTCGCTCAGGCACGAATGCGACCGACGCGATGATTCCGACGCCCAATCCAAGTGCCACATAGGTTTTGATCACATCGGCATCCAGCGCTGACATGGCGATATCGGGTATCAGGCCCGCCTGCGCAAAAGCCTGGTCGATTCGTGACCGTCCGGTGAATCCCTGATGATAGGTAATGATCGGAAAAGCCGAAATCGCTTCGAGCGTCAGTGGTTGAACCGCCTGCAATGGGTGCCCGGCAGGCACGATGATGGTATGGTGCCAGGTGTAGTAAGGATAAGAGACCAACTCGACCGTGCTTTCCAGTGCTTCCGTCGCGATGCCGATATCTGCCTGACCATCGAGTAACATCGATACGATTTCGCTTGGACTCGATTGGTGCAGCACGAGATGCACCTTGGGAAATAACCGCTTGAACTGTGCTACTACGGATGGCAATGCATATTGCGCTTGCGTATGAGTCGTCGCTACCGTAAGTTGGCCTTGATCATGCTGGCTAAACTGTTCAGCCAGGCGTTTGATATTTCTGGTATCCAACAAGATTCGGTCAACGATTTTGATCAACTCCTTGCCAGGCTCGGTCAAACCCATCAACCGTTTGCCTTTACGAACAAACAGCTCGATACCGAGTTCATCCTCCAGATCCTTGATATGCTTGCTGACACCCGATTGTGAGGTAAACAAGGCATTGGCGACTTCCGTCAGGTTGTACCGTTGACGCACGGTTTCACTCAAGATGCGCAATTGTTGGAAGTTCAAGGGATCATTCCTTTAGCATTATTTGAAAGATGCAATATTAATGCATTTGATAAGGAAACAAATCGAGCCGCCGTGGTTTTATGAAAACTTGGTCACCCTTTGTCAACTGCAATTCACGGAAACGCTCCTTGCTGATCTCGACCTGAATCAGATCTTGCTCATGCTGCCCCTCACGGAGGAGCTCCAATCGCACTACGGGACCCACTGAAAGCACATGGCTGACACGCGCCGCCAAAGCCGCGTCACCATTTGCAGTTCGAGTCACCTCGATGTCATGGGGTCGCACATAGGCAACCGCAGCCAATTCCTCAGCCCAGCTAAATTCAGGTGCAGCGATTTCGACATCGCCAATCCAGGCGCGGCCTTGGTGAACTCGGCCATGAAACAGATTGACATCCCCCAAAAATTCATATACGAACGGGTTAGCCGGCTGCTCATAAACCTCATCGGGCGTGCCGACCTGTTCGATCCGCCCTTCATTCATGACCACGACACGGTCGGATACTTCCAGTGCTTCTTCCTGATCGTGCGTGACAAAAATACTGGTGATATGCATTTCATCATGCAATCTTCGCAGCCAGGTACGTAATTCTTTGCGCACCTTGGCATCGAGTGCGCCGAAGGGTTCATCCAACAACAATACTTTGGGTTCGACCGCCAAAGCACGCGCTAAGGCAATACGCTGGCGCTGGCCGCCAGAAAGCTGGTGGGGGTAGCGATCGGCCTGCCAATCGAGCTGCACCAGCTTCAACAGCTTGGTGACACGTTCACGGATTTCCTGATCTTTCAGGCGATTTTTTCTAGGGCGAACTTGTAATCCAAACGCGACATTCTCGAAAATCGTCATATTGCGAAACAATGCATAATGCTGGAAGACAAATCCTACCTGCCGTTCACGGACAGGTTGATCGGTCGTGTCTTCGTCGTTGAACAATACCTGCCCGGCATCGGCAGTTTCCAGTCCGGCGATAACGCGCAGCAAAGTCGTTTTGCCCGACCCAGAAGGGCCCAACAGCGCCAACAGTTCACCAGAATGAATTTTCAGATTAATGCTACGCAATGCGGCAAATGAGCCAAATTGCTTGGAAAGTTGACGGATTTCAATGCTCATGGATGAGTTTTCCTTTTTGTTGCGTGACTTTTAATTCGACGAACGTTTTGATGGCCAGTGTAATCAGCGCAAGCAGCGCAAGCAGCGAGGCAACAGCAAAGGCTGCCGCATAGTTATACTCGTTATAAAGAATCTCGACGTGTAGCGGTAACGTATTGGTGCTGCCGCGAATATGCCCCGACACCACCGAAACGGCCCCGAACTCCCCCATTGCGCGCGCATTGCAAAGAATGATGCCGTATAGCAACCCCCATTTGATATTGGGAAGCGTAATCCGCCAGAAGGTCTGCCAGCCACTTGCACCCAGGATAATGGCCGCTTCTTCCTCTTCAGTGCCCTGCGCTTGCATCAATGGAATCAACTCTCGTGCGATGAAAGGTACGGTCACAAAAATCGTGGCGAGCACAATACCGGGTACCGCAAAGATAATTTTCAAATCATGCTCGATTAACCATGCGCCGAACCAACCCTGCAAGCCGAACACCAGCACGTAAATCAAGCCGGCAATGACAGGGGAAACCGAGAAAGGTAGATCAATCAGCGTAATCAACATATTCTTGCCACGAAATTCAAACTTGGCGATGGCCCAAGCAGCAGCGACACCAAATAGCAAATTGAGCGGCATCGCAATCGCTGCCGCCATCAAGGTCAACCGGATAGCAGCTTGGGCATCCGGCTCAGTAATCGCAGCGAGATAAACATCTACGCCCTTTTTGAGCGCCTCGAAAAATACCGCCGCCAGCGGCAGAATCAAAAACAAAGTCAGAAAAACAAGCGCCAATCCGGTCAGCATCCAACGCACCCATGCAGGTTCCTGAGTAAGGAGAGTGTGCTGCGCCTTTGCTGGATAAGTAATCGTTGCTGTGTTCATGGGATACCTTTCATGTGAGTGCGTTGCGACGGCGGCTCCACCATTGCAATAAGTTAATGATGAGCAACAAAATAAACGAAATAACTAGCATGACTACGGCGAGAGCCGTTGCACCCGCATAGTCATACTGCTCGAGCTTAGTGATGATCAGTAGCGGCGTAATCTCTGAAATCATCGGCATATTGCCAGCGATGAATATCACCGAACCGTATTCGCCAATAGCACGCGCAAAAGCCAGCGCAAAACCGGTCATGAGTGCCGGAAAAATAGTCGGAAAAATGATCCGTGAGAAGGTTTGCAGCCGGTTTGCACCCAACATGGCTGCCGCTTCTTCCAATTCTGTTTCGATATCCTCCAGCACAGGCTGCACTGTGCGTACTACAAATGGCAATCCAATAAACGTCAGTGCTACATAAACGCCTATGGGCGTAAAGGCCACTTTGACACCCAGCGGTTCGAGAAATTGACCGATCCAGCCATTACTCGCATAAAGCGCAGTCAATGTGATACCCGCCACGGCGGTGGGCAACGCGAACGGCAAATCAATCAAAGCGTCGACGATCCGCTTTCCTCTAAATGAGTAGCGTACGAGCACCCATGCCACCAACAGCCCAAAAATGGCATTGGTCATAGCAGCAGCAAATGAAGCGCCGAAAGTCAGCCGATATGAGGCGAGTACCCGGGGTGTTGTGACCGTCTCCCAAAATTGTGGCCAAGTCAGTTCGGCAGTACGAATGAAGGCAGCCGAAAGCGGAATCAATACAATCAGGCTCAGATAAAGCAGCGTAAAACCGAGCGCCAGATTAAAACCCGGCAGCACACTATGTTGTTTGAAAGTATTCAAGTGTTAGGTACCTCATCAAATTAGCTTGGTTTGGCAAACTTAAACGGACTACTTCAGATAAACTTGGTCGAATGTACCGCCATCATCGAAATGTGTTTTTTGCGCATTTTTCCAGCTACCGAATGCCTCATTGACTTTAAATAACTTGATCGGTGTAAATTGCTTGGCGTACTTGGCGGCAATTTTTTCATTGGTTGGCCGGTAAAAATGCTTGGCAGCAATCACCTGCCCTTCCTCCGAATAGAGATACTGAAGATAAGCTTCCGCAACTTTGCGCGTGCCTTTCTTGTCGACGACCTTGTCGACCAGCGCGACAGTCGGTTCTGCCAGAACACTGAATGAAGGTACAACAATTTCGAGCTTGTCCTGGCCGTACGCCTTAAGGGCCAAGTAGGCTTCGTTTTCCCAGGATATCAACACATCACCGATGCCACGTTCTATGAAGGTGGTCGCCGAGCCACGTGCACCGGAATCCAAGACAGGAACGTTTTTGAAGATATCGGCGACAAATTCTTTTGCTTTGGCTTCACCGAAATGCTGTTTGCCATATTCCCAGGCGGCCAGATAATTCCAACGCGCTCCTCCGGAAGTTTTCGGATTCGGTGTGATCACGGCCATGCCGGGTCTCGCCAGATCGTTCCAATCCTTAATTCCTTTGGGATTGCCCTTACGCACAAGAAAAATGATGGTCGAGGTGTAAGGTGAACTGTTATGAGGCAGGCGCGTTTGCCAACTCTCAGGCAGTCGTTTACTGTGCTCGGCAATGGCATCGATATCGACGGCCAGCGCCAGCGTCACCACATCAGCTGCCAATCCATCGATCACGGAACGGGCCTGCTTACCCGAACCCCCATGGGATTGTTGTACCGTGACCTTCTCGCCGGTCAGTGCTTGCCAGTATTTGCTGAATGCTGGGTTGAATTCTTGATAGAGTTCACGTGTTGGATCGTAGGAAACATTCAATAATGTTTTGTCAGCAGAAGCATGACTACCCAGCATCAAGCTGGCTACCAACATGATGATTCTTGACCACTTGTTTGTAAACATGATTTTGTCCTTTAATGTAATGAGCTAGGGTTATTTAAATGCTCGGATCGATACTTCAACATAGAAAAAATTGGAACTTTCTCTGGATACTCCCAGCGTTGCCAACTGCCTGTTTTTAGTGAATTCACCATTAATGAAGTGAGAATAGCCAATCGTGGTATCGACCAACGGCGCTATCTTGTAGTTGATACGTGCATTGATCGATTGCCCAATAAAATCACCACTTTCCCCCGTACGATCGCGATTGCCGGGATTAGGCATTGAAACATTGAAAAGATTGTTGAATCGATCGGTATCGCTAGCCAACCAGAACCAGCTATATCCCCCATCGATAGAAAGATCCTTGTGAGGGAAAATTTCGAACACCAATTTGGGCGCTTTGATGTTCTCCATCACAAGATAGTCATCGGGCGACCAAGGACGTCCAAACCCGAAGAAACGTTCAAAACGATTGTCGACATTATCGTTAGGATCCCGATCACCACTCACATAGCCATAAAAGGCACTTAATCGTGGTTTCCAGTCATGTTTCAGGGTATAGCCAAATTCGAGTAGATATGACCAGGCAGATTTTTTCAAACCATTATCACGGCCAAACTGGTAGATCGCACCCAAATCAAAATCGATATCGGTATTGGGTAGCACCCCGTAGGCACGAATACCCGGCGAATGAATCTCGCGCTCAGCCTGCCTGCCCTCTCTGCCATCCTGCATGAGCCCCATATAATAAGGTTGCAACGTCACAACATCCGACCATTTCCGCCAGTGTCCGACTGCACCATAGAACCATTGACTTTTATTACGCCCATCAAAATCATCGATAGCGCGAATAACTGGCTGCATGCCCCATGCATCGAATTCCCAGTCATTGGCTTCTTGTCCCAATGTGACGCGAAACCCTTCAAAGTTATTAGTCGTATTGCGCCACTGATTATTGCCGAGGAGACGCCGATCAACCGCTTCCCAGGCCATGCGCCCGCCCCGTATTCTGATGGGACGCTGATTACCCAGATCATCCTGCCCTAGCGCGCCTTTGAAATACAATTCGCCATAAGTCTGAATCAATTCAAAGGCATTCCAGTCACGGTTATCTCTCGGAAATTCGCTGTTATAGCCGCGCGCATCTTCAAATTCGACGGCCATCCGAAACGGATCGACAATATTTCGAATACCTATATAGGCGCGCGTCCGCAGCAGGAAAGGATGATCCGTCAGCAACCGGTTACGGCGTATATCACCGTCACGCAACTCGTATCGAACGCGGTAATCTAGGCCGACATCCAACCAGTCGAGATCCTTGAATGCTTCATATTCGGTTTTGGCCAGGTTACGCACATAGCGAGGTGGATCGGATTCTGGGTGGGTGCTATAGCTGCGGGCGCGCTGAAAGTAGGTGGTTTTCAACGGGGCTTCTGGTTTAGCGTCAGCGGGTTGAGTTGCCGGTTGATCCGCGAGTTTAATTGCCCATTTGTAAGATCCCCCTGCATCGGCTTGAGTGATTTGCGTGGCAGGCTGATGAGTAGCCTGAGCATGCCCAAGTTGCGATGAATTTCCACCGGCCTGAATCGAGGCAATAGGCAGCAAATTTGCTGTCAACAACAGTAAAGATCGCCAGGTATATTTCATTAATTTCTCCCCTGTGCCCTTCCGGCATTTCGGTCAGGACATTGCTGTTTATTTTTTTCTTTCGCCAGTTTTCTGGTCAAAGTGAAGGGTGGTTACTGCTGAAACATAATCTGACTGAGCTGGTTTTGCTATTTTACTTTGTGAGTGTAATCAGCCGGACTAACGCGAATTTTTTCTCTGGACTCAATCTTCACAACCTGGCCAGCATGAATCAGGATTTCAACCAAGCCATATCGAATGCCGTTAATGACCCGTAGGATTTCCTGCTTGATATTCTGGGAAACAGGCTGACTGTTTGATGGGGCAGTGTTGTGTGTCATAGTGCTGAGATAAAATGTTGTCTCCGATGGCTGCGCACTTTATCAGCCATCATATATAAACAAAAATAATATTATTTCATTTGATTATCACAATTATGTATATAGAAAATTTAAATGAGTCGTACGCGCACCCATCTATACCTATGAATTACAAACCGCTGCGTAGCGGTTGTCACTTGCGGCAATCTGTAAATGTATTTTTGGGCGGTATGATAGACTGTTGTAACCGCTGCCAGCAGCATGAGCTTTATCTCTAAGTGATATGATAGAACGGTAAACAGGCCATGAATGAAAGAAGTTGGGATCGTTTGTTGAAATCGATCGAAGACGGATTAGTCGTGCCCGTTCTGGGACCGCAAGTGCTGATTGCCCAGGGCGATAGCGGCTCATCTTTTCAAGCGCAGGTTGCGCACCAACTTCTGGCCTATTATGGGTACGATCTCAAGGATGAAACCCTGCCGCCCTTTCGTGAGCTGAATGAAGCTGTCACCCGCCTCAAACGTGATCATCCACTACAAGACTTATATGGTGATATTCACGATGCGATTGAGAAACTCACACCCAAAAACGAAACAGCTAATCCAGGACCGCTCAAACATATTGCGGCCATCACCCATTTCCGTCTATTCGTCACCCTGACGCCGGATGAGTTGCTTGCTCACAGTCTACGTATGCGCTGCGCCGTCAATGAGATTGTGCACTCGCCCTACCTGCCTACGAGCGAAGGCTCAGATTTACCTACCGATTGGCTATCACACCGCGGAGAAGTGTATCTACTCTATTTATTCGGCAAATCGAGACCGGCTCCCATGTTCGCGATTCATGACGAAGATATTCTGGAATACGTCCATAACATCATCGCACGCGGCAGCCATGTACCAGTCAAATTTTTTGGTGAGTTGCAGCAGCGCAACTTGCTGTTGATCGGCTGCAATTTTCCACAATGGTTGAGCCGATTCTTTCTGCGCTTGACCAATCAAAAACGACTCTCAGACACCCAAAGAAAACGCGAGTGGCTGATTGAGGCGATGAAACCGGAAGAAGAGCTGATTTTCTTCTTGAAAAGTTATAGTGAAGGAACCGAAATTCTATCGGATATCTCCCCATCAGCGTTCATCGCCGAGCTTTATCGGCGATGGCTGGAACGAAACGGTGCTGAAGCGGATTCCATACCTGCTCAGTTTGAAACGGTTCCACACAACACCCTATTTTTTGTCAGTTATTGCCGGACACCCGATTTCCCCGCAGCGAATAAGCTAGTGGAATCCTTGAAATCGCTGGGTGTCGCTGACAATGAAATCTGGTTCGATAAATCGGCGATCGAGCCCGGGCAGGATTTCCGGGAACGGATTCTAAGCGGCATCCGCACCTGCCGCTATTTCATACCATTGATTTCCAGCTCAGCCGACCAACTGGATGAAAAATTTTTCCGGCGTGAGTGGAACGAAGCGCTCGATCGGAGCAAAGCGATCCAAGGCAGAACGTTCATTGTGCCGGTCATTGTCGATCAGGCTTACGATCCCGAGCAATACCAGCGGGTTCCGCGTGAATGGAAGGATGCTTTGCATTTTGGTTATGCGCCAACAGGGCTTCCAGATGAACAGACCAGCGCGTTACTGAAGAAACTCATCCGCGCCGAGCGACAGCGTACTGCCTAAGGAATGAATGCGCCTCCTATACCATTAGCAACGGATAGCCCCGAGTCGGTATTGGCTGCGAGCGAGGCAAAATCAACTATCCTGCTCACAGCGCAATCCCCTTGGCCAGGGTTGGCGGCTTACGATGAAAATGCCAGCAATTTCTTCTTTGGACGCACAGAAGAGGCAATCGAACTCGCACGCATGATCCGGCAAGCGCCGTTGACCGTGTTGTATGGGAAATCCGGTCTCGGCAAAACATCATTACTGCAAGCGGGACTCTATCCGCTGCTACGCGCCGAGCATTACTTCCCCGTTCAGCTCCGGCTCGATTATGCCCCAATGGCACCGTTACCGCCGCTCGAACACGCCATGCAGAAACTCCAGGAAGCGCTTGCTGCTGCAGGCGCTGAATTTCCAGCCCCCGCTCTCGATGAGAGTTTGTGGCACTATCTGCACCGGCGCAATCTTGAAATCTGGAGTCAGGATAATTATTTACTGACGCCGGTACTGGTATTCGATCAATTCGAGGAATTTTTTTCCCAGGGTGAACAGGCCCCCGCTCAGATGCAGTTTACGCTCAATGCATTAGCGGATCTGATTGAAAACCGCATTCCAAGTGAACTCACTGGAGACAATATCAAACGGCAAGCGCTGTCAGAATTGGATTTACAAGCACAGCGCTACTGTATCGTTCTTTCCTTCCGGGAAGATTTTTTACCAGAAATCGAAGGCTGGCAAGGGCGAGTCCCCTCCCTATTGCGTCATCGTCTGCGGTTGTTGCCGATGTCACGCACACGCGCGATCGAAGCCATCAGCGCAGCAGGTGCTGCAGTTCTGGCCACCGGCGTAGCCGAACCCCTGGTCGATTTCGTTGGCAATCTCGACACCACCACCCGTGCGATGCCGGTAATCGAACCTGTGCTGCTAAGCCTTTGTTGCTACCAACTCAATCAACGCCGCCCCGCCGGCGGAAAAATAGACATCCAGCTGTTACAGCAAGCTGGACAGGACATTCTGCAGGATTTTTATAACGAAGCATTGGCAGGAATGCCTGCAATTGTCTCAGAATTTATCGAAACCCACTTGATTCAAGGTAATCGTTACCGCAGCAGCTATCCTGTCGACCAAGCGCTGCAAGACGGCTATTTGACAAAAGAACAGCTGTCCCAATTGGCAAGCAAACATCGTCTGTTGCGCATCGACCAGCAATTGGGGGTTAACCGGATCGAGCTGATTCACGATCGGCTGGTCAGTGTAGTGAGCAAAGCACGTGACGAACGATTGCGGCAATTAGAACTGCAGCGCCTGCGGCTCGAAGAGGAAGAACGCAGACGGCAAATGGCGCTGGAAACGGCTTTAGAAAAGCAAGTTGCCGCAGAAGCGCTGGCGGCAGAGCAGCTCAGAGCTGCAGAAAGAGCGCGCGCAGACGCGGCGCGCCTTCGCAAACAAACTCGGCGATTGCAATTTGCCCTATTGACGGTATTCATACTGGTTGGGATAGCCGGTTATGGACTTTATCATGCCAACGCAGAGAAAAAAGTGCGGAAGCTCGCGCAACGCGAGATTATGAGCCTCCGATTAGTATCAGAAAGTCTGGATATCATGAACGATCTCCGCCCGGGTAACGACGAGCGTGCCATACTACAACTGCTCGCAGCACAACAAATCACGCCCGGAAACAAAAAAGTGGATGCCGCACTCATCACGACACTGAATCGTAATCATCATGTCAAAAAAATCTGGACTACACCTACACCCATTGGTGCAATTGCATTTAACCCGAATGAAAAACACCTGGTCTCTGTGGGTGACGATGGCCAGTTGCATGGGTGGGATGCGGAAACCGCACAGCCACTCGGCGAGACGACTCAGATTAGAGAACAACAAATAACGACTACCGTCCTCTCGCCCAACGGTAACAGACTTGCGACTGGCAACGCTGAAGGGAGAATAAAGGTATGGAATATCGGTAGCGAACAACCGATTGCAGAATGGAAAACCGACAAAGCTATTGGCAGTCTAGCGTTCTCGTTCGATGGCAGCCAGTTGATCAGCTCAAGCGGTAACATGCTCCAGTTGTGGGACTTAAACACGCACGAACCCATTGGTGATGCCTGGCAAAACCAGGAAGAGACCATCCGTAGCATTGCTTTTTCTCCGGATGGCGACCGACTTGCGCTAGGTGGTGAAAACAAGACTATCCAGCTATGGGATAGCCGCACACGCCAACCTGTGGGTAAGCCTATCCACGGTCATACCGGCGCTATCAGTAGCCTTGCATTTTCTCCTGATGGACGCAAAATCGTGTCTGGCAGCGAAGATAAAACGCTGCGCCTATGGGATAGCCAAACAGGTCAACCTATCGGCAAAGCCATGCACGGCCATGAAGGCACCATCGCGAGTGTCGCATTTTCTTCCGACGGCAATTACCTTGCTTCGGGCGGCCGTGATGCAACCCTGCGCATTTGGGATGCCAACAATATTCAATTTATCGATGTGCCCTTACAAGGCCATGAAGATATGGTAACAAGTGTTGTTTTCAATCCAGATGGAACGCGCATACTCTCAGCCAGTGACGACAAGACACTGCGTCTGTGGGATGCACACACCGGCGAGCCGATTGGCGAACCGATGCGCGGGCATGAAGGCACGCTCAATGGTGCCGTCTTCAGCCCCGATGGCACCCTGATTGTCTCAGGCGCCAGCGACAAAACGCTCCGGCGATGGGATGCGCAGACCGGCAAACCGATCGGCGAGCCATTGGTCGGACATGAAGATGGTGTAGAAAGCGTCGCCTTCAGCCCCGATGGCAAACGAATTGCGTCAAGCGGTAAAGACCGTACTATCCGCCTATGGGATGCACAAACGGGACATCCGATTGGTCAGCCGCTGCGTGGCCATGAAGAAATGGTCAGAAGTGTTGCTTTCAGTCCGGACAGTACAATCATTGTTTCCGCCAGTTACGATCAAACCTTACGACGCTGGGATGCCAATACCGGCCAGCCCATTGGCGAACCTCTGCGCGGCCATGACGGGCAGGTGGTCAATGTCGCCTACAGTCCGGATGGACAGTATATTGCTTCGGGCAGCAAAGACAAAACGGTACGGTTATGGAATGCCCATACTGGCAAGCCCATTGGCGAACCTTTAGTAGGACACGAAGATCGTGTCAACAGCGTTGCATTCAGCCCGGATAGCCGCCGTATCGTTTCTGCCAGTCACGATACGATGCTTCGTTTATGGGATGTGGTCAACGGACTGCCTATAGGCAGTCCGTTGCCAGGCCATCTGGGATCGGTAGCAAGCGCCGTTTTCAGTCCGGACGGCACACGAATTGTATCTGGCAGTGCTGACAAAACCTTGCGTTTCTGGCCTGCAACGACCGCATGGAACGATGCGCTCTGTAACAAGCTGACACGTAATATGAGCACGCGCGAATGGCAGGAATGGGTTTCACCTGATATCCCCTATCGCCGGCAATGCCCTGATCTGCCGGTTCCTGAGCATTATTCCGCAGCAGAGAAATCATGACACACCGATGGGAAAGCAGTCATTACCGTTACAGCAGATCAGTTTGCTATCGTATACCACCTTTTATGCATAAAATGAAAACAAAGGAAGTGCTGTACCATCATTTGGAGGACAAGAACATTGCATGATCGTGTAACCCATCATTCCTGGATTAATCGCTTGCAAACGCTGCTGCTAATTGGCTTGCTCCTGGGGATTTCCCTGCTTGCGGGCTGGCTGTTGTTCGGCAAAGAAGGCTTCTGGCTCGTCATTCTCGCCAGTATCGTCATTTTGCTGGTAGAACCTGCCGCTGCCTCGCGTCTGACACTGAAGCTCTACCGTGCTTGCCCCATTGCACCGCATGAAGCGCCCGAATTGTACCGTATCATGGCGTTCCTCGCCGATCGTGCCGGGCTGGCCCATATGCCGACACTGTACTATATCGCAAGCCCGATGGTGAACGCATTCACGGTCGGCAATCGACGGCAAGCGGCTATCGCTTTGACGGATGGCTTGTTACGCTGCTTGTCGATACGTGAAACCGCGGGTGTCTTGGCGCACGAAACTGCCCATATTGCCAATGGGGATCTTTTTGTCATGGGGCTAGCGGATTATATCAGTCGACTTACCAGCATACTCGCGCTGGTCGGCCAGATTCTATTGATATTGGCGCTACCGTCCGTGCTGCTTGGCTATGCGAAAATCAACTGGGCTATCCTGCTCTTGCTGGTTTTCTCTCCCTATTTGACGATGCTCTTGCAACTCGGTCTGTCGCGCGTCCGGGAATTCAATGCCGATCTAAAAGCAATCCAACTTACCGGAGATCCGGAAGCACTCGCTGCTGCACTCGCCAAAATTGAGCGAGTCAGTCACTCCTGGCGGGCCTGGATTTTGCCCGGCTGGGGCAATCCAGAGCCTTCCTGGCTCAGAACGCATCCCGCCACTGAAGAGCGCATCCGTCGCCTACTTACGTTACGCTCCCGCCACTCTGGGCAATGGCCAAACCACCCCATTTCTTATCGTGTCCATTCGCCGCGGCACTCCTCCCCGCGCTGGTATCCCGGTGGCTTCTGGCATTAACACCTGCCTACACCACCGAAATTGCGCTTGTGTGCAATGATGCTCATACACCGGGTTGCAGAGTTACTTCGACTTCTCGAGTTTGCCCTTCGCGCATGACTGTCAAGCGTACCGTATCCCCTACTTTGAATTCATCGATCAACCCCAGTAATTTAGAAACGGTGTCAACGCTTTTACCTTGAATGGCCACGATCACATCATTTGGAATAACACCGCCATCAGGTGTTAAAACCGCCCCTTTCAACCCCGCACGATCTGCTGCGGAGCCTCGGGCAACGCGCAGCACGATCACGCCTTTGATTTCGAGCATCGAAGTCACACGCTCATTGAGGCGTTCGTC
Source organism: Nitrosomonas nitrosa (assembly GCF_003051105.1). Taxonomy (GTDB): domain Bacteria; phylum Pseudomonadota; class Gammaproteobacteria; order Burkholderiales; family Nitrosomonadaceae; genus Nitrosomonas; species Nitrosomonas nitrosa. Next base: position 5,950 of record NZ_QAOO01000005.1, on the reverse strand, counting down.
GACTTCGATCCCAAGCGTAGGGCGTATATAGCGTCCCTGTTCGATCAGCTCAGGCACGACTCGCATGATGGTATCGACAGGGACGGCAAATCCGATACCGATAGACGCGCCGCTAGGACTATAAATTGCCGTATTGATACCAATGAGGCGCCCCGCGGAATCCAGCAAAGGCCCTCCTGAGTTTCCGGGATTGATCGCCGCGTCGGTCTGAATCAAATTCTGGATAGGCGGCCCACCCCCCCCACTGGCAAGCGAGCGGTCGAGCGCGGAAACGATGCCTGTCGTTAACGTCCAATCCAGCCCAAAAGGATTACCGATAGCGAAGACCTTCTGCCCCACCTTCAAATCGCGACTGGTGCCGATAGGTACGGGTAGAGGGCGCTTAAACCCGATGCCGATACGCAAAACGGCAATATCATGCGCGGGACTTGCACCAACGAGTACGGCCTTGTAATCCCGTCCATCGGCCAGCTTGATGGTCGCTTCACTGGCGCCTTCGATCACATGGTAATTGGTCACCACGTGACCCGCATCATCCCAAATAAAACCCGAGCCATTGCCTCTGGGAACAGCAAATACGTTACGCGTCCAGATATCGCGCACGAGTCTCGCAGTCGAAATAAACACGACCGAATCGCGCGACTTTTCGAAAAGCTCGATAGTCGCGCGTTCATCTTCAGCTAAATCACCCCGCGCCGTGACGGTACGTACGCCTCCCTCGGTAGGCGTGAACAGAGATTCGATCATGGGTAATGACCACCAAAGCAGCATCACCACGATGATTGCGGTTGAAATGGCAGCCAGGCGACGCACGAAAGGATCGCGGCCAGAGGGAGGTGGAACAGGATACATAGTCGATTTTTTATTAATGTCAGTTAATGATGAGGGCACGCAGCCACAGGAAGCCACATTCTAGTCAGAAAGAATCAAACTGAACAGACCAAAATATACGTGTTTTTTACAGGTGTATTGTCCATGAACGTATTTTATGCCTGTATCGGCACTACCTCAGCAAGTCAATCACCTTAGCCTGGCTTTTTTTGTTATATTGGTTACCAAAGGGCAGCCTCTAAACAACAGTGACAGATTCCAATAGTTCCAGCAAGCTGTTTTCCTTTTACAAATCAAATCTTTTACAGGTGGTCAGTCAGTTATGGCAAATCCTCTCATTTTCGCTCTTTCTATCACTTTGATGTATCCACAGATTACCCAGGCTGAAGATAGCACAAACATCACCGGCTTGTGGTTAACCAAAAAGCAGGATGTCGCCGTACGGATCGAGCATTGCGGCGATGAGGGGTTATGTGGTCATATCGCTTGGCTCAATGCGCAGGAAAGTACTGAAAATCCGGAACTTTGCGGAACGAAAGTTCTTTGGAATATGCGCGCCAAAGAGGGGCACACGAACGAATGGGTAGGGGGCACGCTCTACAAAGCGGATGAGAAAAAATATTACGGCGCTAATCTGCGGCTTACGGATGAGAATACATTGGCGTTACGGGCGTATATCGGCGTGCCGTTGCTTGGTAAAACCAAAAAACTCACTCGCACAAGCGTGAAGACGCATCCACCGTGCACCAAATTGAACCAAGACGGCTGAAATATCATTCCTATCCATTTGGAATGGCTAGGGTACTTTTTTTAAATTCGGCAAGCGTCTCGACATGAGGCGTGTGCGGAAATAGGTCTACTAGCTGGATATCAGTTAGCTGCCAACCTTTTTTTGCAAACGCCCATGCATCCCGGGCAAATGTCTCGGGATCGCAAGAGATGTAATAAATCGTCCGCAGCGACACAAAATACTCAAAAAAACCTTTCATATTCTTCAAACCCGCACGCGGCGGATCGATGACTAACGTCTCTGCATCGGCAATACTTTTTTTTAAGATTTTCCAGATATAAGGCTTGAATAAATCAATGGACCGTGCATCGACTTTAGTCAGATTTTTTGCTCGGAGCTGTTTGATTGCATCCAGCCCGCACTCGTAAGCAATTACCTCGCTGCAGTGTGAGTCGGCAATCACTTCAGTAAAATTGCCGGATCCACAAAAAAGCTCGATGACTTTGCCTATTCTGGGGTTTGCATTGAGCCGGCTACGCAACCAGCATTTCATCCGTTCATTTTGAGCGGTATTACCCTGCTTAAAAGGCCGTTTCTGGTTGAGCGCTATTTGCTCAACGGACAATTCATCATCCAGATCGATGAAATTCCAATCAAAGCCAGCGCCAGGCTGCCAATCTTCGCGAGGTAGGCTGGCGAGCATTGCTTTCAATAGGCTTCTGCACGCACCATTCAGCACTATACAATCGCCGATGGGTGCAATACGATGCGACCCTTCAGCGACATAACCGAATTTCATCCCATCGGTTTTAACCTGGAAACGATTGCGGTAGCCAAATTGTTCAGGAGAAGGCTGCACGCTGGGCACATGCAGCTGCGCCATGTCAAAGCCAATTCGCTTCATGGCGTAAACCAAACGGTTTCGCTTTTGTTCAAGTTGGCTCTCGTAATCGGCAATCATCCAAGGGCAGCCAGAACACGCATCATCATGTATGCCTAGATAAGCACACTCAGGTTGATGTCGTTGGCCGGATGCCTTGATGAGCTGAATCAATTTAGCATAACCATATTTTTTATTGTTCAGTGGCCGATCGATGATCTCGAACTCGCCCCAATCCCCAGGCCATGTGCCAAATACAAAATAGGAAATGCCATCTGCATCATTCCTGACTACACCCAATCCTTTTTGCGATAAATGGGTGACTTCGCCCTTGAATTTCATTTAGCAATAATTAGGCTTTATTTAACGATGGCGTCTGCTCTGCTACTTCCGCCCCCTACTCCATCAGGCTTGAATAAGCAGACCCGGTTCCGCCCTTCGCATTTAGCTCGGTACAACGCAGTATCAGCGCTACTGAAAAGGTCGGCCAGGGTATCATGCTGGTGCGACAACACCACACCAAAGCTGGAGGTAATATAGATGGGTTCACCCTCGTCGCTCATTATGGGGGTACGTGCAATGGCTTCACGTAATCGCTCAACAGGCAATAAAACTTCTTCAAATCGCGCATTCCCAATCATGGCAACGAACTCGTCCCCGCCCCAGTGGCCGAACAAATCAATCTCACGCAAAATATTTTTACAGACCGACACCAGCATCTGTATGGCACGATCACCGGTCAAATGTCCATAGGTGTCGTTGAGATGTTTAAAGCGATCGATATCGAAAAGTATGACTGCTATCGCATGCCCGGTCCGCCTGGCTCGCTTGAACTCATACTCTGCGCGCTCCATCCAATGGCGGCGGCTGAAAATGCCTGTCAATGCATCCGTATTTGCCAATTCTTCGAATTGCTTGCGCAGTTGTACGATTTCCGTGATGTCAGTTGAAATGCCGATCAACGAGTCAACTTGATTTTCTTTGAATAGCGGCACCTTGATTGACCAGTAATGGCGCTTCTCTCCATTGGGATGCGTTATCGTTTCTTCACCACATTGTTTCCGTTGCAACCGCAATACTCGTCGATCCATTGCATTGAGTTTGCGTGCTTCTTCCAAAGGCATGAAATCAGCATCTTGCTTTCCTAGAATATGCGCTTGGGAGACACCAAACAGCTCTGCCAGTTTAGAATTGACATATCGATAATGAAAATGCCTATCTTTCATATAAATATAGGCATCGGCATGATTTAGAATGCTGTCTAGCAAAATTTTCTGTTCGTGGGTTTGTTGTTCGAGATTGCGGCGTTCTGTGATATCGGTCGATATCCCGCATAATCCACTCACCTCACCCGTCGAATTATGCAAAGGTATTTTTACTGCCCAATAAACACGGCGCTCTCTCGTCGCAGCAATATAATTGACTTCTTCGCTTTCTACTTTGACGTTGTTTTCCATGACATGAATATCGTTTTGACGTAAATCGTTCGAGATGGCTAAATTAAAGAACGCTTCATCCGTCTTACCGATGATTTGGTCAGGCGTACAATTGAACAATTCACACACCATGCGGTTGACGAACGTATACCTGCCATTGATATCTTTCGTAAAGACATAGGCACCGACGTTATTAAGCGCATCCTGCAACTCCTGGATACGGCGCAGCAATTGCTGGCGTTCTGCTTGCTCCCTCTTGCTATCACTCATTTCCCGAGTTCATTTACATCAACAAACGTAATACCTATCGTAAACAACCCCAACCGATAGATCGATAACTCTCATCGAATCGATCAACCCATTCGTTCAGAAGGCTATAAAAATCTATCAAGGCCAAATAAAAACGATTGCCACTTCTAGAAGAAGGATTTACAAATTAGTGTTTTATTATCAATCATTATCATTATTTCTACCAGATGATATCAATTCAGTGCATCGCGCAACACATAGCGGGTAATCAGCACCCGCGTCTTCTGACTTACAACACCGTTACGGAAACGACAAACTTAAATTTTCCGATTAAGAAGAAAAAGTTGCGCAATACTCAAAAAAAGTCTAAATAGTAAGTTGAAGTAGGAGAAATGGCATCAAGTAACCTAATTCATTCCTGGGTTGTCACATTCATTCATTAGGGAGCAATATCATGAAAATATGGCGCAATTTCTTAGCATTAGCCACTCTAAGCTTATTTTTTTCTTGTGCGCAAGCGCAAATTGGATCTCACCCTATGGACATGACGCAAGCTATTCAAGATGCTAAAACTGCAGCTGATCACGAAGCTTTAGCCAAGCACTACGAAGAAGTTGCTAAAAGCATGCAGTTAAAATCGCAGAAATATGAAGAATTGTTCGAAAAATATGAATCTAACCCCCAGCTCTACGGCAGAATGGGTGAGACCCTGCAGAACCATAGCAAAAGCCTGGCTCATCTATACGAAGAAGCCGCAAAAACGAATATGGAAATGGCCGAATCCCACCGAAGTATGGCTGCCGAGATGAAGTAGTTTTAATCAATAAGCAGCGTGATGTGATCATCTTGAGCATTGTCAGATAAAGAGCAGCTTGCCGACATGAAACAGTTAGCTCTCTATCACCCTACCACCCGTTCGATCTGGCACTCAAAACGGATGGTAAGTGGTCTATTGCTCATCACACTGCTCGCGGTGCAGGTAAAGATCATGTTGGAAGGGTGTTTCGTCATGCCCTATTTGCCAGCACCGCAGAACACGGTAGAACCGATGGAGGGCCCTTGTAGCGAGCCTGCTTCATCTACCGAGCGGGTTTGCCTAGCTAATTGCGAATATTCGGTAAGTAAGCCCAAACTCGTTAGTGAAACTTCCCTGTTTGACATCATCGTAGGGCTTCCGGCGATCACTTTTGTAGTCGCCCTGCTCGTTAGCTTCTCTCCTCCTATTTATTATGCTACCTTCATGCCCGCTAACGGGCCACCTTTGTATCTACTTTTTCTGCGCCTTTTCATTCCCCTTCCCTCCTCTCATCATTGACTGGTTTTCTGCTCGTCTGTCGACGTAAGCAAAAACCCATTCGCTTCAAAAAATATCTTTAGTCATTTTCCGAGCTGTTTTCCTCCATGGAGAAGAAAACATGTTACCTCCTGCCAGTAGCCAAGAGGTATCCGCCTGCTTGGATTATGAGTGATATGTATTCAAAGAATTATTTGGGAGTCAGAACATGAAAAGAAATATGCAAGTTGTTTTTATCAATATTTGTGCAGTTTTCCTATCGATCGGACTGGTTGCCATGCAGCCTGCTAACGCTACCGCTGCGTCACATGAGGGAGTTGCAATGGTGAAAGCAATAGATTTAGACAAGAGTATCGTGAAACTTGCCCATAGTCCGATTGCCACTCTCAACTGGCTCGCCATGACTATGAATTTCAAAACCAAGGAGCGAACGCGCCTGCAGGGAATCAAGGTAGGCGATGTTGTGACTTTTACCTTCATTCAGGCAAATGGTGATTATGTCATTACCCATATCCAGTCTGACCGATAGG
>NZ_QAOO01000004.1 GCF_003051105.1 Nitrosomonas nitrosa | reverse complement strand
TTGCACCGATTGCGATGGAAGAAGGTTTGCGTTTTGCGATTCGTGAAGGCGGTCGGACCGTTGGAGCGGGTGTTGTTGCAAAAATTATCGAGTAGTTAAACAGCAATTCGATTAGTGATCTAATTCAGGATTTTGAAAAGTGATCAACTAATTTTAGGGTTAATATGCAAAATCAAAAAATACGCATCCGGCTAAAAGCTTTCGATTATCGATTGATAGATAAATCCGCGATGGAGATTGTAGAAACAGCAAAATGGACTGGTGCAGTTGTCAGAGGGCCGGTACCGTTACCAACTAGAATAGAGCGATTTGACGTATTGCGTTCACCGCATGTAAATAAAACTTCCCGTGATCAATTTGAGATTCGCACGCATTTGCGCTTGATGGATATTCTGGATCCAACAGACAAGACAGTTGATGCTTTAATGAAATTAGATCTACCTGCGGGGGTAGATGTCGAGATCAAGCTATAATCGCTTGAAATATGAGTGGATTGACTATTCAGTAAAGTAAGCTTGTAAAAGGATAGATTGATGAGTATAGGGTTAATCGGTAAAAAAATTGGAATGACCAGAATTTTTACTGATAATGGTGATAGTTTTCCTGTGACGGTTCTAGATGTCTCTAATAACCGCGTTTCTCAGATAAAAAAAATAGAAACAGATGGTTATTCAGCAATCCAAGTCACATATGGAGAGCGTCGAGCCAATCGATTAAATAAACCTATTTTAGGACACCTGGCAAAAGCAGGCGTTGAGGCTGGCGCTGTCATAAAAGAATTTCGTGTTGAATCTGAACAACTAAATAATATTCAACCGGGCACAAAAATTGGCTTGGATATGTTCAAAGTTGGGCAGAAAATTGATGTTACAAGCAACAGTATCGGAAAAGGTTTTGCTGGGACGATCAAGAGGCATAATTTTTCATCGAATAGGGCTAGTCACGGTAACTCCAAATCGCATAATGTGCCTGGTTCTATAAGCATGGCTCAGGATCCCGGTCGAGTTTTTCCAGGTAAGAAAATGTCAGGCAGACTGGGTGGAGAAAAATGCACTGTTCAGAATCTTGAGATACTGCGAATAGACACTGAACGTGATTTGATACATTTAAAAGGGACTGTGCCTGGAGCAAAAACCTCGATTGTGGTAATCAAACCAGGGGTGAAAACGAAAGGTAAAAAGGCGTAAGACAAGCATTAGGTGTTAATGATATTACCAAAGAGCGGAGATGAGCGGTGGAAGCAAAGTGTATAGATTCTGATGGTAAAACAAGTAAAGTAACTGTCTCCGATCAAATATTTGGGAGAGAATACAATGAACCATTGGTGCACCAGATCGTTGTTGCATACATGGCTAATGCTAGGACAGGAACACGCGCACAAAAAAATCGTTCCAGTGTTGCTAAGTCTACACACAAGCTTTGGAGGCAAAAAGGAACAGGGAGAGCGAGAGTAGGTGCGGCGTCAAATCCATTGTGGAGAGGAGGTGGAAGGATTTTTCCAAGCAATCCACAAGAGAATTTTGCTCATAAAGTAAATAAAAAGATGTATAGATCGGGAATGTGTGCCATACTTTCGCGCCTTGTAAGTGAAGAGAGACTGTTGTTGGTCGATGAATTCATGGTAACGACACCTAAAACTAAAGAATTCTTAGAAAAACTAAAAGTATTTGATGTGTCTAGCGCCTTAATTATTACTGAGAATATTGATGATAATCTGTATTTGTCATCAAGAAACGTTCCGACAGTAAGTGTGATCGATGTCGCTCACTTAAATCCGGTAAGCTTACTGAAATATAATAAAATTCTAATGAGCCGTGAGTCTGTCGGGAAGCTTGAGGAGATGCTTAAATGAGATCACGAAGCATAAATCAAGAAAGAGCAATGCAGATCATTTTAGCGCCGCAAATTTCAGAGAAGGCCACATTGATTGCTGAGAAAAATAATCAATATATTTTTCGCGTTTTGCCAGACGCGGCTAAAGATGAAATAAAAGCTGCAATCGAATATCTTTGGAAATCACAAAAAATAGAGGTCACGAAAGTACAAATCTCTAATATTAAGGGTAAGGAAAAGCGGTTTGGCAAATTTCTAGGAAAGCGTTCGAATTGGAAAAAAGCCTACGTTGGGGTTAAAAAAGGGCAAGAGTTAAGTTTTTCAGATTTAAAGCAGGGAGATGATAAATAATGACTTTAGTCAATGTAAAACCTACTTCTCCTGGAAGACGTGCGGTAATAAAGATAGTAAACAAAGATTTGTACAAGGGCGATCCTTATCATAAGTTAATTGAAAAGAAAAAAAAGACAGCGGGCCGCAACAACACAGGACGGATCACAACCCGTCACAAGGGTGGTGGCCATAAACAAAATTATCGCCTCATTGACTTTCGGCGAAATAAGGATGGGATAGTGGCTAACGTTGAAAGGATAGAATACGATCCCAATAGGAGTGCGCATATTGCTTTGTTATGTTACTCCGATGGAGAGCGGCGTTATATTATCGCCCCAAAGGAAATAGAAGTAGGTGCTAAATTGATTAGCGGTGTTAAAGCACCTATTAAAACAGGAAATGCGATGCAGATCCGCCATATTCCAATAGGCAGCACCATACACTGCATTGAGTTGCAACCGGGTAAAGGGGCGCAGCTAGCACGTTCAGCCGGTGCTTCAGCGCAGTTACTTGCAAGAGAAGGGAGTTATTCACAGATCAGGCTGAGGTCTGGAGAAATCCGAAAAATACATATAGATTGTAGAGCTACGATTGGGGTAGTTGGAAACGACGAGCACAATTTAAAATCGATCGGTAAAGCTGGCGCTATGAGATGGCGTGGCATTCGACCTACTGTTCGAGGTGTGGCGATGAACCCGATTGATCATCCACATGGTGGTGGTGAAGGTAAGACAGCAGCAGGAAGACATCCGGTTAGTCCGTGGGGTTTACCAACCAAAGGATATCGCACAAGAAGAAATAAAAGAACGGATAGTATGATCGTGCGTCGTAGATTTGCTAAGAAAGGTTAATAATTTATGGGACGTTCCGTTAAAAAAGGTCCATTCGTCGACTTACATTTATACAGCAAGGTATTGGCAGCAAAAGCGAACAACGACAAAAGACCAATTAAAACATGGTCACGTCGTTCAACAATTGTCCCCGATTTTATTGGGCTAACTATCTCGGTACATAATGGCAAGCAGCATATACCTGTTTTTATTACTGAGAATATGATCGGCCATAAATTAGGTGAGTTCTCTTTAACTCGAACCTTCAAAGGACATTCAGGCGATAAAAAGACCGCGGGCTCAAGAAAATAGGAATTAAAACATGCAAGCAACTGCAACATTACCCAGTGTTAGATTATCTGCACAGAAAGGTCGTTTAGTGGCTGACCAAGTTCGAGGATTGAGAGTTGCTCGAGCGGTCGAGATATTGAGATTTAGTCCGAAGAAGGGAGCAAATATCATTCTGAAGTTACTGGAATCTGCTATTGCGAACGCAGAGCATAATGAAGGTGCGGATGTGGATGAGTTATTGATTTCAAAAATATTGGTCGACCAAGGTATATCTTTGAAGCGCATGAGTGCGCGTGCAAAGGGTCGCGGAAATCGTATTGTAAAACCAACATGTCGCATATTGTTAACAGTTAGTGATAGATAATCAATTGATTATAGAAAGAGCTTACCTTTATATAAAACTATGGGCCAAAAAATAAATCCGACGGGATTCCGTCTTTCTGTGCTAAAAAACTGGACATCGAAGTGGTTTGCACATGGAAATCAGTTTTCGAAATTGCTTAATGAAGATATTAAAGTGCGAGCATATTTACGCAAAAAATTAGCGCACGCCTCTGTCGGACAAATTATTATCGAGCGCCCATCAAAAAATGCACGGATAACGATTTGTAGTGCACGACCAGGAGTCGTCATTGGTAAAAAAGGCGAAGATATTGAGGTTTTGAGAAAAGAGCTCGAAAAGTTAATTCAGATTCCAGTGCACATTAACATTGAAGAGATCAGAAAGCCTGAGATCGATGCGCAGTTAATAGCAGATAACATTGCCCAACAGTTAGAAAAGAGAATCATGTTTCGGCGAGCAATGAAAAGAGCAATACAAAATGCTATGCGATTAGGTGCGCAAGGAATCAAGATAATGAGCTCCGGGCGCCTGAATGGTATAGAAATCGCCAGAACGGAATGGTATCGCGAAGGCAGAGTGCCGCTACATACGTTACGTGCCGATTTAGATTATGCTACCTCAGAAGCGCGAACAACGTATGGGATTATAGGGATTAAAGTGTGGGTATTTAAAGGTGAACAACTTGAAGCAAGGAATCGTGAAGCAACCACCAATTCGCATACTATCAATCTAGAAGATAATAAAAAAAGAGCGGAAAGAGTAGTACCAGAGAAAACAATATAGTTTAGAGTAAATTTAAGAAACTATATTGACAGATAACATGAAAAGATTTGTTCTATCTAATAGTTAAGGACAACATGCAAAATGCTTCAACCGGCACGAACAAAATATCGCAAACAGCATAAAGGGCGCAATACCGGCATTGCAACTTGTGGAAACAAGATAAGCTTTGGTGAATATGGCTTGAAAGCAATAGGCAGGGGAAGAATAACTGCTCGCCAAATTGAAGCTGCACGAAGAGCGATGACGAGACACATTAAACGAGGTGGAAGAATTTGGATTAGAATTTTTCCAGATAAACCTATTTCGCAAAAACCTGCAGAAGTTCGAATGGGGAAAGGTAAAGGTAATCCAGAGTATTATGTTTCTGAGATTAGACCTGGAAAGATGTTGTATGAGATGGATGGTGTTGATGAGCAATTAGCGAGAGAGGCCTTTAGATTAGCGGCTGCAAAACTACCAATTAGAACCATATTCATAGTTCGTCATATAGGGAGTTAGATCGATGAAGGCAAACGAGCTAAAGAAAAAAAACAATGATGAATTAAACAAAGAACTATTGTCTCTGTTAAGAACTCATTTCAATCTACGTATACGTCATGCTACCCAGCAGCTAGAGAATGTATCGCAGCTTCGATTGGTTAGGCGAGATATTGCTCGAGTGAGAACTGTACTGAATGAAAGAATAAGAACGCTATGACCTTAAATAATAAAGCAAATACTCTCATAGGTAGAGTCGTAAGTGATAAGATGGCCAAAACTATTACGGTCTTAGTAGAGCGAAAAATTAAACATCCTTTGTATGGTAAAACCATTACACGCTCTAAAAAAATACATGCTCATGATGAGAACAATGAATTTCATACTGGTGATTTGGTAGAGATCTCTGAAACGCGCCCCATATCTAGAACAAAGTCATGGCGAGTTGTGAAGTTGATCCGTAATGGATAATGAATAGACATAGAATCTAAAATTTACAAATAGGCTAAAACAAATGATTCAACCTCAGACAATTCTTAGCGTTGCAGATAATACAGGTGCGCGTTCCGTGATGTGTATTAAAGTGCTTGGCGGATCAAAGCGCCAATATGCCGGAATTGGGGACATCATTAAGGTTGCTGTTAAGGATGCCGCGCCGCGTGGAAGAGTTAAAAAAGGTGAAGTTTATAATGCAGTGGTAGTGAGAACGGCAAAAGGAGTGCGCCGTTCTGATGGGTCATTGATAAAGTTTGATGGTAATGCGGCGGTGATTCTTAATGCAAAGCTTGAACCTATAGGCACACGTATTTTTGGCCCTGTAACAAGGGAGTTACGCACGAGTAAGTTTATGAAAATTGTGTCGTTGGCTCCAGAAGTTATGTGAGGACAATTGAGGAAAATATGAAGAAAATAAGAAAAGGCGATGACGTCGTTGTCATTTGCGGGAAAGATAAGGGTAAGAGAGGTGTCGTTCAGCGGATCGAATCATTAAATTACGTTGTAATTCAGGGGCTGAATAAAGTTAAAAAGCACGTGAAACCTAATCCTGCTAAGGGAACGGTGGGTGGTATCACAGAGATTGAAAAACCCGTTCATATATCAAACATTGCTATTTACAACGCTGCAACTAAGAAGGCTGATAGAGTAGGATTTAAGTTAGATGATGGCAATAAGGTACGCTATTATAAATCTAGTAGTGAACCCATTAATTCTTGATAGGGATATACGGAATATTTAAATGGCCAGGTTACAAGAATATTATAATCAATCGGTTAAACAGCAACTGATGCACCAGTTCAAATACAAATCGATTATGGAAGTACCACGTATAGCCAAAATTACTTTGAATATAGGAGTGGGCGACGCCACCTCTGACAAAAAGAAAATTGAGAATGCGATTGGTGATTTAGAAAAAATTAGTGGGCAAAAGCCAATAACAACACGTGCGCGCAAATCGATAGCGGCTTTTAAGGTAAGGGAAGGCTATCCGATTGGTTGTAAGGTAACGTTACGTGGAAAGAGAATGTTTGAATTTCTTGATAGATTAATCAATGTTGCTATTCCTAGGATTCGCGATTTTAGAGGAATATCTGGAAAAGGATTTGACGGCAGAGGAAATTATAACTTGGGCATAAAAGAACAAATAATATTTCCAGAAATAGAATATGAGAAGATTGATGCTCTGCGAGGAATGAACATAACCCTCACAACCACGGCGAAAAACGATATAGAAGCGAAAGCGCTCTTATCAGCATTCAAGTTTCCATTTAAGAATTGAGATCAGAATGGCAAAGAAAGCTATTATCAATAGAAATTTAAAAAGACAAAAAATTGTTATGAAATATCATGTCACAAGGAGTGCTTTGTTATCACTACTGAATGATATTTCAAAGAGTTATGAAGAGAAGCTTGAAGCTAGAAATAAACTGCAGAAGTTACCACGAAACTCTAGTAGTACACGGGTACGTAATCGATGTGAATTGACTGGTAGAGCAAGAGGCTATTACCGGAAATTTGGTTTGGGCCGAAATAAATTACGAGAACTAGCAATGAGCGGTAGAATTCCAGGGATTACGAAAGCAAGTTGGTAGGCATATTGGTTGTTGTTATGCTAGTCATTTAAAAAATCGATATATTCAAATAATCCCTGACCTTTTAAAATAGGCTTTAAATAATTATGAGTTTAACAGATCCCGTTGCTGATATGCTTACGCGCATAAGAAACGCACAATTGTCAGAAAAAGCTGTGGTGAAAATGAATTCATCGCGATTAAAAATTGCTATCGCGCAAGTATTAAAAGATGAAGGATATATCGAAGATATTGAAGTCATTCAAAACGGTGGAAAGCCGATTCTGGAGATAAAACTTAAATATTACAATGGTTTTCCAGTAATTGAAAAAATAAAGAGAGTAAGTCGCCCTGGATTACGAGTTTACTCATCACGAGATAAATTGCCTCAGGTTATGAATGGGTTGGGTATAGCAATTGTATCAACGTCTAAAGGAGTTATGACTGAGCAAAATGCAAGGCAGAGCGGTATCGGTGGTGAAGTTTTATGCATAGTTGCTTAAGGAATTTATAATGTCTCGCATCAGTAAAAAACCAATTTCTATTACAAGTAATATTGAGCTTTCAGTTAATTCTGATGAAATCACGGTTAAAGGTCCGCTAGGTACTCTGCGTCAACAAATACCCGGAAATTTAATTAAAGTCGAAAAAGATGGTAATTTTTTACAAGTTAATACGATAGATTCTTCAAAGCATGCGCATTCTATGTCTGGGACTATTCGATCACTAATTAGCAATATGGTGATTGGGGTCACCTCTGGATTCGAAAGAAAGTTAAATGTGGTGGGAGTTGGATATCGTGTGCAAGCCTCAGGTGACACATTAAATATGAGTCTTGGGTTTTCGCATCCCATAGCATACAAAATGCCTGTTGGTGTACGTGTTGAAACACCGAGTCAGACTGAAATCGTGATCAAGGGAGTTGATAAGCAGCAAGTCGGGCAAGTGGCCGCTGAACTTAGATCATTTCGTCCACCTGAGCCTTACAAAGGTAAAGGTGTGCGCTACTCGGATGAAGTTATAATTCTTAAAGAAACGAAGAAAAAATAATCGATCAGATTAAATATATATGAAAAACATTAGCTTGTCTCGTTTAAGACGTGCCCGCAAAACTAGAGCAAAAATAGCATCGCTTAGAGTATATCGTTTAACTGTCCATCGTAGTAATAAGCATATCTATGCTCAAATTATCGATGATAGCGCGAGCAAGGTGTTGGTGAGCGCTTCATCTGTTGAAAAAGAGGTTCGTGAGCTAATGACAAACGGTGGCACGGTAAAGGCTGCTGAGTATATTGGGCAACGGCTTGCTAACAAATCGAAAGAATTAGGAATAGAGAGAGTCGCATTTGATCGATCTGGATATAAATACCATGGGCGTGTTAAAGCGCTAGCTGATGCGGCGCGGAATGGTGGTATAAAATTTTAAGATAGGAAAGTCTTATGTCTAAAGCTTCAAAAATTCATGGTGGCGCAACGGGCGGTGATGATCGATCAGACGATCTGAAAGAAAAAATGGTTTCTATCAACCGAGTTACGAAAGTTGTGAAGGGAGGCCGGATCTTGGCGTTTGCGGCTTTAACAGTAGTCGGTGATGGAAATGGCCGTATAGGTATGGGTAAGGGAAAATCACGAGAAGTGCCTGTTGCAGTGCAAAAAGCAATGGATGAAGCCCGCCGCAAAATGGTTAAAGTTGATTTGAAAAACGGCACACTTCAACATGCAGTAGTAGGAAAGCATGGGGCGGCTAAAGTTTATATGCAACCTGCATCTGAGGGGACAGGGATTATAGCTGGTGGGCCGATGCGAGCGATATTTGAAGTAATGGGCATAAGTAATATATTAGCTAAATGTGTTGGTTCAACTAATCCTTACAACGTCGTACGCGCCACCATTCAGGGTCTCGAGTCGATACGTACGCCTGCGCTGATAGCGTCAAAAAGAAACAAAAGCTTGGAAGACATTGTGAGCCGTATAAAATGAACTCAGATAAAAGTACACTAAAAATTAGATTAGTTAAAAGTTTGATAGGGAAACGTGAAGAGCATCGTAGAATCTTAGCTGGCTTGGGATTAAGAAAAGTAAACAGTGTTGCTGTGTTGCAAAATAATCCATCAGTTAGCGGCATGATTAATAAAGTTGCCTATATGATTAAGGTTGAGTGATAAATGTACTTGAATAATTTAACACCACATTGCGATTCTAAAAAAGAACGTAAAAGGGTAGGGAGAGGTATTGGTTCTGGATTCGGTAAAACAGCTGGACGTGGACATAAGGGGCAGAAATCAAGAGCTGGCGGTTTTCATAAGGTTGGATTTGAGGGAGGTCAAATGCCTTTGCAGCGACGTCTCCCGAAAAGAGGATTTGTGTCTCTTAACAAGAAAAAAATACATGTTATTAAGTTGAGTAGAATCAGCGCTGCAACCAATAACATAAATGGTATAGAAGATATACGTAATATTTTTAAATTATCGAGGTCCGTTCAGAATATTAAAATCCTGTTTGATAAAGAGATTACTGAATCTATTTCTATCAAGGGCGTATTGATATCTCAGAATGCCAAAAATGCCATTACGAAAGTTGGTGGTACAACCGAATAACTAGAGGGATTGGATTGGCTGCTAGTAGAATAAATAAGGGTGCAAGCAAGTTCGCAGATTTAAAGCGAAGATTGTGGTTTTTATTATTTGCGCTGATTGTATATCGAATCGGGGCTCACGTTCCTGTGCCCGGAATTGATCCAGTTGTCTTAAAGGATCTTTTTGACTCGCAGGAAGGTGGTATCCTCGGAATGTTTAACATGTTTTCCGGTGGTGCACTTTCACGATTCTCAATTTTTGCTTTGGGCATAATGCCGTATATATCGGCGTCCATTATCATGCAGTTAGGAACTGTTGCTGTTCCTTACTTAGAAGCCTTAAAAAAGGAAGGAGAATCGGGTAGGAGAAAGATAACTCAATATACACGCTATGGAACGGTTGTTTTAGCTTTGATACAGAGCTATGGGATATCAATCGCACTACAATCGCAGGCTGGCCTGGTAATTGAACCTGGTAAAATATTTATGTTAACCACTGTCGTAACCCTTGTTACAGGTACGATATTCTTGATGTGGCTCGGGGAACAAATAACAGAACGCGGAATTGGTAATGGCATATCTCTTATCATATTTGCGGGCATTGCGGCAGGATTGCCTTCAGCAATTGGTGGAACACTTGAATTAGTCCGAACGGGCGCAATGCATTTCTTGATTGCCTTGGGTATTTTTATTGCGGTTATATGTGTGACTGCATTTGTTGTCTTCGTAGAACGTGGGCAAAGAAAAATACTCGTCAATTATGCTAAGCGCCAGGTTGGTAAGCAAGTCATTGGAGGCCAAAGCTCCCATTTGCCTTTAAAACTCAATATGGCGGGTGTGATTCCTCCTATATTTGCTTCCAGTATTATATTATTTCCTGCTACAATGGCGGGTTGGCTATCTTCCGACGAATCGATGATATGGCTTAAAGACATAAGTGCAGCGCTCTCACCTGGGCAGCCTATGTACGTCATGTTATATGCAGCGATGATTATATTCTTTTGCTTCTTTTATACAGCATTGGTATTTAACCCCAAGGAAACAGCTGATAATTTGAAGAAAAGCGGTGCCTTCATACCTGGTATTAGGCCAGGGGAGCAAACTACCCGATATATCGAAAGAATTATGCTCAGACTAACGTTGATAGGCGCCTTGTATGTTACTTTGGTTTGCTTGCTACCAGAGTTTCTTATTTTGAAGTGGAATGTCCCATTTTATTTTGGTGGTACTTCTTTATTGATCATTGTCGTTGTAACGATGGATTTCATGGCTCAGGTACAATCTCACGTGATGTCGACACAGTATGACAGTCTACTTAAAAAATCGAATTTCAAAAGCAACCTCAATATTACAAGGTAGAGTCAAGTAAGTTAGATGGCTAAAGAAGAAACAATTCAGATGCAGGGAGAAATCCTTGAAACACTGCCGAATGCTACATTCAAAGTAAAATTAGAGAACGGCCATATCGTTTTGGGCCACATATCGGGAAAAATGCGAATGAATTACATTCGTATACTTCCTGGGGATAAGGTAACTGTGGATCTAACTCCTTATGATTTAACAAAGGCACGAATAACGTTCAGAACAAAATAGTTTAGCGATTGAGCTAGGAATTACATTAAGGAAAGAGTAAATGAAAGTACAGGCTTCTGTTAAAAAAGTATGTAGACACTGCAAAATAATCAGGCGTCATAGGGTTTTGAGAGTTGTCTGTGTTGACCCAAGACATAAACAACGTCAGGGCTAGGAATAGAAAAGAACAATGTTGTTAACTTAACAAGGTGAGAGAATGGCGCGCATAGCGGGTGTTAATATACCTAACCATCAGCATGTTAGAATAGCTTTGACGGCTATTTATGGAATTGGGAATTCAACATCAGAGAAGATATGTAGCAATCTTGGTATAGATGGCTCTATCAAATTAAAAGATATCAGTGAATCTCAGTTGGAGCAAATTCGCGAGCAAATTACCAAATATACAGTGGAAGGTGATTTGCGACGTGAAATTTCAATGAATATCAAGCGATTGATGGATTTGGGTTGTTATAGAGGTTTGCGGCATAGGAGAGGTTTGCCGGTGAGAGGTCAGCGAACGAGAACTAATGCGCGGACGAGAAAAGGCCCGAGAAGATCGGCGAACATACGTTAATCTGTTGAATTGTGAATTAAGGTAATATTTAATGGCAAAAACACCAAGTAGGGTCAGAAAAAAGATAAAGAAAAATATATCTGAAGGTATAGCGCATATCCATGCATCATTTAACAACACTATTGTGACTATATCTGATAGGCAGGGAAATGCGTTATCTTGGGCGACATCTGGTGGTGCAGGATTTAAGGGTTCGCGAAAGAGTACACCATTTGCAGCCCAGATTGCGGCAGAGCAGGCAAGCAAGATCGCACATGAATATGGAATTAAGAATTTGGAGGTACGCGTCAAAGGACCTGGTCCGGGACGTGATTCGGCTGTAAGATCGCTCAATGCTGCAGGTTTTAAAATTACCAGCATTTCAGATGTAACACCTATACCACACAATGGCTGCCGGCCGCCTAAGAAACGGCGAATTTGAGGGGAATATTTGTGGCTAGAAATCTTGAACCAAAATGTCGGCAATGTCGTAGAGAAGGAGAGAAATTATTCCTTAAAGGCGATAAATGCATGTCTAGTAAGTGCGCCATAGAAAGACGAAATTATGCTCCGGGTCAGCATGGGCAAAAGAAAAGTCGCACATCTGATTATGGGTTGCAATTGAGAGAAAAACAGAAAGTGCGCCGAATTTATGGCCTGTTAGAGCGACAATTTAGACTCGTTTACAGTATGGCTGATCGGAAGCGTGGTGTGACGGGTGAAAATTTGTTGCAAATGCTTGAGAGTCGGCTTGACAACGTCGTCTATCAAATGGGATTTGGCGCGTCACGCTCAGAGGCAAGGCAAGTGGTGAGGCATAATTGTATCTTGGTAAATGGACAGAGGGTAAATATACCTTCATTTCAGGTGACGCCTGGCGACCTCATTGAGGTGGCTGATAAGGCAAAAGGTCATACACGCATTAAATCTTCGCTCGAAACGGCAGAGCAACGTGGTTTTCCTGCCTGGATTGATGTGGATGTCAAAGCGATGAAGGGCACATATAAAATCAGACCGGAAAGATCTGAATTATCTTCAACTATTAATGAATCATTAATAATTGAGCTGTACTCTAAATAAGAGCTGGAATCTTTCTTGTTAAGGATAATTTAATGTTAAGCAGTACATATCTTATACCTAGAATCATTGACGTCCAGAATATAACGCCTGTTCAGGCTAAGGTCGTTATGGAACCATTTGAGCGTGGGTATGGTTATACATTAGGTAATGCTTTGCGGCGCGTTTTACTGTCTTCAATGCCGGGCTTTGCTGCTACTGAGGTTAGAATTGCTGGTGTAGTCCACGAATATTCTTCATTGGAAGGTGTTCAAGAGGATGTTATAGATATTTTGCTGAACCTAAAAAATATCGTATTTAAGCTCCATAATGCTTCTAAAACAGTTTTAACATTAAAAAAAGCAGAAGATGGCGTGGTATTAGCTGGCGATATAGAAAGTACGCATGATGTCGAGATCATCAATCCCGATCAAGTCATTGCTCATATCGTTAAAGGTGGTTGTTTAGATATGCAAATTACTGTTGAGAAGGGGCGAGGTTATGTCCCGGCAACTGTACGCAGATTGACTGAGAAGGATAGTCAAGTCGGAAGTATTTTATTGGATGCATCTTTCAGCCCAATCAAAAAAGTAAGCTATTCGGTTGAGAATGCGCGTGTTGAACAGCGGACAGATCTCGATAAATTAATTATCGATATCGAGACAAATGGCTCTGTAGACCCTGAAGAAGCGATACGCTATGCTGCAAGGGTGTTGGTCGATCAGTTGTCTGTATTTGCAGAACTTGAAACGACGCCTGTTCCAAAGGAGCAGCCCAAGACACCTCAAATTGATCCAATTCTGTTACGACCAGTGGATGATCTGGAATTAACAGTTCGCTCTGCAAATTGTTTGAAAGTTGAGAATATTTATTATATTGGCGATCTTATTCAGAGAACTGAAGCTGAGCTATTACGAACACCCAATTTAGGTCGAAAATCGTTAAATGAGATAAAAGAAGTTTTAGCTGCGCGTGATTTATCTTTAGGGATGAAATTAGATAATTGGCCACCGGCCAATCTTGACAACCAAGGAAAGGAACCTGGCCATGCGTCATAGAAATGGTCTTAGAAAATTAAATAGAACAAGTAGCCACCGAACTGCCATGTTTCGTAACATGGCCAATGCGCTATTTCGTCATGAAATTATTAGTACTACGTTACCTAAGGCAAAAGAACTTAGAAGAGTTGTTGAACCACTGATCACAATTGGAAAGAATCCAACTGTGACCAATAAGCGAACAGCATTTAACCGTTTGCGCGATCGGGAAATGGTCGTAAAACTCTTTTCTAAATTCGGCTTGCGATATAAACAACGAAATGGTGGTTATATTCGTATACTGAAAAATGGATTTAGGAAGGGTGATAACGCGCCTATAGCGATTGTTGAGTTAGTTGACCGTCCGGAGGTGGGGGCTGAAGAATCTACGGTTAATAAAGCTGAAGAGTAGCAAGCTGAATTTATTTCGAACTAACTTAGTTCAATAGCATCATATCAAGCCACCGACTTTGTACGGTGGCTTTTATTTTACGGGTTTGAGCGCCTGCGTATTCCATAGGTTGTTATATCTTACGTACTATTCGTGTATCGTATCTGATCGAATCCTATTATGATTTGGCTTATTGTAATTACATGATAACCGAGCACTCACGTTAGTTGCAAAATACCATTTACCGTTCACGTAATGTATTGAAAAACATTTCAAATGTTCCTCAGATTCATATTGGTTAGCGGATTACTCTTTGTTTTAATGTTTCATAAAGGCAAATTCCTGCTGCAACCGAAATATTTAGACTATTAATGTTGCTGTCCACCATGGGTATGCTCGCGAGAATATCACATTGCTCGCGTGTCAAACGACGTAGTCCTTTTTGCTCTGACCCAAAAACCAATGCAGATGGAACAGTTAAATCAACTGCACTTATATATTCAGTGGTTTCTGCTATCGTGCCAATAATTTGAATACCATGAATTTTCAGTTCACGCAGCGTTCTCGCCAAATTGGTTACGGTAACAAATGGTACAAAATCTACTGCCCCACTAGCAACTTTATGCACCGTTGGCGTGATTCCGACGGAGCGATCCTTTGGTACAATGATGCCGTGAGCGCCTAGGGCACCTGCAACACGGAAGCAAGCGCCAAGGTTATGTGGATCTTTGACGCCATCAAGAACAATAAATAAGGCTGTTTCATGCAAACTGACCAAAATATCCTCAAGGTTTACTTCAGGCGTGTTGCTCGTGATGCTTGCCGCTACGCCTTGGTGTTGGAGAGTACCTGCAATTCTTGCTAATCTTGTGCTGTCGCATCGAATAATTCGTATATCTCTCGATTCGGCATGATTCAACAATTCACGGGAACGCTGATCCTGTCTTTTTTCATCAAGGTAAATTTCTCTGATGCTTTCATAATTTTGTTTTAAACGACTAACAATGGCGTGAAAACCAAAGATATAGTTTAACTTAGACATGCCGCATCTTCCGGAGATAAGAGTGATTTGTGGTTAGATTTTCTGAACTTGGGGACTTGCCACGCATGAAGTTAGCCTTGGTATTTTTAGCTATCCATATTAAAGGTAGCTTAAACTGCAACACGTTAGCCAAATTTGGTGAAGCTTGATATTAGTCACTGGGAAACTGGCTACTTTACTTTGCTAAGACAAAATCAATTTTACGCGTTTCAAGATCGGCTCTTACGAGCTTGACTTCTACTCGATCACCTAGGCGGAATTTTTTTCCTGTCCGCTCGCCATATAATAGATGTTTTGTGGGTTCAAAATGGAAATAGTCACTCGGTAATTCCGAAATATGAATAAGCCCTTCCACATATATTTGGTCGAGCGCTACAAATAGCCCAAATGCAGTAACGCCACTGATCACACCTGTAAAATGCTCGCCTATTTTATCTTGTATGTAGAAACATTTGAGCCATGATTCGACATCTCGGGTAGCTTCATCTGCACGCCGCTCGGTTAATGAGCAATGTTTGCCAAGTTCATGCCAATTATTAATTGAAGGGGTATAAATGTTACCGTTCAAAACAGCTTTGATGGCGCGATGAACTAGCAAATCCGGATAACGCCGTATTGGAGAAGTAAAATGAGTATAAGATTCATAGGCTAATCCGAAGTGGCCGGTATTATCTGGGCTATAGGACGCTTGTTGCAATGATCTCAACATCACAGTTTGCAATAATTGCGCATCGGGTCGGCTGGTAATCTTGGATAAAGTCTTTGCGTAATCTTTGGCATGTGGCTTATTACCGCCGCTTAGCTGTAAACCAAATTCTTTTAGAAATTCACGTAGCGCCAAAAGCTTTTCAAGGGAAGGTCCTTCATGTATGCGGTATAAGACCGGTTGCTTGTGTTTTTGTAAGAACTCCGAAGCACATACATTAGCGGCCAGCATACATTCTTCTATCAGACTATGTGCCTCATTACGTTGAATAGGTAATATTTGTTCAATTTTGCCTTGATCATTAAAGATCATCTGCGTTTCTACGGTTTCAAAATCGATTGCGCCGCGTTTTTTGCGCGCCTTTTTTAGAACTTTGTAAGCTTTATAGAGTAATTGAAGATGTGGTAGAAGTTCCGTATATTGCTTATTCCCCTTGGGTTTCTTAAGTAATGATGCCACCTCATTGTATGTGAGTCGCGCATGAGAGCGCATGACCGCAGGATAAAATTGATAATCCTGGTATTCACCGCTGGAAACTAAATGTATCTCACATACCATGCAAAGCCTATCGACTAGCGGATTGAGCGAACATAATCCATTCGAAAGCACGTTGGGTAACATCGGGATTACTCGCCGTGGAAAGTAAACCGAATTGCCTCGATTAAAAGCTTCTCTGTCTAATGCATCGTTATCGTGCACGTAATGACTCACATCAGCAATAGCAACATAGAGCCGAAAATCTTCCCCCTCTCGCTCACAGAAAACAGCGTCGTCAAAATCCCGTGCAGTTTCACCATCGATGGTTACGAGTGGTAAGTGGCGGATGTCTTTGCGCTTAGAGGAATCTTTTTTGAGTACTCGTTTTGGAAATTTTGCCGAAATTTGTTCAACTTCGGGGGGGAATTCATAGGGTAGCGCGTATTTCCGCAAGGCAATTTCAATTTCCATACCGGGCGAAGAATAATCACCCAGAATTTCGATAACATGACCAATAGGTTGAATATGGATATCAGGTTGCTGGATAATTTTTACTGTGACAACTTGCCCGGGTTTTGCGCCTAATGTGGCTTCACGTGGAATAAGTATCTCTTGGCTGATGCGTTTATTCTCAGCGACGACAAAAAAGATACCATGCTCAGCTTGGAATCTTCCAACGAGTTTGGAATTGACGTGCTCTAGGACTTCGACAATTTTGCATTCCCGGCGACCCCGTCGATCAATGCCGATCTCACGTACAATGACACGATCGCCGTGAAATACCTTATGCATTTCTTTGGGACCCAGATATAAATCAGGGCTGCCGTCATCGGTTGTCAGGAATCCATAGCCATCGCTATGCCCTTGAACTGTTCCTTTGATGAGCGCAAGTTTGTCTGTGACGCAAATATCGCCTTTACGATTGCGTATAATCTGGCCAGCACGCGTCATCGCAGTCAAGCGGCGATTAAAGAATTCAATCTCATCTTGAGCAATACCAAGCAGCTTACGTAGTTTAGCTTCGCTGATTGGTATGCCTTGTTCTTCAAGCACTTTTAGTATGAATTCTCGGCTTGGCAATGCAGCGCCATAACGCTCCGCTTCACGAGCGAGAAAGGGGTCAAGTGTTCTTAGTGGTTTTTCCTTGCTTTTCTTCTTGATTGACAAAACATTGGTTTCCTATAGAATCACGAATTCTTCACTTATCCTAATCTGACACAAGGTTGTGAGCGTTGCCCAGATGGCGGAATTGGTAGACGCGCATGGTTCAGGTCCATGTGCCTTCGGGTGTGGAGGTTCGAGTCCTCTTCTGGGCACCAAATATCACAATATTAAGGCATATAGAAATATTTTATCTTTAGATTGATATGTCTAAAGCCAATAACCACGATACCAAAAACATCAAGTAGTGATTCGCGCACGGACAGTACTGCTTAGTTCATTGTCTTGTATTTTTATATACAAGCTTATACCACATTCCTTTATACCCAGCAGAGCAAAAGATAAAAGAATTGAATAACAATCTAGAGCATTAAGAAAAGGATATCGGTAGATAAATAGAAAGTATGGCCAATTTTGCTGTCATCGGTTGGTAGGCGCGATTGGACTCGAACCAACGACCCCCACCATGTCAAGGTGATGCTCTAACCAGCTGAGCTACGCGCCTAAGAACGAAGGATTCTATCTTAAATATCAAGTGTATTCAAATTTATGTTGGAAACAGTGCTGGATTATTTGATTGACGAGCAATAAGGTTGATTAATTAATCACGTTGAGTTAATAAGCAGTTAAGGGATGATTTGAATTGCTATTTGTTTTTACCAAGACAAGCTTGCATGAACGTTAAATGAGCTCACGATATATTGCGCCGAAATGGTTGCCTGGTGGTAACGCACAAACTATTTTTCCTTATCTGATCAACCCTTCTCCCTCTTTGATTTTTCGCCGTGAGCGTTGGGAATTGTTGGACGGTGATTTCATTGATATCGATTGGCTCGATGGGTCCTTGGATAAGCCGCTGGTAATTATGTTTCATGGGTTAGAGGGGAGTTCACGCAGTCACTATGCCCTCAGCATCATGAATCAATTACGTTCAATGAACTGGCGTGGAGGAGTGATTCATTTCCGGGGATGCTCAGGACAGCCGAATCGTTTGCCGCGCGCCTATCATGCAGGAGATTCGGTGGAAATCGATTGGATGCTGCGGCGAGTGGCGGGTGAGTGTGAATCACGGGGTATGGCCACACCTCTTTATGTGATCGGTGTTTCATTAGGAGGTAATGCCCTGTTAAAGTGGCTGGGGGAGCAAGGCACGCAAGTAAGTAAGCTGATTACAGCTGCTGTCGCCGTTTCGGCACCACTTGATTTGGCTGCTGCTGGAAGGACGCTTGATTCGGGTTTTAATCGGTTCTATGCACGTCATTTTCTAAGCTCTTTGAAACGTAAGGCGTTGGAAAAAAATAAACGTTTTCCTGGTTTGCTCAACGCTCAGGCTATAGCTGCTTCCGACACGCTCTATGCATTCGATAACCATGTAACAGCGCCACTTCACGGTTTCCGAAGTACAGACGAATATTGGAGAAAATCGAGTAGCAAACCTTGGCTCCGGCATATCGAGATACCTACCTTAGTCATCAACGCGCGTAATGATCCCTTCATGCCAGCCCAGGTATTGCCAACTCAGAAAATGGTATCTTCAATGGTGATGCTCGAATTTCCCGAACATGGCGGGCATGTTGGATTCATGCAGGGCAATTTCCCCGGTAGATTGAGTTGGCTTCCTCAACGGATCATCCGATTTTTTCAATCAGTGTGAAGCGGGTGGTGACTGCCGGCCGGTAGGGCTGGCCTATTAAGACAAGAATTTCGCCACAAAAGCTTTTTCGAAATTTCCGGTTAGCGGTATTCTGACTCGGTGTCCACTGCCAGGTGCAACTTGAATGGTTGTGCCTTCGAGGCTTTGCATTTGTTCAAGCTGGATGATTTGGTTGCCGGAAGGATGGATAATTTCGAGGCGGTCGCCGATTTCAAAGCGATTTTTTACCAGAATCTCAGCCATGCCACTGCGCGTGTCCACAGTCGTAATATCTCCAACATATTGACTACGATTGGATTCTGAATGCCCGCGTAGGTAATTTTGTGTCTCATTGCTGTGGTGGCGTTGATAAAAACCATCCGTATAGCCGCGGTTGGCAAGACCCTCCAATTGGCCAAGTAGTGCTGGATCGAACGGGCGGTTTGCTACCGCATCATCGATAGCTTTGCGATAAACTTGCGCGGTACGGGCGACATAATATGTCGATTTTGTTCGCCCTTCAATTTTGAGAGAATTTATTCCCATTTTGACGAGACGCTCGATATGCTCCACGGCGCGTAAATCTTTGGAATTCATAATATACGTGCCATGCTCGTCTTCCATGATGGGCATCAGTTGACCTGGCCGTTCGCTTTCTTCAATGAGATAAACATGATCAGCAGCTGGATGTCGCTTGATCTCTTCATTGGGAGAAGAGGGTTGTTTTAACGCCTGACTGAAATCAAAGTCAATTTGGTGTAAGGGCTGAATATCGCCACTTGCGCTTTCCTCGGCTGGCTTGACCTTATAGTCCCAACGGCAGGAATTCGTACATGTGCCTTGATTGGGATCGCGATGGTTGAAATAACCCGATAAGAGGCAGCGCCCTGAATAAGCAATGCAGAGCGCGCCATGAACGAAAACCTCGAGCTCCATGTCGGGACACAGCTGACGAATCTCGGCAACTTCATCCAGCGATAATTCGCGGGATAAAATGACACGCGTTAACCCAATTTTTTGCCAAAATTTTACTGCAGCGTAATTGACTGTATTTGCCTGAACAGAGAGGTGAATCGGAATTTCCGGCCATTTCTCTCTAACGAACATGATCAGTCCAGGATCGGCCATAATCAATGCATCGGGTTTGAGTGCAATGACCGGTGCCATATCCGCCATGTAGGTCTTAACTTTTGCATTATGTGGCATCAGGTTGCTGGTTACGAAGAATTTCTTGCCTAAGCGATGCGCTTCTGCGATACCAGCCTGAAGCTGTTCCAGAGAAAATTCATTGTTTCGGGCGCGCAGGGAATAGCGCGGTTGACCGGCATAAACTGCATCAGCACCGTAAGCGTATGCGATACGCATTTTTTCTAATGAGCCAGCAGGCAGTAAGAGTTCTGGGGTAATGTGCATAGTGTAAAATAAGCGATAATATTGTGTTGATGTGCAGTAACCTGTTTACACAAGCAATGCTGATTAATTCTTGAGTCCTCTCCCGCAGCAATTCTGGGAACAATCAAATAGCGAGCCTCGATTTTAGCACTATGCTGACCAATCCTGCTTTTATTCATTTACGCTTGCATAGCGAGTACTCCATCACCGATGGAATCGTTCGTCTCGATGAGGCGATTTCGAAAGCGGTGACCGATAACATGCCAGCGTTGGCATTGACCGATCTCGCCAATTTGTTCGGGTTGGTCAAATTTTATCAAAGCGCTTGTAAAAAAGGTATCAAACCGATTATCGGCTGCGATATCTGGGTCACTAACGAATCCGATCGGAATAGGCCTGCGCGCATGTTATTGCTCTGCCAATCCTATTCTGGGTATCTTCTGTTATGCCGTTTATTGTCACGAGCCTATCGCGAGAATCTGTATCGTGGTCGAGCAGAATTCAAAAAATCTTGGTTTAAAGCGCAGGCAGAAGGAACAGAGGGATTGATTCTATTATCGGGTGCTCTCCAGAGTGAAATTGGAAGGTATCTCCTGCAAAATAATTTGACTGCGGCGGAAGTATTAGCTCAAGAATGGGCTGAAATGTTTCCAGGACGGTTCTATATCGAGTTGCAGCGTAGCGGGCACGCAAACGATGAAATTTGTGTGCAGCAATCGCTACAGCTTGCTTCCAAATTACGTTTGCCTGTGGTGGCAACGCATCCGGTGCAATTTATCGAGCCTGAAGATTACAAAGCGCATGAGGCAAGAGTGTGTATTGCTGAAGGCTACGTTCTTGGGGACCGGCGCCGTCCGCACCATTACACCGAGCAGCAATATTTTAAAACTCAGGCTGAAATGCAGACCTTGTTTGCCGATATTCCGTCTGCTCTTGCCAATAGTGTCGAAATTGCTAAGCGCTGTACGTTATCGTTAGAACTCGGCGTTAACCGCTTGCCACGTTTTCCCACACCTGATGGCGTAAGCATTGAGCAATATTTACGGGATCAGGCCGAGATCGGGCTGGAAAAGCGTCTGCGTGTGCTGTTTCCGGAGGAGAGCGATCGGGCAGTGCAGATACCCAAATACCAGGCGAGATTAGATTTTGAGGTGAACACGATTATCCAGATGGGTTTTTCAGGTTATTTCCTGATCGTCGCTGATTTTATTAACTGGGCCAAGCAGAACGACGTTCCGGTGGGGCCCGGCCGAGGATCAGGAGCAGGCTCTTTGGTTGCTTATTCACTTGGGATCACCGATCTCGATCCAATGCGCTACGATTTACTCTTTGAGCGTTTCTTGAATCCTGAGCGTGTATCCATGCCTGATTTTGATATCGATTTTTGTCAAGATAGACGTGAACGTGTCATCGAATACGTTAAACATCGCTATGGTGCCGAGAGTGTTTCACAAATTGTGACATTTGGTTCTATGGCAGCGAAAGCCGTCGTGCGTGATGTCGGTCGTGTATTGGATCTGCCTTATAACTTCGTCGACCAGTTGGCAAAACTGGTTCCTTTCGAAATTGGCATGACGCTTAAAAAAGCACGAGCGGTCGAACCACAGCTGGATCAGCGCGCCGAGGAGGAAGAAGACGTGCGCAATCTGCTAGAACTTGCTGAGCGCCTGGAAGGATTGACGCGTAATGTGGGGATGCATGCAGGCGGGGTATTGATTGCTCCGGGTAAAATTACCGATTTTTGCCCAATCTATTGCGCAGATTCAGGCGAATCGGTCGTTAGCCAGTTCGACAAGGATGATGTTGAAAAAATAGGGCTGGTCAAGTTTGATTTTTTGGGTTTGCGCACCCTTACTATTCTCGATAGAGCGGTGGAGGATATCCGCAGATGGCATGCCCGCGCAGTCACGAATGAAGCCGGTCTGCAAGCCGAGAAAGCAACTTTGTTTTCTCTCCATCAGATCCCTTTGGATGATGATGCCACCTATGCGCTGATGAGAAAAGGTAACGCAGTGGGCATTTTTCAATTTGAATCTCGTGGTATGAAGGATTTGCTGCAAAAAGCGAAGCCCGACCGATTCGAAGATTTAATCGCGTTGGTCGCACTCTATCGGCCAGGACCGATGGATCTGATTCCGGAATTTATAGAGCGCAAGCATGGTAAACGCGTGGATTACCTCGATCCTCGTCTTGAGCCGATCCTTGGGCCGACTTATGGTGTCATGATTTATCAGGAACAAGTCATGCAAATCGCCCAGGTCATTGGCGGATATAGTTTGGGTGGCGCTGATTTGCTCCGGCGTGCGATGGGCAAAAAGAAGGTGGAAGAGATGGCGCAGCAGCGCGATATTTTCGTGGCAGGCGCGATTAAAAATGGAATGGCAGAGCAAGATGCCATCACGCTCTTTAATTTGATGGAAAAATTTGCGGGCTATGGCTTCAACAAATCGCACGCAGCCGCTTATGCTTTGATAGCTTTCCAAACAGCCTACCTCAAAACACATTATCCTGCTGAATTCATGGCGGCATGTTTGACGGCGGAGATGAACGATACCGATAAAATCAATGTTTTCTACGACGATTGCCAGCTCAATCGCTTGAAAATATTGCCCCCGGATATCAATCAGTCCGAATATCAATTCATGCCGGTCGATCACCAAACTATCCGTTATGGATTAGGGGCCGTAAAGGGGACTGGGGAAGGCGCTATCTCTGCGATTATTGAGGCGCGAAAGCAGGGAGGAACCTTCACAGATTTATTTGATTTTAGCTGCCGCATCGATCGTCGAGTGGTCAATCGACGTGTAATCGAGTCGCTCATTCGCGTTGGTGCGTTTGACCAAATCAATCCGAATCGGGCCATGTTACTGGCGTCGGTAGGAATTGCAATTGAATTTGCAGAACAGCGCAGCTTATCCACTCAACAAGCTAGCCTGTTCGGTGATGCCGAGAATAGCTTGTATTGCCCTGAGTTGCCCAGAGTTGCTGCCTGGTCGGATAAAGAAAAGTTGCAGAATGAAAAACTGGGGTTAGGGTTTTATTTCAGTGGTCATCCTTATTTTAGCTTTGCAAAAGAACTCGGTCAGTTTATTCGCACCCGGCTTGACCGTTTAAGCCCACAGCGTGATCCACAGTTAATTGCAGGTGTTATACATTCTGTGCGAACTCAAATGACGCGACGAGGGAAAATGGCCGTTATCGTATTGGATGACGGTCGTGCGCGTGTGGAAGTTATAGCGTTCAATGAATTGTATCGAACCTACAGCAGTTGGTTAAAGGAGGACCAGCTGCTGATCGCAGAAGTTACCATTAGTCACGGTATGGGGGGGAACGGGGAGCTTCGTATCACTGCCGACCAGTTTTTTGATCTCGCCAGTGCGCGCTCGTACTATGCAAAAAGTGTGAAACTTCGACTGAATGGTGCCACATCCCAGTCTTCAATCATCACACAACTTAAGGAATTGCTTGCGCCTTACCGGCAAGAAAGTTTATCCAAAAGTAAAGGGGCGGATGCACACACTTTTTTTTATCGTCCCGTAACCATTGTTTATCAGAATCACCAGGCAGTTTGTGAAATTGAGCTAGGAAGTAGCTGGAGTGTTCATTTGGACGATGTTTTGATTGAAACGCTTTGTACGTATTTCCAAACAGGGAATGTCGAAATTAGCTATTGACCTATTTTGTTTGAGCAATTCCCCCAACCAATGTGCGCGCTACGATCGCTATTTTCGGGCAGTCTTCTAGCGTGACACAAATAATGGATTTGTAATTAAAAATAGCGGGTTACGCTTCTTGTTGAGGTTGGTGCTGACGCTATCGCAGCTGTTTGCGCTTTTTAATATTCCTAAGTAAATGGATAATGGGAGTGAGAGTTTTACAATTATTCAATATTAAAAACATTACAACATGCTTCTTCACTTGCTTCCCATTAGCTCTCTTATGATCGGCACCGCTTTCCTCTTGCTGGGAAGTGGCTTGCTGAGTACGTTGATCGCACTGCGTGGAAACCTTGAAGGTTTCTCCGATCAGATTTTAGGTTTAATGGGGTCAGCCTATTTTGTTGGGTTCTTTATCGGCACCTATACCGTCCCCAGGCTGATTCGTAGAATGGGACATATCCGTTCTTCTAATTTCTTTTCGGCTGCGATTGCAGCATTCATTTTATTGCATTCGATTGTGGTCGATATATGGGTGTGGATTATACTCAGGATTTTTACGGGCATTGCACTGGTGGGTTTTTATACTGTAATAGAAAGCTGGTTGAACAGTCAGGCTGCATCTGAGAAGCGTGGGCAGGTATTTGCTTTCTACATGATCGTAAATATGGTTTCGATTGCAGCCGCCCAGCAATTTCTGCATATTGCGTCACCGAGTACCTTTGTGCTGTTTTCAATTGCCGCCGTGATGGTCTGCTTTTCAGTGATGCCGATCGCCTCGACGCGGCTTCCCCAGCCGATTGTTGAGAACGCACCACGCATGACTTTGCGCGAACTCTGGAACGCTGCGCCAGCAGCGGTTATCGGCGCATTGGTTTCTGGGCTATCCATGGGCACCTTCTGGAGTATGGGGCCTCTTTATGCCACACGTCTTGGCTTGGATGAAGAGGGTGTTGCTACGCTCGTTTCGATAGTCATCATCGGCGGGGCGATGCTGCAATTACCGCTTGGGAGAATTTCTGACCGCCTCGATCGCCGCTATGCACTCGGGCTTGCCGCAACGGGTGCCACAATCGCAGCACTTTTGATGGCGCTGCAAGGTGGGGGCGAACTGATGCTCTACATTGCGGCTTTTCTTTATGGTGGTACTGCCTTTGCAATTTATCCAATCGTAGTGGCCCATCTGGTGGATCATCTGACCCAGGACAATATATTATCGGGTAATGCAGGTATTTTGCTGCTTTACGGCATTGGCGCAATGATCGGTCCAGCGCTTGCCGGATTATTAATGGGATGGGGTGGCGCTGCGGCAATGCCGGCCTTTTTTGCCGTGGTTATGGCCCCACTGGCAATATACGTAGTGCTACAGGCATTCAATACCAAGGATGAAATCATCGATGAGCCGGCGCATTTCGTACCGATGGTACGAACGGCAGAAACAGCCATGGAAATAGCCGCCGCTGTCGAGGATCACCATATCAGTACAGTAACCAACTCGGATTCAATCACCGAACCTTCATCTCCTGATGCAATGCAGATTGGCGCTGAATCTATTGATGAAGCTAACCCGCCCGATGAGGGCACTCAGATATCTATCAGAGCAGAAATAACCGGATTAGAAAAAGATCCCACGCTGAATGATGAACAATCACCAGAAGTCGGGGTAGATGGGGATATTCACGTGTCAAGGAAAGACGACCGGGATGAGCGGCAGATTTAATTTCTGATCAGGGTAGACATGTTGCCAAATTCAATCTTAAAAAGATGCAAACATATTTATATTTGTGATCATGAGGCTACTCCTTAATCGAACAACGGGCTAGCTGGATACTCCAGCGCTTCCTTGATTGCAACGAGCGAAAGTACGGCTTCACGGCCATCGATGATACGATGATCGTAAGAGAGTGCGAGATAGTTGATGGGACGTATAACGATTTGGCCATTCTCGACGACTGGTCGCTGTTTCGTCGCATGAATCCCAAGAATTGCACTTTGGGGCGGATTGATGATGGGCGTGGAAAGCATCGATCCAAACACACCACCATTGGTAATGGTAAAGGTGCCGCCCGAGAGCTCCTCGATAGTTAACTTGCCCGATTGCGCGCGGTGCGCATAATCGACAACTTGCTTTTCTATCTCAGCTTGAGATAGCTGGTCAGCATCCCGGATGATCGGAACCACGAGTCCGCGTGGGCTTGCAACGGCGATACCGATATCGTAATAGCCATGATAGATGATGTCATTTCCATCAACTGACGCATTAATAATTGGGTATTTTTTAAGTGCCGCTACTGCAGCTTTAACGAAAAATGAGGTCAATCCTAGTTTAACGCCATGCGTTTTTTCAAAAGCATCTTTATAGCGAGCGCGCAGATCCATGATCGCTTGCATGTTGACTTCGTTGAATGTTGTCAGGATAGCCGCTGTCGATTGGGATTGCACCAGCCGTTCAGCGATGCGCATGCGCAGCCGCGTCATGGGGACACGTTTCTCGGGTCGACCTTCATTAGTTTCCGCTACCGATGCGGTGCTTTCTTCTGAGATTTCAGCTTTTGTTTCGGACGGAGCAGTCTTGCTCTTGAGATAGGCAAGCACATCTTCCTTGGTGATGCGGCCATCGCGCCCTGTACCTTCTATCGCATTAATAGCTTCTGTACTGAGATTATTTTCTTCGGCTACTCTTTTTGCGGCGGGCATTAGCTTAGGTATGACGCGTTCCTCTTCCACTTCCGATGCCAACTCGCCTTCATCAGCTGCAGCAGTGCGGGCATCTGATTCATCTGTCGCAGCCGCTTCCGTTTTAGAGCGATCTTCGGTTTCTCGGGATTCGGTTTCGATTTTAGCAATGACTTCTCCGCTTGTTACCGTTGCCCCGTCGTTCTTAATGATTTCAGCTAACACACCTCCTTTCGGCGCGGGGAGCTCGAGTACCACTTTGTCGGTTTCGATATCGACCAGATTTTCTCCACGATTGATACGGTCACCTTGTTGTTTGTGCCAGGAAATCAAAGTGGCTTCAGCGACTGATTCAGATAATTGAGGTACTTTGACTTCGATTAACATAATCTATTCCTTATTAAATGTTGTCCCGGAATGCAGCTTCGATCAGCTGATTTTGCTGGAATCGATCCAGTTCAAGGTAGCCGACAGCAGGGGATGCGGATGAAGGCCGTAATGCGTAGCCAAGAACCTGATCGGATCGCATATGCCTGAGGATATAATGCTGGATGCGATGCCAGGCACCTTGATTACCCGGCTCTTCCTGGCACCAGATGATTTCCTTGGCATTGGGGTAGCGATCAATTGCTGCCTGAAAATCATCATGCGGGAAAGGATAAAGTTGCTCCAACCGGATGATAGCCATATCTGAGATACTCTGCTTGCGGCGATATGCGACTAATTCGTAATAGATCTTTCCGCTGCAGGTAATGATACGTCTTGTTTTCTCTGAATTGATGTTTTCTGTTTCGGGAATGACCGGTTGGAATTGTCCTGACGCAAGATCTTCTAGTGAAGAAACCGATTCTTTATGCCTCAACATGCTTTTAGGCATCATGATAATCAGTGGTTTGCGAATCGGACGGATCATCTGACGCCGCAATACATGAAATATTTGTGCTGGCGTAGAAGGAACGCATACCTGGATATTGTATTCAGCACATAATTGCAGGTAACGCTCCAGCCGCGCCGATGAATGTTCTGGGCCTTGCCCTTCGTAGCCATGCGGGAGCATCATGACTAATCCACATAAGCGCCCCCATTTAGCTTCCCCCGAAGTGATGAATTGATCAATGACGACTTGCGCGCCATTCGCAAAATCACCGAATTGAGCTTCCCAAATGACCAATCCATTGGGCTTCGCTGTTGCGTAACCATACTCAAAACCCAATACCGCTTCTTCGGAAAGCATCGAATCGATGATGGTGAAGTCCGGTTGTTTGGCGAAGATATGGCGCAGAGGCACGTAGACGCCATCCTCCCATTGCTCGTGTTCCCTATTCTGGTCGTGGAGAACGGCGTGGCGATGAAAAAAAGTGCCGCGGCCACTATCCTGACCAGAAAAACGAATTGGATAACCTTCCTTTAATAACGAAGCGTAAGCCAGGTTTTCAGCCATCCCCCAATCGAGAGGCAGGTTGCCTTTTCCCATTTCGCGCCGATCAGTAATGATCTTCTCGACTCTTGAATGCAATTTAAAAGTCGAAGGGATGTCGGTAAGACGTTCAGCAAAATATTTGAGTTCATCGATCGAAACACTCGTTTTGACTGGCTGATTCCATTTAAGGGAATTCAGAAAAGGAGCCCAATTGGCTGAATGTGGCGATTTATAGTCGTAGAGGATGGCTTGATTAGGATTGTGACCAGCATCCATCGCATCGTAATATGCTTTGACCATGGCCTCTGCTTCAGTTTTTTTAATGATGCCGGTTGCTTCTAGCTTATCCGCATAAAGTTTGCGTGTTCCGGCATGTTTACTGATGATCCGATACATTGAGGGTTGGGTGACCATCGGTTCATCTTGCTCGTTATGGCCTTGTTTGCGAAAACAGACCAGATCGATTACCACATCTTTGTGAAACTGCATGCGGAAATCAAATGCGAGTTCCGTTACCATAACGACAGCCTCGGGATCGTCACCATTAACGTGAAAAATGGGTGCCTCGATCATTTTGGCGACATCGGTGCAGTACAAGGTGGAACGGCTGTCACGGGGATCGGAAGTTGTAAAACCGATCTGATTATTGATGATGACATGCACGGTACCCCCCGTTCCGTAACCGCGTGTTTGCGATAAATTCAGCGTTTCCATCACCACCCCCTGCCCAGCAAAAGCTGCGTCGCCATGGAGCAGCACCGGTAGGACTAATTCCCCGTTTTTATCATGTAAACGGTGTTGGCGAGCGAGCACTGATCCTTCTACAACAGGGTTGACTATTTCCAGATGGGATGGGTTGAACGCGAGCGCAACATGGACGATTCCTCCTGTTGTTGTGACCGAGGACGAAAAGCCTTGGTGGTATTTGACATCACCCGCAGTTAACGTCTGTACTTTTTTACCCTCGAACTCAAGAAACAGATCAGAGGGCATTTTACCCAGCGTGTTGACGAGCACATTCAACCTGCCTCGATGTGCCATGCCGACAACAATCTCTTGCACGCCTGATTCACCCGCATGCTGAATCAACTTATCCAATAGGGGGATCAGGCTTTCGTTCCCTTCGCCGGAGAAACGCTTTTGACCGACATAGCGGGTATGCAGGTATTTTTCCAAACTTTCGGCTGCCGTAAGGCGCTCAAGGATATGGCGTTTATAGTCGGGAGTGAGGTTAGGCTGTGCGCGGGATCCTTCTAGGCGATTTTGTATCCAGCGCTTCTGCTTCAAATCAGTAATGTACATGTACTCTGCGCCTATCGTACCGCAGTAGGTTTGTTGGAGTATTTGTAAAATTTCTTGCAGCGTGGCATGTTCCTGCCCCACCAGCGACCCGGTATTGAATACCGTATTCATATCGGCTTCGGTTAAATCATAAAAAGCCGGATCAAGCTCGGGAACATCAGCGATTTGCTGGCGATTGAGTGGATCGAGACGTGCGTGTCTTACCCCTAAAAAACGATACATGTTGATAAGCTGCAAAACAGCTATTTGCTTACGTTCCTTGGATTCATCCCGTGCAGAGGCGGCGTATTTTTCTGTGGGGTAAAGACGTTTTTCTGCGGAGGGTGATTGTGCCGCCCTCACAAATGATTCAATGATAGGCGTGTGCGGAATATCACGCACCGTGATTGTCAAAGTTTGCTGTAGCGATTCGAAATAACCGCGCCATTCGCTAGAAACTGAATCCGGGTTTTTGAGGTATTTTTCATAGAGATCTTCGACAAAAGGCGCATTCGCGCCGTAGAGCATCGAATTCTCAAGAAATTGTTTCATCATGGCCGGACTCATTTGGTTTCAAGAAATAAAAGTACGCTGGTATGCTGGAATGATGGCGTCTAACTTAGGTTATTGCCTATTCTACATTTTCCGGCAACCCAAACAATATTGTTATCAGTTTTGTCGGTGAATGTCGATCTGCTAGCCGATTTCTCGTGTTGAGTAAAAAAATTGCTGGGACGCTTATTTGCTCGTTTGCTTTTTAGGCACATCGCGTTGTTGTGCACCGACGTAGACTTGACGGGGACGGCCAATTTTTTGGTCTGGATCGGCAATCATTTCGTTCCATTGAGCGATCCAGCCTACGGTGCGTGCCATCGCAAAAATTGCGGTAAACATCGAAGTCGGTATACCCAAAGCGCGCTGGATGATCCCTGAGTAGAAATCGACATTTGGATAGAGTTTTTTGGTAATGAAATAATCGTCTTCCAGGGCTATGCGTTCCAGCTCCACGGCTAGCTTGAACAAGCGATTATTGTGTAGCCCCAGCTCATTCAATACTTCATGACATGTTTCGCGCATCAATTTTGCGCGTGGGTCAAAATTTTTGTATACCCGATGACCGAATCCCATCAGCCGGAAAGGATCATTCTTGTCTTTTGCGCGCTTGATATATTCATTGATGCGTGAAACATCCCCAATTTCTTCCAGCATAGTGAGACAGGCTTCATTTGCACCACCATGAGCGGGTCCCCATAAGCAGGCAATCCCGGCGGAAATGCAGGCAAAAGGATTAGCGCCGCTCGAACCCGCCAACCGTACGGTGGATGTCGAAGCGTTTTGCTCGTGGTCGGCATGGAGAATTAGAATACGATCCAATGCTTTGACGATTACCGGGCTGGGGGTATAACTTTCGGCTGGCGTCGCAAACATCATATGCAGAAAGTTTGCAGCATAGCTCAAGTCATTGCGTGGATAGATGAAGGGCTGTCCGATATTGTATTTATAGGCCATGGCCGCAATCGTGGGGAGTTTAGCGATCAAACGGAATGCAGATTGCTCTCGGTGGATGGCATCAGAAATATCCATTGCCTCATGATAAAAAGCCGATAACGCGCCAACAACGCCAACCATAACAGCCATCGGATGAGCGTCTCTCCGGAAACCGGAGAAGAATCTAACCAGTTGCTCATGCAGCATCGTATGGTTATTGATGGCATAAACAAATTGTGTTTTTTGCTCATCGGTGGGGAGTTCTCCATTCAGAAGCAAATAGCAGACTTCCATGAAATCGCATTGCATCGCCAGTTGCTCAATAGGGTAACCTCGGTACAGGAGCAAACCTTTGTCGCCATCGATAAACGTAATGGCGGATTTGGTGCTGGCAGTGGAGAGAAAGCCAGGGTCATAGGTGAACATGCCACTCTTGGCATAAAGTGTACGGATGTCGATTGTATCCGGCCCCATACTTCCCGATACGATCGGTAGTTCAATCGGTTCTTTATCCTTGCCAAGCAGTAGGGTTGCAGTACGTTGTTCAGACATATCAATCTCCATGGTGAGAGGATCTGCACGCTCTTGTATGTTTAGCAGCATGGGTTAGCTTAAATTTGCTGAAGAAGCTTTATCAATGGTTGAAGGTGCTCGTTCGTTGTCTCTTTTTTAGACGTGATTATATCCCACAGCTCATTATCGGGGAGTGACAACAATGTTTCAAACATTTTTAATTGAGCTTCATCCAGCTGCGCATCGTATTGTTCGAGAAAGCGTTGTAAGAGAAGGTCCAGCTCCAGCATGCCACGCCGGCACCGCCAGCGCAGGCGTTCTTGCTGTTTCATACAGTTCTTTTAACTAACATATTTTTGATTTTACCAATCGCGCCCATTGGATGCAGTCCTTTCGGGCATACATCGACGCAATTCATAATGGAATGACAACGAAACAGTCGATAGGGGTCTTCCAAATAATCTAATCGTTCCGCAGTGGCCTGATCACGGCTGTCAGCCAGAAATCGGTAGGCTTGCAATAGTCCGGCTGGACCCACGAATTTATCAGGGTTCCACCAGAATGACGGGCATGCCGTTGTACAGCAGGCACATAAGATGCATTCATAAGCTCCATCCAATTCAGCCCTTTCTTCAGGTGATTGTAACCGTTCGGTTTCGGGTGGAGGATCGTTGTTTATCAGATAAGGCTTGATCGCGTGGTATTGCTTGAAAAACTGTGTCATGTCGACGACCAAATCGCGAATGATCGGTAAACCAGGCAGGGGGCGTATTTCTATCGGTTCTTTCAGACTGGCGATAGGTGTAATGCAAGCTAGACCGTTTCGCCCATTGATATTCATTCCATCCGAACCGCATACGCCTTCTCGGCAGGAACGACGCAAGCTGAGACTGTCATCCATGGCTTTGATTCGAATCAAAGCATCCAACAGCATTTTATCCGTTGGTTCTAATTCAATATCGTAATCCTGCATGTAGGGCTTATCATCCTGGTCAGGATTGTAACGGCTGATTGAAAATCGCATGTTTCTAGCTCCTCTGTTGTATAGCAGTGGGTGTTCGGCAAAAATCTCCGCAGCCTGCTGCAGCAAACGCAGCTTTTAGAGGCTATTTAACCCGAATTTTTAATTAATTGCCACGCGCCCTCACTGATCCTTTGATTGATAGGAAAGATTTTGTTCAGTTGGGTGTATGAAACACGACACCACGCCTTATCAAAACTTCCCTATTTATCGGAATCCTGCGTGATCATTACACGAATTTATGACATATTCGGGTTAAAATAGCATTTAATGATTAATGATGCTTGATCTTTTGCACGAGAAACGTTTTGACTGCATTGGCATCTTTATCCATGATTTCGAAGCGCTGAGGCAATGATTCCAGATTTTCGAAGCCAGCAGGCCGGGAGGGCTCGATGCCAACCGCCTCTTGAATCGTTTCAGCGAATTTGGCAGGTAGCGCGGTCTCCATGCAGATGAGTGGAATCCCCGGTTCACGATGTTCAAGCCCGACTTTTACCCCATCCGCAGTATGGGTGTCGACGAGCACCTTGTATTCCTGGTAGAGATTGCGAATCGTTTCTATGCGTGATGCGTGATTGCTGGCGCCCGAAACAAAGCCAAAATCCTTTGCCTTGATCCATAGTGCCGTTCCAAACAGGTCAAAGGCATTGCCTTTATCGACGGATCGCCATAACTCTCTGACGCGTGTGGCGTCACGTTCTGTCAAGTCAAAAATGAATCTCTCAAAGTTGGATGCTTTGGAGATATCCATGGAGGGGCTGCTAGTATGGTGTGTTTCAGCTGTAGTGCGTGGCCGGTAAAGCCCGGTACGAAAAAATTCGTCCAAAACGTCATTTTCGTTGGTGGCCAAAATGAGATGCTTGATCGGGAGTCCCATCATACGGGCAACATGGCCCGCAAAGATATTGCCAAAATTCCCCGATGGCACAGAAAATGAGACCTGCTGATCATTGGATTGGGTTACAGCAAAATACCCTTTGAAATAATAAACAATTTGCGCAGCAATGCGTGCCCAGTTGATCGAGTTGACCGTGCCGATCTGATACTGCTGCTTGAAATCACGATCGTTACTGACGGCTTTGACGATATCCTGGCAATCGTCAAAGACACCGCGTATGGCGATGTTGAAGATATTGTCATCTAGCAGTGAAAACATTTGCGCGGTTTGGAAGCGACTCATCTTACCGAGTGGTGAAAGCATGAATACGCGAATGCCACGCTTGCCGCGCATAGCGTATTCAGCGCTTGATCCGGTATCGCCGGAAGTGGCCCCGAGAATATTCAGTTCATCGTTTGTTTTGGCCAATGTGTATTCAAATAAATTCCCCAGCAGCTGCATGGCAATATCTTTGAATGCCAGAGTCGGGCCATTCGATAGGCACAAAATATGTAAGCCAGGCTCAAGCGTTCTAACAGGTGTAATATCCGGGCTGCCAAATGCTTCCGTTGTATAAGTACGCGCGATGATCCTGTGCAAATCGTCAGCAGGGATATCTTCCATGAAACGTGAAAGTATTTGAAATGCAAGCGCCTGATAGTCAAGATGGCGCCATGCTTCCATGTCGGCTGGGCTTACGCGAGGATAGGATTCTGGGACAGCGAGTCCCCCATCAGGTGCGAGCCCGCTTAATAGTATTTCGGTAAACGTTTTAGGCGGCATGCCGCCGCGGGTGGAGATATAACGCATAGTGTCTTAATTGAATAAATGATCCAAGAAATGTAATTAGCTTCATTTCCTGGAAGTTCTGAAAAAAAACTACAAGAATGGAATGAATATTTGCTCTGCAAGGTTGCGCGTTGGAAGTTTCATTCAAAAAATGTAATAAACGTGTCGGACCTAAGGTTGGTATGCCATCGATGCGAAGCAATGATGTAATAAGGTTAAACGAAATTTCATTTGGGTGAATCGAGTCTCTGGCTTGATAAAAGAAACTTGCATATCGGCCCGCAATGCGGGGGGGATGCATAGTTGTTTTATTCACAGCTGCGGAAGCGATGCTGAGATGTATACCGCTTATTTACTCAATTCTTCCATGCGAATACGAACAATGCGGCCTGCCATGACAGGAAGGCTTTCGATACGGGCAATGGCGGTATTGATATTTTTTTCTATCGTCGTATGGGTCAGCATAATGATATTGACTTTATCCTCCTCCTCGGCATGCTCTTTCTGCACCATCGCGCTGATCGATATACCCGAATCTGCAAGAATACGGGTAATATCGGCAAGTGCGCCCGGTTTATCCATGACTTGTAATCGCAGATAATAGGCCGTTTCGACCTCTTCCATCGGGACAATCGGCGTGTCAGACAGTAGATCGGGTAAGAAGGCGAGATGAGGTACGCGATGTTCAGGGTCGGCAGTGAGTAGGCGGGCTACATCGATTAGATCAGCAATCACCGAACTGGCAGTGGGCTCGGCGCCTGCACCTGCGCCATAGTAAAGTGTGGGGC
Source organism: Nitrosomonas nitrosa (assembly GCF_003051105.1). Taxonomy (GTDB): domain Bacteria; phylum Pseudomonadota; class Gammaproteobacteria; order Burkholderiales; family Nitrosomonadaceae; genus Nitrosomonas; species Nitrosomonas nitrosa. The sequence continues at coordinate 143,069 of NZ_QAOO01000004.1, read as the reverse complement.
CAACGGCATTGCCTTTGACCACGATCGCGTTCATGACGCCTTCTACATTGGCAATCAGCCGTTTAACTGGGATGAGGGTGGGATGCACCCGTAATTCGATCCCTTTTGTTACACGTTTTGTAATACCTAATAGCTTGATCCGGTAACCCAGCTCTTCGGCATAGCGAATATCGTCATTACTGAGTTGGGTGATCCCCTCAATGTAGGCTTTGTCGAATTTGACAGGGATACCAAATGCGATCGCAGCCATGATGGTAATTTTATGGGCGGCATCGATACCTTCGATGTCATATGTCGGATCTGCTTCGGCATAGCCCAGTTTTTGCGCGTGCGCCAATACTGTTTCAAAAGCAAGCCCCTTCTCGCGCATTTCGGACAATATAAAATTGCTCGTGCCATTGATGATGCCGGCGATCCACTCGATCCGATTAGCCGCCAGCCCTTCCCGCAATGCTTTGATAATGGGAATACCGCCAGCAACAGCAGCTTCAAACGCAACAATGACACCTTTTTGCTGAGCAGCCGCAAAAATTTCACTGCCATGCGATGCTAGCAGGGCTTTATTGGCTGTAATCACATGTTTTCCATTGGCAATGGCTTGCAAGATCAATTCTTTTGCAACAGTCTGTCCGCCGATCAGCTCAACGATGATATCGATATCGGGGTGAGAAACGATTTCAAATGCATCGGCTGTGACCTTGGTATCATCGTCGACCAGACGGCGTGCTTTTTCGATATCACGGTCAGCTATGATGCGAATGACGATATTGCGACCGACGCGACGTGCGATTTCTTCTTGGTTACGTTTGAGAACGGTATAAGTACCGCCGCCAACGGTTCCGATGCCTACTAAACCTACATTAATGGGTTTCATGTTGTAATCAATAAATAAACAATTAAGGCTATAAAGTTACAAAATCAAATAAAGATTGCCCATGCTTCTGGCGTATGTATGATTACTTGTACGAAAAACACGGACACTACAAGCCAGTACTATGACGCTTACGAAAGCGATCCAGGAAGCGTGAGATTCGACCAATGGCTTCAGTCAGATCATCGCTATTGGGTAAAAATACCACTCGAAAATGATCGGGATTAGACCAATTAAAACCCGTGCCTTGTACAACCAATACTTTTTCTTCCAGTAACATATCGAGCACAAATTGCTCGTCGTCTTGAATTGGATACATCTTCGGATCCAATCTCGGAAACAAATAGAGTGCTGCGCGAGGATGATAGCATGTCACGCCTGGAATATCCGTTAACAGTTTCCAGGCGAGATCACGTTGTCGCTTCAGCCGGCCAGTGGGCATCGTCAAATCAAAAATACTCTGATAGCCACCTAAAGCAGTTTGGATTCCGAATTGCGAGGGCACGTTAGCGCACAGACGCATTGAAGCGAGCATGTTCAGGCCAGCAATATAATCCTGTGCATGCTGCTTGTTACCTGACACCACCGCCCAACCTGAACGAAACCCTGCTGCTCGATAATTCTTGGATAAACCATTGAATGTCACGAACAAAACGTCATCAGCCAAAGAAGCGGCCGAAACATGGGTTGCTTGATCGTAAAGTATCTTGTCGTAGATTTCGTCCGCATAAACAATCAGATGGTGCTGACGGGCGATTTCTATGATTTCAAGCAATAAATCAACTGGGTATAGTGCACCGGTTGGGTTATTGGGGTTGATGATAACGATAGCGCGTGTTCTGGGCGTAATTTTAGCACGAATATCATCTACATCCGGTAGCCAATCCGATTGCTCATCGCAAATGTAATGACGCGCAATACCACCCGCTAAGGATACGGCTGCGGTCCATAAGGGATAATCTGGCGCGGGTATCAGTACTTCGTCATCGTTTTCTAAGAGCGCTTGCATAGCGAGCATAATCAGCTCGGATACGCCGTTACCGATATAAATGTCATCCATTTGCACATTGGGAATGTGCTTTTCCTGAGTGTAATGCATGATCGCCTTGCGTGCGGCGAATAAGCCTTTCGAATCGCAATATCCGGAAGCGGCGGCTAGATTGCGAATCACATCTTGTAAAATTTCCTCGGGAGCTTCAAAGCCGAATGATGCAGGATTACCGATATTGAGTTTAATGATATGGTGGCCTTCCTCTTCCATTTGCCTGGCTCGATCCAGGACGGGGCCGCGAATATCGTAGCAGACGTTGGCAAGTTTGCTGGATTTTGTAATGGGTCGCATGATGAATAGGGTGAACTAGCGAATGATCAGCAGATGGTTAAACAATAAAGAGAATGCAATGTTACCCGACCCACGTTGTTTTGCAAAAAATAGTTGAAAATGGATCAAATGGGTTGTTCGTCGATCACCGATAGCTGTTGATTGCGATGCTGGTTCGCGCTTTCTGCACTTTATTTATGGCAGCTCAGTTGTACAGCAGTCATAATTTTACATAAACATTTCATTGGATAGCCCAATCGATATTTTAGTATGGTCTGCACAGGATCGGCACAGGGTGGCTGGTTTGTTGAGCCGTGCGCATGGCTGACGGGTGTTTTGCGATTGTTGTTCCAGTTTTGATCGATAAATGGCATCTCACCCTACCTTGTGCACCTCTATAATTCGATCTGACCGATTTCAAAGGCAAACGACTTGCCTTGCTTTAGAATATTATCCTTGAACGAACGATTAGGTTCTCTTATCGATCATTAGCAGGAGGGTTTGCGGTGAAACTGCATCTTTCACAATATGAAGGGTTAAATATATTTTCAGGGTATGGAGAAGGTTATGTCGCCATTAATCAAGTGCGCTACGAGCGTAATTTGATTGTGTTGCCAGATCATATTATCGAAAACTGGCAAGTCGAAAGTGTAGCACAACTGAAAACAGGCGATTTCGAGTGTTTGCGTTCGTTTGAACCCGAGATTGTGCTGCTGGGTACCGGCACAGTACTCCGCTTCCCGGATCCACAATTGATGAAAATGATGATGGCTTCTGGCATTGGCTTAGAAGTAATGGACACTCAGGCGACTTGCCGCACATACAATATCTTGTCAGCAGAAGGCCGGCGCGTGGCGGCAGCTTTGATTATTTAATGCGACTGCATTGATGGGGCAAGCATTTTTTAATGAAACATTTCAGGTGAGTGTGACGATACGATTCGCCTTTTTCAATAATGCGTTCTGTGGGGAGAAAATGAGGGTGGTGCGGTGGTGAATCAATGTATTGAGCGCGGCTTCCACGTGAGCGCACTCAGTGTCGAATGATGCTGACGTATCATCTACTATGACAATGGCCGGGTTTTTGAGGAGCGCACGCGCAATCAGGATGCGTTGACGTTGGCTTTCCGTCAGCGTAACCGATTTATTGTCGATCCTCGTTTGTAAACCATGGGGCATTTGACGTGTAAATTGCGTGACATGGCAGGCACGCGCAACTTTCATGATGCGTGCTTCCGTCTCACAACGGGTCGAACCGTAGGCGATGTTAGCTGCGATCGTATCATTCATCAATAGGGTGTGGGGTGTGATCCATGCGATGTTTGCACGTAATTCAGCCAGTTTCAGAGTGGAGATATCGATGCCGTCGAGTAATATTTTGCCATTGGTTGGATAAACGAAGCGAGCAATGAGATCGATCAAGAGGTTAACTTGGTTATGATGGGTGGTCGATAACGCTACGATTTCTCCCGGCTGGAGAATCAAGGTGAATTTATCGAGAGACGGGTTGCTTTGCGAGGAAGCGTGCGTGCTGACCGCGATCAATTGGAGCAGACCGCGTGCACGAGCGATTTCAATATTACCCAAATCAATTTCATTTCGTTGCGCAAGGAATGACTCGATCTCATCTATGGCTTGGAATTTATATTGCAGGGATATTTTTGCAAGTAACAATCGTTTCAAAGGATAGATGAGCAACAATATCGCTGCAATTAAAGCGCTCGCGTCGCCGATTGTTATTCGGCCAAGCGTCAGTTGCTGTATAAATAATAGAGAAAATGCAGCGAGGATGGCAATGATTATCAAGGAGACAACGATATTGCCTAGCGTTTTCAACAGTGCCCGTTTTAAGGCAAGCGTCCGTTCCCGTTCTATAGCATCGCAAAAATATTGACTTTCCTGCAATTGGCCATCATCGAGCTTGACCGACCTGATATGAGTGACCGAAGTGCGGGGGAGTAGCAGATCATCCATAAGATCGCGTGGTGATTGTGAGCTCGGTTCTCTTGCTTGTGTCGTGAGTTGCGTGATGGCGCCAATCACGAGGGCGCTTGAAAAAGCCATGAGCAAAAATTCCCAGTTTAAAAGAAACATGACGATCAGGAGGCTGGTTGCCGTGGGCAGTTCTTTCCACAAGAGCGTGAGTAACTCAGCAATGCCATCGATTATGCGATCGATTTTCGAAGTAAAGTGAGCAGGATGATGATCTGGATTCGATTTTATGGTGTGGTCAAGCGGTAATACTAAGTATTTTTCGAATAATCTCATCCGAAGATCCATGCCGATTTTTCCCCCTATCCAATTGACGGCATAATGACTGGCCAGCGTGGCGATACCACGCAGTGTGATTAAGCTGGCGATCGTCAGTAACAGAAACTGTAATTCGTTCAACGTCTGGCCGGCGTTCATGTTGTCGATCAGTTGCTTGATGATTACCGTTAATAAAGACGTGGTCAGCGCAATCGTGAGCAAGCTGATGATGGCAAATGTGAGCATGGCCCGATAGGGTACTAGCCATATCATGATGCGCTGGAGTAGGGGCATGCCGATCATGGTCTGTTTATATCGCTATACAATTAGGGCGTCCAATGACAAATTTCATGGGAAGGAAATGATAGATGTTTATAATCATACGGAATGTCATTGCCAAAGCTATGCAAGCCAATCAATTAAGGACGCTATTCTGATGAAGATATTCAAATCGATACAAGCAACAAAATGATAAAAATGACACCATCACAATCCATTAAGCAGCCACAGGCTGCTCTTTCCAGAAGAAAAGGCATTATTCTAGCGGGTGGATCCGGTACACGGCTATATCCGGTTACCCAAGTGATTTCCAAACAGTTATTACCTGTATTTGATAAGCCAATGATTTACTATCCGTTAAGTACACTGATGCTGGCGGGTATACGCGATATTTTGATCATTTCCACACCCGAGGACACGCCGCGCTTCTCACAATTATTACAAAGTGGCGAAGGTTGGGGGTTGAATTTATCCTATGCTGTACAGCCTTCACCCGATGGGTTGGCGCAAGCGTTTATCATAGGCGAATCATTTGTCGCGAACGATCCTTCCGCGCTTATTCTGGGGGACAATATTTTTTATGGACACGATTTCCACTATCTGCTCGACAACGCTATGATGCGTCATGAAGGTGCAAGCGTGTTCGCCTATCACGTTCACGATCCGGAACGCTATGGCGTGGTTGAATTTGACCGAAATGGTTGCGCAATAGGCTTGGAAGAAAAACCCAAACAACCGAAATCGAATTATGCGGTAACAGGGCTCTACTTCTATGATGCTCAAGTCGTCGATTTCGCGAAGTGTCTCAAACCTTCTGCACGGAACGAATTGGAAATCACCGATCTCAATCGAATCTATCTGGATCAGCGTAAGCTTAACGTGGAGATCATGGGGCGTGGTTATGCATGGCTTGATACAGGCACTTATGAATCGTTGCTTGATGCCAGTAGATTTGTTGCAACGATAGAGCATCGGCAAGGACTCAAAATTGCATGCCCCGAAGAAATTGCCTACCGGAAAGGGTGGATAGACGCCGCTCAGCTTGAGAAGTTGGCGAAACCCATGATTAAAAATGGCTATGGCCAGTATTTAATGCAAATACTGGTGCATCCTTATATCGATGATCGATGGAAGTAAGAGGGTATCATTCTGAATATGAAAGCGACGCCTTTGGCAATACCTGATGTTTACCTTATTGAGCCCCGTGTTTACAGCGACGAGCGGGGTTTTTTCTTTGAAAGTTATAACCAGCGACAATTTGAAGCCATGATTGGTAAAACTGTGGCGTTCGTGCAAAGTAATCATTCTCGCTCAATGCGTAATGTGTTGCGCGGATTGCATTATCAAATCAAACAGCCACAAGGCAAGCTCGTACGTGTTATTGCTGGCGAGGTATTCGATGTGGCGGTGGACCTTCGTCGGTCTTCCAATACTTTTGGTCAATGGGTAGGTGAAATACTCACTGCCGAAAACAAAAAACAACTCTGGATTCCGGAAGGCTTTGCTCATGGTTTCGTGGTGCTTTCGGCGGCTGCGGAATTTCTCTATCAAACGACTGATTACTGGGCGCCCGAATATGAGCGTTGTTTGCGTTGGAACGATGCTAGTTTAGCCATTCAATGGCCTATAGACGGTGAACCTGTACTATCGGCAAAAGATGCGCAAGGAAAATCGTTGGGAGAAGCAGAAGTTTATGATTGATTTGTCGAGGATGCGGATCAAGTCATGATATTTATCCGTGTTGTTCATGACTAAATCGAGATCAGTTTATTTCTGCAATGCTTGTGGGGGGCAAACACTGAAGTGGCAGGGCCAGTGCCCTCATTGCCGTGAATGGAATACGCTGGTTGAGGCAGTGGCCGACAATATCGGTCATCCTGGTTTCCATAAAACTGGCGCACACTTCATTCCTCCAGCGTTGTCTGGCCAGCTGCATAACCTGGATGAAGTCGAAACGGAGGATTCTCCGCGTTATTCAACCGGAATGGCTGAATTTGACCGTGTACTAGGCGGAGGATTGGTGCGCGGTGGAGTCGTTCTGTTGGGCGGCGATCCGGGTATCGGGAAATCAACCTTGCTATTGCAGGCGCTATCGGCGATGTCGAGCCGGCAGCGGGTGTTGTACGTCAGCGGTGAAGAATCGGCTCAGCAGGTTGCGTTGCGCGCCAAACGTCTGGCGCTCGATGTCACTGCCGTCAAGCTGCTGACTGAAATTCAGCTAGAGAACATTCAAGCAACGCTCGCCGAGCATCAGCCCGAAGTGGCTGTGATCGATTCGATTCAGACCATTTATTCGGAAGCTTTGCAGTCGGCGCCCGGTGCAGTGGCGCAAGTTCGCGAGTGTGCTGCACGCCTGACTCGTTTGGCTAAGGGGCAAGGTATTTGTATTATTTTGATCGGTCATGTTACCAAGGAAGGTGCACTTGCCGGGCCGCGCGTGCTCGAGCATATGGTCGACACCGTGTTGTATTTTGAGGGGGATGCCCATTCCAGCTTTCGTTTGGTGCGAGCATTCAAAAATCGCTTCGGTGCTGTCAACGAATTAGGGGTGTTCGCAATGACCGAAAAGGGATTGCGCGAAGTGAGCAATCCTTCCGCTTTATTTCTGGCCCATCATGATGCCCAAGTGCCTGGGGCGTGCGTCATGGTTACACAAGAAGGGACACGCCCGCTGCTGGTGGAGATTCAGGCGCTGGTGGATGAGGCGCATGCGACAAATCCCAGGCGATTAAGCGTTGGGCTCGAGCAAAATCGTCTGGCAATGTTGTTAGCTGTGTTACATCGCCATGCAGGGATTGCTTGCTTTGACCAGGATGTATTTATCAATGCAGTTGGGGGTGTCAAAATAACTGAGCCGGGGGTTGATTTGGCAGTGGTGCTCGCAATCGTTTCTTCGCTGAAAAATAAACCTTTGCCTGAAAAGCTCGTTGTATTTGGAGAAATCGGCTTGGTGGGCGAGGTACGTCCCGTCCAGCGAGGACAGGAGAGATTGAAGGAGGCTGCTAAATTGGGTTTTGTTAGAGCGTTAATTCCCAGAGCGAATCAACCCAAGCAGGCAATTCCCGGTCTTGAAATTACCGCGGTACAACGGATCGAAGAAGCGGTGAGAATATTACGCTGAGATCGTCTAGCGCTGATGACACTCTTACTAAGGCGAATCCGAATCCGAATAAATCTTATGCAAGCAAGGTTTTATTTTGTTATGGCTCTTTTCGGCATTACCTTAGTGCTGGCCGCTATCTTGCCGCCCATTCCGCAGCCTCACGCGTACCATCAGTTTGTCGATCAGCGGGCTTTTTGGTCCATACCTAATTTTTTCAACGTAATTTCCAATCTGATTTTTTTATGGGTCGGAATCGTGGGTTTGGTATTCTTGAAAAGGCTGAGGATGAATACTGTGCAAAAAACGTTTGCGGTGATTGAGGAGCGCAGACCTTATCTGATCGTTTTTATGAGTGTGCTCATGGTAAGCATGGGGTCGGCCTATTATCACTGGATGCCCGAGAACAGTACCTTGTTTTGGGATCGGTTGCCGATCGCGATTGGAATGATGGCCCTGTTAGCGGCAACCATAGTGGAACGTATCGGTATCAAGCAGGGTTTGCGGGCACTTCCGCTGTTGATCATGATCGGGATCGCGAGTGTGATTCACTGGTATTGGAGCGAGCAACAAGGTGAGGGAAACCTCAACTTTTATATTGTCGTTCAATTCAGCTCGATCGTGTTGATCGTACTGCTGGCGGCTTTATTTCCTTCACGCTATAGCCGTGGCGCAGATATCTGTGGCGTGATTGCGTTATATGGTCTGGCAAAATTTGCGGAAGTATTGGATGAACCGATATATCAGCTCGGTCAAATCATCAGTGGCCATACGCTCAAGCACCTACTCGCCGGGCTGGCTGTCTACGGGTTACTGCGGATGCTAAGGAAACGTGTTTTGCTGGAGAAAGTTGAAGATCCGATCGATCATGCAGGCGTGAACACATCGCAATCTAAATAAGCCTCATGAAGTTGATGATACCCTGCCAAGTCAGGAAGCTGGCTTTAGCAGGGTAAAATGATGTTATGGGCGTAGTACCGCTAGCCTGCTTTAATTGCCGGGCTCGGCATAAACCCTGGTGTTGTTGAATTGACTAGAGCGCCCGAGCGAACGTTTTCGATTGTCAGTATTATCATTTGGGGTTGAACGGCCGAATCGAGCGGGTTGGCTCTTTTTCGTATCGGTATGATTAAACGGACTTCTTTCATTCGGTGACCAGGCACGATTACGTTTGTGTGCCACTTGAGGAGGTCTTCGCGACTTTTCATCATTTTGTCCGAAGCGGGGTTTGTATTTTGGCTCCATTCCGGGAATGATCGATGGCGTAATTCGCTGACCCGTGAAGCGTTCGATTCTTTTCAAGCTGATGCTATCTTTTCCTGAAGCAAATGAGACGGCAATACCGGAAGCTCCTGCACGGCCTGTTCGACCGATACGGTGCACGTAGTCTTCCGCAAATTTAGGTAGATCGAAATTAATGACATGCGTGATATCGGCAACATCGATTCCTCTCGCTGCAACGTCGGTTGCCACCAAGATGCGGAGCCGACCGTTACGCAGTTTGGTTAACGTACGGGTGCGCTCACGTTGGCTCATGTCCCCATGAAGTGCGCCAACTACATGACCTTGAGCCGCAAGATCGTCGGCTAAATCGTCCGCATCCCGTTTGGTTGCGGTGAAAACGATTGCTTGTTTGAGTGTTTGATCGCGTAGCAAATGTTCAAGTAGTCTATTTTTGTGTGAAAGATCGTCTACATAATGCAGACGCTGTTCGATATTTTCTAATTTGGCGCGCTGCGTGGCGACTTGTATGCGTTTAGGGGATCTCAATAAGCGTGCTGCAATTTTGTCTATCGTCGAATCCAGCGTAGCGGAGAACAACAGTGTTTGGCGGTGTGCTGGCGTAAACGAGGCGATACTCTCAACATCCTGCACAAATCCCATATCAAGCATCCGATCTGCTTCATCCAGTACCAGCATTTCCAGACGGGAAAAGTCAATCCGTCCGCGTTGTATATGATCGATAAGACGGCCAGGTGTTGCAACCAGAATGTCGACGTGCTGGGAGAGCAGTTTGTTTTGCAGTAGATAGGACATACCGCCGAGTATGCTGACAACTTTGACGCGGGAGAGGTATTTGCCGTATTTAGTCGTAGCGTCGGAAACTTGCAGTGCAAGCTCGCGGGTTGGTGTCAATACCAGTATTCGTGGCCCACGTCCGGGTATTTTTGCGGGAGTCGCGAGACGGTTAAGTGCTGGCAGCATAAATGCGGCTGTTTTGCCTGTGCCTGTCTGAGCGGATGCCATGAGATCATGGCCTGCAATTAACTCTGGAATAGCTTGCTGCTGGATGGGAGTGGGCTGAGTGTAGCCGAGTTCGTTGATGGCTTTGATGATAGCGGGGTGTAAGTTCAAATTTTCAAATGACACGTTGTTTTCCTGATGTGCATAAATAAAAAATACGCGAGCAGGGATTGAGACCAGAAATGTATGGGCTGCCAATGCCGCTAGCGCAAAATAAAACATCGCAGCTAACCAGAGGCATTACGCAATTTCCAAACTAAAAGCGGGAAAATTGAAGAAAGGTCAGAAACGATGGAATCTATAAAGATAGATGGCTACTCTTTCGTTGAGTAGACCGCGCAGTATACAGGATTTAAGGATTATGTCGAGCGCTTTTTAAGCTGTGGGTTTGGAGATGATTGTCACTTTGGAGAATTTTCTTTTGCCTACCTGCACGATGACTGATTCGCCCGCTGCGATTTGCATCGTTTTATCCGAGACTTTGTTTCCATTGAGTTTAACGCCGCCTTGTTCAATCATGCGCATAGCTTCGCTGGTGCTGACCGTTAAGTTTGTTTGCTTGAGCAATTGGGCTATAGGGATGGCGCATTCATTGATGTGCAGCGTTTTCTCGGGCATCTCGTCCGGGAGCGCGCCTTTTTTAAAACGGGCTTCAAAATCGTTCAAGGCATATTCGGCATCTGCCCGAGTATGAAAGCGGCTGACGATTTCTTGAGCAAAAAGTACTTTAATTTCTCGTGGATTTCGTCCTTGTTTCACATCCTGCTTCCAGTGATCGATCGTTTCGAGTGATTCAAAAGACAGCAACTCGATATAGCGCCACATCAGCGTGTCAGAAATTGACATAAGTTTGCCGAAGATATCTGTGGGACTTTCCGTGATGCCGACATAGTTATTGAGCGACTTGGACATTTTATTGACGCCATCCAGACCTTCGAGCAGCGGCATGGTGAGGATACATTGCGGAGTTTGCCCGAAATGTTTCTGTAATTCACGCCCCATCAACAGGTTGAATTTTTGGTCGGTGCCGCCTAATTCGATATCGGCTTTGAGTGCAACTGAGTCGTAGCCTTGTATCAAAGGATAGAGGAATTCGTGGATCGCAATGGGTTGATTATTACGGTAGCGCTTGTTGAAATCATCCCTTTCCAACATGCGTGCCACGGTATGGGTGGCAGCAAGTTTGATCAGATCGGACGCATTGAGCTGATCCATCCAGCTAGAATTAAACACGACTTCAGTTTGATCCGATCTGAGAATTTTGAAAACTTGGTTTGTATAAGATCTCGCATTCCGGATGACATCCTCGCGCGAGAGGGGCGGGCGAGTCGTGTTCTTGCCACTAGGATCTCCGATCATGCCAGTGAAATCACCGATCAGAAACAAGATATGGTGCCCCATTTCCTGAAATTGGCGGAGTTTGTTGAGTAATACAGTATGACCGAGATGCAAATCGGGCGCAGTGGGATCGAAGCCAGCTTTGATTTTTAGTGGCTGACCTGTTTTAAGTTTTTCGACTAATTCTTCTTCTACCAGCAATTCATGGCAGCCGCGCTTGATTGTTTTCAGTTGTTCGGGAATTGAGGTTTGCACAATAAATACAATGAATTATTTTTTGAAGATCTGGAATCGGGTTTATTTTAAGTATGTTTGTCAGCGTACGCCAAGCTAGAGATGACGGATTTTTATGCTAGACTAGGGGCCGGCTTACAATAGATAGGAGTTGTCACATACGATGCTATATATATCACCACGCGATAAGATGAGGATTTTAGCGCAAAAGCCATCGATGTTTACACAAAAAAGATTACGTTGGTTAACAATCTTATCCAGTTTGCCCTTGTTTGGCATGGTAACAGCATTTGGGATCTCACCTCAAAGCACTTCTTTTCAAACGCTGCCCCCTGAACGCAAAATTATCCAAACGCTTTCACTTCCTGAAGTAACCATTTCTGCCGATTCAAATAGCACTTATTGGCATCAAGAAAATATCCGCCGCGGCGATACCATTGCGGCCATTCTCACACGGTTGGAGATCAATCAACAGGATAAAGCCGATTTTATCCATGCTGCTAAAGACAGCAAAGCGATGCGGCAGCTCAAGCCTGGTGAAGTTATACATGCAGAAACGACGGGAGATGGCGAGCTGTTAACGTTGCGCTACTTCTATGGTAATGGCGAGCAGTTTCTGATGGAAAAGATTGATGATGCTTTCGAGATCAGTGAGCAATCTGCCGAAGCAGCTTCACGCATCCGTGTCGGTTCGGGCGTGATAGAGAGTTCATTATTCGCAGCGACAGATGCTGCTGGGTTATCAAATAATATTGCTATTCAGATCGCAAATATTTTTGCATCAGACATTGATTTTTATCGTGATCTGCATAAAGGCGACCGTTTTACAGTGGTTTATGAGACATTCCATGATGATGAACGGAATACTCATCGAAGCCGTGTGCTGGCCGTTGAATTTATCAACAAAGGTAAATCTTATCGTGCGGTATATTTTCAGGCGCCTGGTGAAGAAGGCGACTACTATACGCCGACAGGAGAAAGTTTGCGTAAACCCTTTTTGCGAGCACCTCTCGAGTTTTCGCGTATAAGTTCAGGATTCTCGAACGCCCGCTTTCACCCCATATTGAAGCAATGGCGCGCGCATAGAGGAATCGATTATGCAGCCCCCAAAGGGACGCCGGTAATGGCAACTGCCGATGGAGTCGTTGAATACAGTGGTTGGCAAAATGGTTATGGCAACCTGGTCATATTGAAGCATCATGGTGAGTACAGTACCGCCTATGGTCACTTGTCCGGTTTTAAGAAAGGCCTTAGAAAGGCTGGTCGTGTTAGGCAAGGTGATGTCATCGGTTATGTTGGGGCGACCGGAATGGCGACAGGTCCGCATCTCCACTATGAATTACGCATAAATGGTGTACAACGCGATCCATCAAAGATCATTATGCCGGCCGCAGCACCTATCAGTAAAAAAAACAGAACCGCTTTTCATAGGGAAACAAAAGAGCTCGTAGCTCGCCTGGATCTTATGCGTAATACTAATTTTGCTTCCGCGCAGTGATTCGGATTGCCAGCCATTGATGAAAAGCTACTCACTGAGTGGGTGATACCTTGGGAGAATCGCGCTATATCGGCATCATGTCTGGAACGAGTTTAGATGGTGTAGATGCGGTTTTGGTCAGTTTTGATTCATCTGGGCCGAGTCTGATTCAGACTCATTTTTTACCTTATGACGATATTTTACGAACGCAGTTGTTGGCGCTAAACGATGCTGGGCACGATGAATTGCATCGTGCTGCTCTATTGAGTAATCGTTTGTCTAGATTGTATGCCGATGCAGTTGCGGCGTTGCTTGCTAAAAGTGAAGTCGATTCGCGGGAAATTGTAGCAATTGGATGTCATGGACAGACAGTAAGACATTGTCCGCAAATGGAAAATGCTTATAGCGTTCAACTGGGCAATGCCGCGCTGTTAGCCGAATTGACCGGAATTACGGTGGTTGCCGATTTCAGGAGCCGAGATATTGCGGCAGGCGGACAGGGTGCGCCCCTGGTGCCTGCATTTCACCGTATGATGTTTCGTGATCAAAGGGTTTGCCGTGCCATCGTCAATATTGGTGGGATTGCGAATATAACTTATCTCCCACCTGAAGGTGAGGTTGTTGGTTTTGATTGTGGGCCGGGTAACATGTTGATGGATGCTTGGTGCATGCGCCATAAAGGTAGCACCTATGATCATGATGGCGCCTGGGCTGGCTCGGGGCACGTTATTCCTGGGCTTCTTGAAGCATTGCTTGCGTTTCCTTTTTTTGCTTTGCCTCCTCCAAAAAGTACTGGCAGAGAAATGTTCAGTATAGACTGGCTGGGTCTCTACCTGAATGGCGATGAAGCACCTGAAGATGTCCAGGCAACGTTACTCAGGCTTACCGTTGAAACGATTGCTAGCTCATTATTGCAACATTCTCCTGGAGTGGAAGAGGTTTATCTGTGTGGTGGCGGGGCGCATAATGGGCAACTGGTGGCTGAGTTAAATGCGATACTGCCAGGGAAAAAAATCAAGCCCACTGATGCGCTGGGTGTTAATGCGGATTGGATGGAAGCTTTTGCGTTTGCTTGGTTAGCCAAGCAAACAATCGAGAAAGCACCTGGCAATCTTCCGGCCGTGACAGGTGCAACCGGGAGCCGTGTTCTCGGCGCAATTTATCTAGCGTAGATTTTCTTTAGCTAAGAGTTAGGCGCTAGACAGAAAAGGATGAGCCACAGCCGCAAGTGGAGGATGCAGAAGGGTTTTTGATGACAAATTGAGCGCCTTGTGGATTTTCTTGATAATCGATTTCCGCGCCAATCAAATATTGGAAACTCATTGAATCAACCAGGAGCTGCACGCCTTGTCTTTCCATGATGAAATCATCATCGTTGATGGTTTCGTCGAAAGTGAAACCATATTGAAAGCCTGAGCATCCACCGCCACTTATAAAAACTCTCAGCTTTAAGTTAAGATTTCCCTCTTCCTCAATCAGATTCTTAACTTTGCATGCGGCATTCTCAGTGAAAACAAGGGGTGGCCGATTTTCTGCATCCAAGTTGGTTGTGGTTACGTTCATATTCATATTCCTCTTTATCGCTCAGTGGAATGTTCAATAAGCCAATCGGTATTTTGATACCGATATCATCTTATTTTTGAGTTGACGGTTACGGCATCGTACTCATCAACATGCTTCCGTTGGAGCGAGGTTTTAATAAACCAGTTCCCTGGATCCTTGGAAAAACTGAGCATTACAATCATGTTTAAGGTAACAAAGGGACATGTTCTATTCCTAATGTTTCCGGTAAACCAAACATAATGTTCATATTCTGCACCGCTTGTCCGGCGGCACCTTTGACCAGATTATCCGTTACCGAGAGGATTACCGCTATATTGCCACCTTGTGGACGATGTACTGCGATCCGGCAGAAATTGGATCCACGCACAGAGCGTGTTTCTGGGTGACTGCCTGCAGGCAGTACGTCGACAAAGGGCTCGTTGGCATAGCGATCAGCGTATAACGTTTGTAAATCGATTTGCTTTGTAAGTGTTGCGTATAAGGTAGCATGGATGCCACGTATCATGGGTGTCAGATGAGGCACGAATGTAAGGCCAATCTGTTTTCTGGCGATATTGGAGAGTCCTTGTTTGATTTCTGGCAGGTGGCGATGCCCTGGCACGGCATAGGATTTAAAATTATCTGCCGCCTCTGGGAATAATGTATGTACTTCTGCTTTGCGGCCAGCACCAGATACACCAGATTTCGTGTCGGCGATGAGTTGATTCATATCGACTATTTTTGCCTCGATGAGTGGCAGAAAGCCAAGTTGTACCGCGGTAGGGTAGCAGCCTGGATTGGCAATAAGTTTTGCATTTTTTATCGATGCTCGATTGACTTCAGGTAAGCCATAGATGGCTTCTGCTACCAGCTCAGGGCAGGCATGTGACATGCCATACCATTTTTCCCATTCCGCAACATCTTTGATGCGGAAATCAGCCGATAAATCAATGATCTTAACACCCGCGTCAAATAGGGATCTTGCCTGCTGCATGGCGACCCCATTCGGGGTCGCAAAGAAAACGAGATCGCATTTGTTGAGGTCGGCCTTGCTAGGATCGGAGAATTTAAGCGTAATTTTCTTACGTAAGCTGGGGAAAAGCTCGTCAACAGCCATGCCAGCTTCTTGCCGGGAGGTAATGACTTTTAATTTTACTTTGGGGTGTTGGGCAAGAATGCGAAGCAGTTCAACGCCTGTATAGCCTGTCCCACCAACGATACCGACTTTAATCATAGCTATTTATGCGGAATAGTTTATCTCGATTGAAATAATAAAACAAAAAAGCCGCCAGTATTGAGGCGGCTTTTTTGAAAGAAAAACAAATTATCGTTTAGAGAATTGTTTGCGCCGACGAGCTTTGCGTAAACCAACTTTCTTTCGCTCGACCTCACGTGCATCACGTGTCACGAAACCCGCTTTGCTGAGAACGGGTTTTAGCGTCTCATCATAGTCGATCAAAGCGCGTGTTATTCCATGGCGGACTGCACCGGCCTGTCCTGATTCACCTCCACCGCAAATATTGACCATGATATCCAAATTCTCTGTATTGCCTGTCAACTCGAGCGGCTGCCGGACAATCATGCGGCCTGTTTCGCGGGAGAAATATTCGTCTACCGGTTTATTATTGACGATAAACGAGCCGTTTCCCGGTTTGATGAACACTCTGGCAACAGCACTTTTTCTGCGGCCCGTTCCATAATTATAATTTATTGCCATAAATTTTAAGCTCTAACTTCTAATAGTTTGGGTTGCTGGGCGGTATGAGGATGGGAACCACCCGCATATACCTTAAGTTTTTTAAGCATAGCATAGCCAAGAGGGCCCTTGGGCAGCATTCCTTTCACGGCTTTTTCTAAAGGCCTTCCGGGATGGCGGGTGTGCATTTTTTTGAAATTTGTTTCATAAATACCCCCCGGGTAACCGCTGTGCCGATAATATTTCTTGTCTTCTGCCTTATTACCCGTCACGCGAATTTTGTCGGCATTGACGACAACAATGTAATCGCCCGTATCAACGTGAGGCGTATAAATGGGCTTATGCTTTCCTCGTAAACGATGCGCTATCGCTGCGGCTAATCTTCCTAAAACTTTATCAGTCGCGTCTATAACAAACCAATCATGCTCGACTTCATGCGGTTTAGCTGAAAAGGTTTTCACTGAACTTATCTCACTCCACTCTTATTAGGCGTATTTTTTAGTCTCAAATCGACCGGCAATACTATGCTAAATAGAGGGCGCTGTCAATTTTTTGCTGTTGCAAATGGGTTTCTTGAGCGAAGCTTGAGATGGGGGTTTTGTGTCATAAGAATTTCATAAAACTGACATAGAGAAATCATGCAATTCCCCAAAAATGGTAGGTGACTGATGGGTCGTATGATTCATCAATTCAACCATTAAAGGAGTGAACCATGAGCGATTCGTTTATTTTATCTGCGGATGTATTGCATCATGCATTTTCTTGCGAAAGTGTGCAAGTGCCTCAGGCTGCGCCGTATTTCCCGCCGGATTGGGTGAGCAAATCCGGCATCGTGACGACCTGGGCAAAGCATCAAAGCGAAGTGCGCGAAGCTCAAAAATTAAGGTATGAGGTTTTTGCTGGTGAAATGGGCGCAAAGCTACCCGAAATTGTGCCAGGTTATGATATCGATATTTTCGACGATTACTGCGAGCATTTGTTGGTAAGAGATCGTGATAGCTGGCAAGTGATTGGGACTTACCGTGTACTGACACCTGCGCAAGCCAGGCTTGCAGGAAGACTGTACAGTGATAGTGAATTTGATTTAACGCCGTTGCAACCCTTGCGTGACCATATGGCTGAATTGGGGCGGAGTTGTGTCCATAAACATTACCGGCATGGGGGGGTGATCATGGCGCTGTGGAAAGAGCTTGTCCATTTTATGATGAGAAGCCAATTAAAAGACATCGTGGGCTGTGTCAGTATCCCTATGAATTTAGGATCGGAAGATGGTAAATGTGTTGGGATGGGACATGCGGCAGCAAGTATTTGGCGTGAAATGCGTGATAAGCATTTGGCAAGCAGCGAGTATCAAGTGAAGCCGCGTTGTCCCTTACCGCTTGATGTGCTGGATCAAACATTAGAAATAGATCCACCTGCTTTGATGAAAGGGTATCTGAGGGTAGGCGCGAAGGTGCTCGGTGCGCCAGCGTGGGACTCAAATTTTAATACTGCCGATTTGCCGATGCTGATGCGAATAGATGATTTGCCTAGCCGTTATCGTAAACATTTTTTGGGGTAAATATGAAGCCATCCAATCCATTACCTACCGATGTGCACGACTTTCTGCAACCTGCTCCAGAAACAGTGAATGCTTCAGAGGAAACACGTAAACCTAAGGTTCGGACTATTTTTATTTCGGATATTCATCTTGGGACGCCGGGTTGTCAAGCACAGGCTTTGCTAGCGTTCTTGAGGGTTTATTCCAGTGAACAGCTTTACCTTGTTGGCGATATCATCGATGGTTGGCAGTTGCGCCGACGGTGGCATTGGCCGCAAGCGCATAACGATGTTATCCAGAAATTACTGCGCCGTGTCCGGAAAGGATGCAAAGTTGTTTATATCCCAGGTAATCACGATGAATTCGCACGACAATTCCTTGGGCATTCCTTTGGTGGAATAGAAGTTGTGGACGAAGTTGTTTATGAAGCCGCCGATGGTCGAAAATTCTGGGTAGTTCATGGCGACTATTTCGATGGCGTAATCCAGTGTGCAAAATGGCTCGCTTATGTGGGTGACAACCTTTATGAGCTGACTTTAAAGCTGAACAGGTATTTAAGTTCATTGCGTGCTCGTTTGGGATTGCCCTATTGGTCGCTTTCTAGATACCTCAAGCACAAAGTCAAGACAGCAGTGAACTATGTCACTTCGTTTGAGCGGGCTGTTGCGATGGAGGCGCGTCGTCGCGGGCTTGGCGGGGTGATCTGCGGGCATATTCATTATGCAGAAATACGCGATATCGATGGCATATTGTATTGCAATGACGGTGATTGGGTAGAGAGTCTGACGGCGCTTGTAGAACACTTTGATGGCACGATGGAATTGATTCATTGGCCCCAAACAGAACGGGAGTTGGAAAAAATAGCCATGAGGACGGTACCAGAAGGGAGGGTGATGCCCGAAACGGTGCCAGCTACGGCAAAAATCAAAGAAAAAGATGAGGCGTTGGCATGAGGCTCGCGCTGATAAGCGACGCATGGCAGCCGCAAGTCAATGGCGTTGTGACTACACTCGTTGAGCTCATCGTCGAGCTGGAAAAATTGGGCTATCGTGTTGAGGTCATCCACCCCGGCCTTTTTAGAACTCGTCCCTGTCCTGGTTATCCTGGCATTGATCTGGCGATACGCCCCAAAACACAATTACACCATATTTTGACGAAGCTTCAGCCGGATGCCATTCATATCGCTACGGAAGGTCCTCTAGGCTGGGCAGCCCGTTCTTTATGTTTGAAATTTGGTTGGTCTTTTACCTCGGCTTTTCATACCAAATTTCCGGAGATTTTCAATGCATCGGTCAAAGTTCCCGTTTCATGGGGATATGCGTTACTCAAACGGTTCCATCAACCTTCGTCGGGGGTGATGATTCCAACGCAATCTGTACTGCTGGGCCTGCAAAAAAGAGGTTTCCAAAACCTCAAAGCCTGGTCGCATGGCGTCGACATCGATTTCTTCAAATATCATGATTATCCCATTTCTTTCTCAGCGTTAGGTGCTTTGCCCAGGCCAATCGCATTGTACGTGGGGCGCATTTCGTACGAAAAGAATATCGATGCTTTTTTAGAAATGGATTTTCCGGGAAGTAAAATAGTTTGCGGGGTCGGCCCACTGGAGAAGCAATTCAAGCAGCGTTACCCCAAGGTATATTGGTTAGGCATATTGCCCCGGGAAGAATTGGTAGCCTTATATGCAAGTGCAGATGTTTTTGTATTTCCAAGTACAGCGGATACGTTCGGATTGGTATTATTGGAATCGATGGCCACCGGAACGCCGGTTGCTTGTTATCCGGTCGACGGCCCCTTGGAAGTTATCGGCGGAAGTGATGCGGGCGTGATGTCCCATGATCTCAGAGAAGCCACAATGAAGGCGTTGCAAATTACGCGCAGGAAAGCGCGGGCCAGAGCAGAAACGTTCAGTTGGTCTGCAGCGGCTAGATGTTTTGCTGATTACTTGATACCTATACAACGAACCAAAATCTAAGGAGGATGGATTTTGTTGGGGTTTGTAGCCTGGCAGGCAGAAGTAAGCGGAGAATTAATCAAAAAATAAGATAGAATACGTACACTCGATAAAAATAAGACCGATAAATTTTTTGACGCTTGCAAGTAACGAAATGCGCTGATTTTAAACTTGATCTTTCAAGGCTGGCTTGCGGGCGTTCTGGAAAAAGCATTCAAAGTAAACGATGCAAAGTGAGAATACGGTTCTGTACCACTTTTGGGTGGCTGCAGCGGCACTGCAAATCGTTTTTAACATTTTTTCGGCTGAGGAAAGAAAGTAGTCGGTAATTAATCAACGATCAATATATGTTTTTTATGCGATCAGATATAAGTTTTCTGTAGGTATAAAAATGATCTGTATCAGGAAATCTTGAGATTGAAAAGTATAAAAAACAAAATTATCACCTTTTCAGTAATTGCTACGCTTATTCCGTCGTTAGCGCTTGGCTTACTGTCTTTCCGGCAAAATGAAGAATTGGTCAGTCATAATGTGACACGCGAATTGCGCGCTCTGGCACGGAACGTCAGTCGCGAATTGGATTTGTGGGTCAACGAGAATGACCAGGCGATCCGTGCGATATCCGTATCGAGTCTGATTATTAATAGTCTGTCTGCGATGCAGCACTATACTGCTGCCAATGACGCTGAGAAGACAGAGCAAGTTCTCGCCCATTTCTTACGATCGGTCCAAGCAAAACTAGGCTCAATTCTGGAGCTGACAGTGGCCGATGCGACAGGCCGCGTCATTGCCAGCAGTGTATCGGATCCCGATATTGGCGATTTGTCAAAAGATTGGCTGCAGCGGTTGCAGCAGGACAATTGGCTGATGGAAGGCGTCTGGGCTTCTTCCCTCCATTGGAATGCGCAATATCAAACAGCCATCTTCAATATTATTGTTCCGATTTTATCCTATGACGATGCGTTCATAGGAACCATTATTGCCACGCTTAATCTTGGTGCGTTTAGAGATAGCATGGATGACACGCTTAATCCTACCCCAGGAGAAGTTGTTTTACTCAGTCAGACGGGCCATGTATTGCTTTCAAGTACAACGGATATTCCCCCTTCAATGGCGATAGATGAGGCAGTGCTGCAGAAATTAAAAGCAAAGCCTGGTGAATTGATGAGTTTTACTGGACTGACGCAACCCAAAGTGATTGGTCTGTTCGATGTACCTAAGATGCTTCCTGTAACTGTGTTGGTGGAACGGGACTACAATGAAATTTATGCGGCTTGGATAAGATTACGCAATTTTTTTCTCGGGTTCGTGAGCGTCTTAATCATTATTGTTGCCGCAGTAGCCTTGTATATTGGTCGTTCTATCGTCATACCGTTGGAGAGTTTGATAGGGGCTACACGGCACATTGTCGATGGGGATCTTAATGTGCGTGTCGATGTGAAGCAAAGCGATGAGGTCGGCCAGCTCGCCAATATGTTCAACCTGATGACCGATAAGTTGCAGCAGAATCATGAGGAAATAATGGCGGCTAATGCCGCGATGCGGCAACAAAACCAAATGCTGGAGGCACTTTCAGTGACGGATAGCATGACAGGGCTGCTGAATAGAAGCAAGCTCGATGCGGTACTCACTGATGAGCTTGCAAGGTTTGGACGTAATAAACGGCCTTTTTCGGTACTGATGATCGATGTCGATCATTTTAAAACACTCAACGACAATCTTGGACATATCGTCGGAGATGAAATTTTAATCGCTGTCGCTAAAGTGCTGGCTAACTCGATTCGAAGTGTCGATTTTGCTGCACGGTATGGCGGAGACGAATTTGTCGTGATCTTAACTGAAACTACGGCTGATGCCGCCATCAAGACTGCTGAAAGGATTCGTATGCAAGTTGCCGAGGTTGGCAATAAGTTAAAAGAGCATAAAATTGCCATAACCCTCAGTATTGGCATTAGTCATAGTTTGCTCGAAGATAAATCACCAACTTTATTGCTGGCGCGTGTGGATAATGCGCTTTATGAAGCCAAAAAAGCAGGGCGCAACCGGATACATGTGATTTTTTAGTGGTTCAGCTGCGAAACTAACTTAACGGTTTATTGTGTTCACTTTCTTAGGAACTGCTTGGTTGCTCTGAACCCATAAATATTCATCGATGAGTTCGCCAGATTTTGCATAGCGATAGGGTACACAATAATTTGGACAGTTCCAGGAGAGGCTGTAACCCTTTGCAGTTTCGGCTTTTAAAATCCAGACCAACCCTCTATCGATTTTTCTGTTATATACATCGTGCATAAAAGTGTTTTTCAGTAAGAATAACAATAAACTTTCCCCGGGAGAGGGGATGAACGACAAGGCGTTTTTTTACGATATCGTTAAATTTGAAGTGCAGACAATTGCGCAACGCAATAACATTCTGCTGGTTTTCCAGTCGATGTTATTCGCCGCAACCGCACTTGTGGCCACTGCCGATAATCCCGTTTTCATTCCTGTTTGGGTTTTGATGAGCGTGGGTTTGATTTTATCGCTCATCTGGATTTACTTGAATTGGCTCACGCATGTGATCGAGGCAAGCGCCATGAAAAAACTCGAAGAAATCGATGAGCGTGTTCGATATCTTCTCGAAGCACGTAAAACGAATTGGTTGCTGGCCAAAGGAAGCGTATCGGCCTTGGTCGCCTTTGCCATTCCTTCGGTCATGATCATCTGCTGGCTGGTTCTCATTGGACATTATGTTGCCAAGTATTCCTGAAGCCTGATGCATCATTTCAAGATAAATTCAGTCTCCACGCGGCGTCCGACCCAGGATGAAATCGCTCAACTTGAGCCCTTTTCGGGATTGCCGCTAGATCGTATTGATCTGCTTACAACGACTGCAGCGTTTGAGGATGCGCGTCAACAGTTGATCCGCGAACGGTTTGTCGGCTTCGATACTGAGAGCAAACCGACCTTTGCTAAGGGAGAGCGCTCAACCGGGCCACATGTTGTGCAGTTTGCTATGCGGGAGCGTGCGTTCATCGTCCAGACCAATAATGCAGCTGCGCATGAATTCTTCAAAGCTATCCTTGAATCAGCAGCAATCGTGAAGGTTGGGTTTGGTCTCAGGACTGATCGAGCCGCCTTGCTGCTCAAGTACGGTGCACAAGCGCGATCAACATTGGATCTGGCAACTGCGCTTCGACAGGCCGGTTTTCGTCAAGCGGTGGGCGCGAAAGCGGCGGTGGCCATTGTGCTCCAGCGCCGATTGCGGAAATCAAAGGCTGTATCAACTTCAAATTGGGCGCGACAGCATTTACTACCCAACCAACTTCTTTACGCGGCAAATGACGCTTACGCTGCTTTGGCTGTATTCTATGCGCTGGGCTTGCATGAAGAATCCGGTGAAGGGCTGATTTTGAACCAAGAAAACCGGTAATAACTTGAAAGCAAGCTGGTTATTTTGGGAAATATCAGAAATAACGTAAAAGTCGCATCACCTTTATGATGAAAGCTTTCACACGGTATCTTCATTGTTGCGCTTATGCTCATCACACGTCAATCCCTTGAGCAATTCCAAGTCATCATCTACCTGGCAGCGTTGGTTTGCGGTATGGTGATAGGCGCTTTATTTTCCCATGGGGTGCCACTTCTGGATGCCCTGCTTTGGCCCGTTCTAGGGGTGTTACTGTATGCAACGTTTGCCCAGATCCCGCTTACGCATTCTCGTGAGGCATTTATCAACACGCATTTTTTAGCGGCGGCTGTCGTAGGTAATTTCATATTATTGCCTTTTGTCGTAGGGGGACTGATGTTGCTGGCGCCCGCTGAACCCGCCATCCGCTTAGGCATGCTGCTGGTTTTGCTTGTTCCCTGTACCGACTGGTTTATCACATTCACACATCTAAGTGGTGGCGATACCCGGCAGGCAATTGCGTTTACCCCCATCAGCTTGCTATTGCAGATCGTGCTGTTACCCGTTTATCTATGGGTGTTTTTGGGTGCAGAGCTTGTCGTTACCTTAGCGCAAGATGCTATGCTTATAGCATTTATCGGCCTGATCCTGCTGCCATTGCTGGCTGCCTATCTGACGGAGAAATGGGTGGGAGGTAGTCAAGAGCGGCGTGGTTTGTTGCATGGGCTAGCCTGGTTGCCAGTGCCACTGCTTGCCATTGTTATTTTTTTGGTTGCGGCTACCCAGGTAAGTGTCATTGTTGGGGCAACATCTTTTCTCGGTTGGCTGCTACCGCTATTCGTTGCCTTTTTGTTCGTCGCGGGTGTGATAGCGCGTGTTCTAACGCATTGGTTTGCGCTTACACAGATGCAGGGTAGAACCCTGGCGTTCAGCTTGGGTACCCGGAATTCGTTCGTCGTATTGCCGCTTGCGCTTGCTTTGCCACATCCTTTCGATTGGGTGGCAGTGGTGATTGTTTTTCAATCGCTGGTCGAATTGTTGGGTATGGTCGTTTTTCTTTGGTGGGTGCCTAAGCGTCTTTTCCCGCTATCACCTTAATACTTGAAGAGGTATCAGGAGTTTAATCTAACGATGACAAATTCATTACCCAAAGTAGAAGCCTTTCTTTCCGCGTTACAAGAACAGCGTTTTTTTAAGGATGCTGCCACATCGGGTAGTGTGCTTTGGTACATTGATTTTTACCAGAAGCGCGCGCCGAGCCGTCGGATGGCTTTCCGCGCTAGCGGCTTTATTTTGCTGTTCCTGAGCATTAGCTTGCCCTTTATTACACAGCTATCGCCTGCTGAGTGGCAAGCGAAAGTGGCTTCCATCCTTGCCTGGCTGATCGCGCTAGTCGCGGCTGCTAATGCATTTTTCAATTGGCAGAAAGCGTGGCAGCTCTATACACAGACACAACTGACTTTGCAGCTCGCCCTTTCGGAATGGGAGTTACGTACGGCCGAAGCGAGGGCGGCTGCAACTGATGAAGAAGGGGTGAAGCTGTTACAGGACGCGTTGCAAAAGCTTGCAAAAACGGTGAGTGAGGCGGTATCCAATGAAACGGCGCAGTATTTCGAGGGTGTGAAAGTGCCCAATATTCATAATCACCAAAAATAACTACAATCCACACAAAACCTTGATATGCGCAGCCGCGCTCCTGCCAAGCGCGTGCAGTGCGTAACCCCCTTCCAATGCCGATACGATCCGCTTCTTAGCGTATCGTTTGGCAATTGTTTGGATCTGCTCGGTGACCCAGCTATAGTCCGATTCGGTTAGATTCAGGTAAGCCATGTCGTCTTCGCGGTGGGCATCAAATCCGGCGGAAATAAAGATCATTTCTGGCTGGAAGGCTGCCAATGCTGGTAGCCAGCGATCGGTGATCGCGGCACGAAATGCTTGACCATCAGCGTGCGCAACAAGGGGTACGTTGATAATATGCTCGCTGCTGCTGTCTGCTCCGCAGTAGGGATAAAAAGGGTGCTGAAAAGTTGAGCACAGCAAGACGTGTGAATCATGCTTGAAAATAGCTTCGGTGCCATTGCCGTGGTGAACATCGAAATCCACGATCGCGACCCGCTTTAAACCATGTTGTGCCATGGCATGGGCTGCTCCGACCGCGACATTGTTGAAAAAACAGAAACCCATGGCCTGATCACGTGTGGCATGATGCCCAGGCGGCCGGATATTGCAAAAAGCATTTTCCACTTTTTCGGTCATGACGAGATCGGTGGCGAGCACCAGCGCGCCAGCCGCCCGGTATGCCGCCTCCAGCGTGAAGGGATTCATGAAAGTATCGGCATCGAGGCTGATCAAGCCACGTTGGGGTGCGACGGCTTCAAGCGTGCGAAGATAATCTTCTGTATGTACACGCGTGAGTTGTTCATGGGTTGCGCGTGGCGCTTCATGCTGCTGCAAGAGCGGCAAGATGCCTGAAGCGATCAATTGATCTTCGATCGCACGCAGCCGCTCGGGTGATTCTGGGTGTTCATATCCCATATTGTGTTCAAGGCAGGCGGGATGGGTGATATAGGCGGTGTACATGACTTTCTCCCTTCAGCAGAATACATTACTCACCAATCCATTATTGATCGACCTCAATCTTTTTATGCTTAGTATCTTTATGGTAATCTGCGAGTGGCCGGATCGGCTCGATGAGGTTTTCGCCTCCCGAGGGGGTATCGATACCCAATGCGACATGGCTTTTCCGGTAACCATACAGAAAATAGACTATCAAACCGATCCCGGTCCAAATCGGAAAGACCAGCTTGGCATCCGTAGGCAGAAACAGAAAGAGCGTGATGCAACCACCTACAGCCAGTGGTCCAACTAACCAAATGGCAGGTGTGCGAAAGGGACGTTGGCGGTTTTTATCCCTGACGCGAAGTATCATGACGGCGAGTGCCACGACCATAAAGGCAAACAAAGTGCCGGAGTTGGAGATATCTGCTAACTTCCCGACCGGCAGGAAAGCTGCAGCAAAAGTTACACCGACACCGGTCACCATCGTGACGATATGCGGTGTTTTGAAACGGGCGTGGATGCGGCTCAGCACTTCTGGCAACAACCCGTCGCGAGACATGACGAAAAAGATACGCGTCTGACCAAATAGCATCATCAGAATGACGGAAGGTAATGCCAGAAAAGCGGCAAGACCGAGTAGGTTACCCACTTTTTCCCAACCAATTTCCCGTAGAACATGTGCCAACGCTTCCCGTGAGCAGACGATGGGTTGTTGTCCGACAGCAGCGAGTGATTGGCATTGCTCAGCGAGTGCTAGCGAGCCGGGCTGCAGTCCTTTTCCTGCAGCATCCATCAACGGTTGTGCGCCAACTGCTCCCACCGCACCCGCCGAGACGACGAGATAGAATAACGTGCATATTCCCAATGAGCCGATGAGCGCGAGGGGGATATTGCGTTGTGGATCTTTGGTTTCTTCCGCAGCGGTCGAAACAGCGTCAAAGCCGACATACGCGAAAAAGATCGATGCGGCAGCGGCCACTACACCCGATGTGCCCAGTGGTAAAAATGGCTGAAAATTCTCCATGTTGGCGACAGGAAATGCCAGTGCGATAAAAAGGGTTAGAGCGGCGATCTTGACTACTACCAGCACGGCATTGAATGCCGCACTTTCCCGTGTGCCGATGACTAGAAGACCGACAATCAATACGCAGATAGCAACGGCAGGTAAATTGATGATACCGCCAGAGAATGGCCCATTCGCAAGTGCAAAAGGGATTTCTATGCCAAGGGAATTGCTCAGTAAACCCACGAAATAGCCGGACCATCCTACAGCGACAGCCCCAGCTGCAACGGAGTATTCAAGAATCAATGCCCAGCCGACCATCCAAGCGATAAATTCACCGAGTACGGCATAGGAGTAGGTATAAGCCGAACCGGATACCGGCACCATCGAAGAAAGTTCGGAATAGCACAGCGCTGCTACCGCGCAAACAAAGCCGGCAATGATAAAAGCAATCATCATGCCTGGTCCTGCTTTTTGTGCCGCTTCAGCAGTCAATACGAAAATACCGGTTCCGATGATGGCGCCTACGCCCAGGAGTGTGAGCTGCCATACACCGAGAGAACGATCAAGACTTTTCTTTTCGGCTGTGGCGAGAATAGCGTCTAGCGATTTCACGCGCCAGAAGATCATGGATTTCCCCCTTCAACTTAATGTTAATCTGTAATGGCTTTGAATTCAGTGGGAGATAGTGTACTAGAAATAGTGCTACCATAAGGATGAAATAGGCAGGGAGATAGTATGAAATAAGCGCTAATACATGAAATAAGACGCGCACAGCGCGATTTTTCTGGAAACCTTTCTATGCTCTCGTCATTGCAATATAAACAAAAATAGAAAGATCGATGAACAGACATTACCTAAGTCCCCTTTTTTCTCCCAAGTCCGTGGCAGTCATCGGCGCAAGCAGCCGGATAGATTCGGTCGGAGAAATCGTATACAAAAACATGCTGGGAAGTGGTTTTCAGGGCAGGCTTTATGCCGTCAATCCTAACCACAATGAAATCCAGGGGCGGCGCGCATACGCGAGTATCGAGCAGATTGATGAATCTGTCGATCTCGCTGTCATCATAACCCGCGCAGCGACCGTGCCGGATATCATCGAGTCTTGCGGCAAGCGAGGCGTCCGGTTTGCTTTGGTACTCTCAGCGGGTTTTAGAGAGATCGGGCCGCAGGGAGTGGCGCTTGAACGTGCCGTGATTGAAAACGCGCAGCGCTATAACATGCGGTTGATTGGTCCGAATTGTCTCGGCATTCTTTGCCCACGAGTGGGATTGAATGCGACCTTCAGCAAAGGCGGTGCAAAAGCGGGCGGGTTGGCTCTGGTCTCACAATCGGGCGCATTCTGTACGGCGATTATGGACTGGGCGCGACCGAATGATATCGGCTTTTCTAGCATCATCTCAATGGGTACGGCGGCTGGTATGGATTTCGGGGAAATACTCGACTATCTTGCATCCGATTTGCATACAGAGAGCATCTTGCTGTATATCGAAGGTGTCCAGCGCGCACGTGGTTTTATGAGCGCATTACGCGCAGCGGCGAGGATCAAACCCATTTTTGTGGTCAAGGCAGGTCGTCACGAAGCGGGCTCAAAAGCCGTTTTTTCTCATACCGGTGCGCTGGTAGGCGCGGATGACGTATTCGATGCGGCGTTGCAGCGTGCTGGGGTTGTGCGGGTCAATACCATCGTGCAGCTATTTTCTGCTGCGCAGGCGCTTTCAACAAATTTTCGCCCAAGTGGCAACCGATTGGCAATCGTGACCAATGGGGGTGGGCCTGGCGTTATGGCAAGCGATCGGGCGGTAGATTTGGGTGTTGCACTTGCCACGTTGTCCGAGCAGACGCTATCCGACTTGAACGCGGGATTGCCGGTGACCTGGTCACATGGCAATCCCTTGGATATCATCGGCGATGCGACAGCAGATCGTTACCGTCATGCTGTTACGCACTGCCTGCAGGATGAAGGAGTGGATGGTGCGCTCGTGATTCTGACGCCGCAAGCAATGACCCGGCCATCGGAAGTAGCGCGCACCGTGATCGAGGTGGCGGCAAAATTTGACAAGCCGCTCATCGCCTGCTGGATGGGCGAAGCACAAGTCGCTGAAAGCAGGCAAGCTTTTAACCAAGCAAAAATACCAAACTTTCGCACGCCTGAACCCGCTGTTGAAGTGTTCTCGTTTATATCGGCTTACTACCAGAATCAGAAACTGCTAATGCAGACACCGGGTCCGATTTCGCGCTATAGCTCACCCGATGTGGAAGGGGCGCGTTTGTTGATCGAGGGTGCGTTGGCCGAGCATCGTAAAACTTTAAACGAAATGGAGTCGAAAGCGATATTGGCTGCTTTTCATATACCGATCGCCAAAACGATGGTGGCGCGCTCTCCGAATGAAGCATTATTGCTTGCCGAAGAGTTGGGTTTGCCGGTTGCTATGAAAATCAATTCGCCCGATATATCGCATAAATCGGATGCTGGCGGGATACGGCTCAATCTGGGTAATGCACAGGCAGTCCGGTCGGCCTACCATGAAATCATTCAGTCGATTCAGAAGAACAGCCCCAATGCACGGATAGATGGGGTGGTTGTTGAACCGATGATTATCAAACCCAATGGGCGGGAATTGATGGTCGGCGTTACCAGCGATCCGGTATTTGGGCCCGTCATTACGTTTGGTGCGGGCGGTGTGCTGGTCGAAGTGCTAGGTGACCGTGCGGTTGCTCTCCCGCCGCTCAATCGTTTTCTGGTGAAAGATATGATTCAACGAACGCGAATTGCAAAACTTCTGACCGCATTCCGTAATCTGCCACCTATCCACATGGTTGCGCTGGAAAGCGTATTGATGCGTGTGTCAGAAATGGTGTGTGAACTTCCTTGGATCAAGGAGATGGATATCAACCCATTGATCGTGGATGAAAACGGAGCGTGCGCGGTAGATGCGCGGATGGTGGTTAATTACCTGCCGCCCTCTGTCGATCGCTATGCGCATATGGCGATACACCCTTATCCGGTCCACTTGATCACGCATTGGCAAATGCCGGACGGTACCGATCTGACCATTCGTCCCATACGACCTGAAGATGCCGAGATCGAGCAGGCATTCGTGCGAGACTTATCGGCAGAATCTAAATATTTTCGTTTCATGGATACATTGCAGGAGCTTTCGCTGCCTATGCTTGTGCGTTTCACACAAATCGACTATGACCGTGAAATGGCTTTGATTGCCGTGCTGGAAGAGGACGGGCATGAGAAAGAATTGGGGGTTTGCCGTTATGTGGCCAGTCATGATGGCCAAACGTGTGAGTTTGCCCTGGTCGTGGCCGATGAATGGCAAAAGAAAGGGATCGGTAACAAGCTCATGAATTGCTTGTTCGATGCGGCGCGTGCGAGAGGCATCAAGCTCATGCAGGGTGAGGTGCTGGCCACCAACCGCTCTATGTTGGAACTGGTGCGTCGTCTGGGTTTTGAGGTGAGTACCAGCGAGGAAGATGCTTCGATTAAATGGATTATGAAGCGGCTTTGATGTCGCTGCTACGATGAGACCTATTTACTTCGGTAGTGGGAAGGTACCCGTTTCATCAAGCTACTGTCGTAGTTTGACTATACTGGTTATTCATCATTGGTTCAGTTAAGTATCGCTATGCTCAAAATACAGAATCTTTTACAGCAGTGAAGCCAAGCGGTAACGTTGTAGGATTTTAAACAGACGTAACTGTCGACTGATAGCGCATTCGTTTAAACTAGCCGTGATGGGAAAAGTGGTTATAGCTTCTAAAGTTATGATGATAGATAACGTTAATAAACACTCATACGGTTACTTTGCTAGGGGGATAACACTATGAAAATTAAATACGCTTTATGGATGCTTGCACTGATGTCATTGCAGGCTAATGCAGATAATTCAACACTGGATGCAGCAATCGGTGGAGCATTAGGTGGTGCGGCTGGCGCAGCGATTGGCAATGAAATCGGCGGCCGCCAAGGCGCAATTGTTGGCGGCGCGCTGGGTGCGGCAGCCGGAACTGCGGCCACGACGGATCATGGTCACCGTCATGCTGCACCCTATGGGGGCGGACGGTATTATACGGCTCCACCGGCTGTTCCTTATTATGGTGCACCCGCCATGGATCCGCGCTTTGGATATGGCTATCCCAGTGGTGGCCACCCAGGCTATCACTGCCCTCCGGGACAGGCCAAGAAAGGTCGATGCTGATTTCCAGTAAAATCAGCACCCTTAAAGATCACGCTTTTTGGTTGGATTACCCTATAGATCTGGATAGAATTCCGCTTTAATGTTGTCGACATAATCAACCAAATTCTTTTTTGACAAACTGAATTCTTTAATCGGGGATTCAATTGGGCAGCCTATGATATTGATTAAGTGACCAAAAGCACATGCATCTAATGTGGTGGGGCGATCTCCTAGAAAATATCGTTTAGTTCCAAGAATAGCCGATACCGCTTCGATATCTTGATTGCCTAATGCAAAAATTTCTTCTGCTTGATGCCTGCCGGTGCCGTGACCATATATCTGCCGTATGATTTTTGGACGCCAACTACTGGCAACAATATGCCGGATAATGGGGGGTAACCGACCAAAAATTGCTTTTTTATTGATTTGCCAATTTTCATCGGTGTATTGCCAACGTGAATAAAGCATGACCCAGAACAGATGTTCATCAAGTAAGCGCTGTATGGCAACGGATAACGCCAATTCTGCTTCAGTTAAGTTTTTATCCAGGTTTTCGTAGGTTGATTTTAGATAACTAATGATAAAACGAGAATCAGCTATTGCTTCACGCTGATCTTCAATATAGGGTAACTTACCTTTGGGCGCATCGAAAGGAAAAGCCGACTTGGTTTCGTGTTGAATATCAGCCATTCGCAAATAGGTTTCTATTTTGCAGCAGAATGGGCTCAAGTTCGGGATTCCCCAAGTACGTTCGAATTGGTAAAGTTTTAGCATGCAGTTGATCCTCAACATCATCTTTATTAATTGGCTAATCGATCGATTGTATAATCCAATCGGTTAAATATTGTACACTTGTATTATGCAAGTATCTATAAATTACAAGTATCAGTATCACTCAATGTAAGTGAGCATGCTCCCCTTTTATTTCTCAATAAAAACTAACGTATGGCTGAGGAACTGGATAAACTGATTTTTGAGCGATCAAATTGCCCGATCTCGTGCTCACTTGATCTCCTCGGTGACAAATGGACTTTGTTAGTGATCCGCGATCTGCTGCTGGGTAAAAAACGCTTTCAAGAATTCTTGAAATCCCCAGAAAGAATTGCCACCAACATATTGGCGGACAGGTTAAAGAAAATTGAAGCTGCTGGACTTATTACTCAACAGACCTATCAACAAAAACCGGTTCGTTATGAATATGTATTGACAAAAAAGGGAGAAGATCTCAAACCTGTACTTCAGGCTCTAGCCAACTGGGGAATAACCTATTACCCTGGGACTAAAATTTTTGAAGCTGTAGGGCGGCCCTCAAGTCATTGAAGGTTTTTGCTTTCCCAATAAATTACACCGCACAGTCAGTTCATTGCGCTATATGCCGCAATAAAGAGCCTGCCTTCGGCAATAGAGACTCGAAAACTGATGAAGCATCTTTACCATTTTACTACCCCTACAGGGAAGGATACGATATAAGAATAATTAGTATAATAATCAGTATCTTATTCACATTTTTGGTAAGGATTAGCGTGCGGTGTTTGCTTTTTTGGGACTATACTATTGCTGAAGATTGTATTGCACCAACATAAGGGGAGACGATGAAAATGATGGGCGCGCGTTTTGGGATTTGGCTAGAGAAAATGGAAAGGAACGTATTGCATTTTCCCAAAACACTGATTTTATTGGTATTGATGTTATGTGCTCTAAGCTTGCATTATGCTGCGGGTCACCTGGGGATCGATACCGATACGACCAAAATGCTTTCAGAAGAATTGCCTTTCCGCCAGGATAGAGAACGCCTGGTTGCGGCATTTCCTCAGGACGAACAGGCGGTACTGGTAGTAATTGATGCTGAGATCCCGGAAAAAACTACCGAAGCACTCAGTTATCTTGGGGAAAGGTTTCGTGCGGAAGAACAACACATCGAGTCGGTCTTTATTCCTGGGGAAGGCGAATTTTTTGATCGCCACGGGTTGCTTTATCTCAAGCTAGAGGAACTCAACGAACTGGCCGATACTTTGGCTGAGGCTCAGCCTTTTGTCGGTACATTGGCTGAGGACAATAGTCTGAAAGGCCTGCTCTCCATCATCGAGCTTGCCATCACGACCGAGGGGCGTGAATTGCCGGTGGATCTCAACCCGTTGTTGGAAAAAATCAGCCAAGCGATGCGTGCAGCACAGACTGGCGAGCAATATCAGCTCTCGTGGCAGCAAATGATTTTTGGTGGTGATGCAAAAATGCTGACAACGCAGCGTTTTATCGTACTCCAGCCGAAACTCGATTACAGCGCTTTGGTGCCTACGGAGAGGGCATTGACGAGTATTCGTACCATCGTTGAGGAAGCAAAAGCGCAATTTCCTGACGTACGCATTAGATTGACCGGGGAAGTCGTGCTTGAGCATGATGAACTGGAAAGCGTGGAAAGTAGCGCGACGATGGCTTCCATTTTTTCTCTCATATTAGTCTGCCTTACACTCTTGATCGGCCTCCGTTCGTTGCGGTTGGTGTTGATCACTTTCGTGGTGTTGTTGATGGGGCTCGCTTTGACCGTCGGTTTTGCCACTTTCGCAATTGGTCATCTCAATCTGATTTCCATTTCTTTTGCCGTTTTATATATTGGTATTGGTGTCGATTACGCCATTCAGATTTCTTTACGCTACCGTGAATTGCTTCGGCAGAATTTTACTCAATTCCAGGCGCTGATGGAGGCAGTGCATAAAGTGGCGCCGTCGATTGCACTGTGCGCCCTGACCGCTGCTGCAGGTTTCTTTTCTTTTATGCCAACTGCTTATGTTGGGGTATCGGAATTGGGAGTGATTGCCGGAGGAGGGATGTTCATTGCACTGATCATCTCTTTGACGGTGCTGCCTGCATTGTTGATTCTATTTCCGTTGAATCCAGCCACGGTGAAATTGGACCGGAGCACATTTCCGCAGTGGGTTTATCACTTTCCGATGCAGCATCGGACTGCCATCAAATGGACGGCTATATCGCTTACCCTAGTTAGCTTAGCTTTCCTGACCCAAGTGCGATTCGATTTCAATCCCCTCAATTTGCGCGATCCTGATAGTGAATCCTTATCGACTTTCAGGGAATTGCTGGATACCAAACAAACATCACCTTTCACGCTAACGGTGTTGGCGCACAGCAAAGAGGAAGCAGAGCAGACTGCGCAGAGATTAGCTGCATTGGGATCTGTCGAAAACGCGATTACAGTGCTCAATTTCGTGCCGGAAAATCAAGAAGAGAAACTGGCTGTACTGCAGGATCTTTCTCTCATGTTGGGATTGCCTATCTCCACTTTTCCGCCTGTGCTCGACGATACCCTGGAAAATCACAAACAGGCGTTGGAGCGTTTCTTGACTCGAATCGAAGAAAGCTTGGCTGCCGATCCAGCCAATGTGCTTGCTGGGAGCCTGCGTCAGTTGCGAGACGATGTGAAGCGACTATTGAAGGCGCTAGAAACACTGCCTGAGGCTAAGCAGGCAGCGCTATTGGATCAGTTGCAAAACAGCTTGCTCGGTACGCTCAAGACTTCGATGGATCGGTTGCTGCAAGGGTTGCTAGCTGATGTCGTTTCCTTGGATGCGCTGCCTAAAGACCTACTTGAGCGTTGGCTCAATGCCGCAGGTGTTTACCGGGTTCAAGCCTTTCCTCGGAAGAACCTCAACGACCACGAGAATCTCAAAGAATTCATTGCTGATGTCAGGACCGTATCGATCAATGCGACCGATTTGCCCGTTATTTACCTCGAATCGGGCAACGCAGTGGTGGAAGCTTTCCAGAAGGCACTCATTGGAGCTTTGCTTGCGATTTCTACCGTGTTGCTTGTTATGCACCGAAACATCAAGGATGCCAGCCTGATTCTTTTGCCTTTGCTGATGATGTCGATCCTCACCGCTGCTTCGACCGTGTTGTTGGATAATCCATTCAATTTTGCCAATATCATTGTGATACCCTTGTTGATGGGGTTAGGGGTAAACAGCGGAATTTATATCATGCTTAGATTGCGTGCCATGCCTGACCGGGAGCAAGATGTACTAAATACCAGTACTGCACGTGCCGTTGTATTCTGTAATTTGACCACCCTTTGTAGTTTTGTCAGCATGGCTTTCACGCCGCATTTGGGATTGGCGAGTATGGGGTTGTTATTGTCAATCGGGTTGATTCTGATCATTTTAACCTCTTTGTTAGTCTTGCCTGCATTTGCTTGCAAACCACTGAAACCTTCTAGTTGAGGGGGGCTTGGTTAATGAATAGCGGGTGATAGATCGATGTTGGCTTGGGCGCATCGCCCGTTTGACAAGATTTAATAGGGAAGAAACGCGACGTTTCTTCCAGACAAGGAAGCCGCGCCATGAAGAAAATCACTCAATATCGGGCATCATCGGGCATCAAGCATGGAGATGCCGGTGGAGGACTGAACGAATCAGAAGCACTGTTCAGAGCCATCTTTGATAATGCAACTGACGGCATCTCTCTTGTAGAAGTGGAAGGTACGAAGATTTTGCTCGGAAATGCTGCCTTTTGCCAGATGCTAGGTTACACGCCCAATGAAATCAAGGGCATGCTTGTCCAGGCTATCCATCCAGAGGAGGAGCTGATCGCTATCATGAGTGAGTTTATGCGTCTTGCAGGTCAAAAAGGGGGGCTGGCTGAAAATATCCCCGTCAAGCGCAAGGATGGCCATGTTTTTATTGCGGATATCACGGTTGCCTATCTCGAGATAGGTGGCAAAAGATATCAGGCAGGGTTTTTTAGGGATGTTACCGAGCGTAAACAGACGGAACGATTGCTAAGGCAGCGGGAAGCGGATTTCATGGCCATTATCGAACACGCACCCATCGCCAAGATTGTGACAGGAAGCGACGATAAA
Source organism: Nitrosomonas nitrosa (assembly GCF_003051105.1). Lineage (GTDB taxonomy): Bacteria > Pseudomonadota > Gammaproteobacteria > Burkholderiales > Nitrosomonadaceae > Nitrosomonas > Nitrosomonas nitrosa. The sequence goes on along the minus strand of NZ_QAOO01000004.1, from coordinate 107,214 downwards.
GCCGTGATTCTGATGAATCAGCGGTTTACCGAGCTATTGGGTTATACGGTAGAGGATGTTCCCAATGCTGAATGCTGGTGGCCGCTTGCTTATCCCGATGCGCAATATCGGGAAATGGTCAAAACAGAATGGACAAGTAGAGTCGAGCAAGCGATGCAAAGTTGCGGCCGCATAGTGCCTATGGAGACAACGGTTACCTGTAAAGACGGCACAAAGCGGTATATCCGGTTTTCTTTCGTATCCTTAGGAAACAAAAACATTATCACGTGTGAAGATTTGACCGCAAACAAGATAATGGAAGGGGCATTGCGTGAAAGTGAAGCGCGTTACCGTAGTATTTTTAATGCCGTAGATGACATTATTTTTAGTGTTGAATCGGATGGCACGCTCGCCTCGATCAGTCCTTCTTTTGAACGGCTGACGGGATGGTTGCCAAGTGAATGGATAGGCAAACACTTCTCACCCCTTGTTTATCCCGGGGATCAAGCGAGAGTTCAGGCGCTTTTCGAAAGATTATTAGCGAGAGAGGTGATTCCTGCTTTTCCGATGCGGCTCATGAGGAAAGAAGGGACTTATCTGGACGCTGAAATCAAAAGCGTTGCGATAGGTCATGGCGAGTCTGTTGCAGTATTCGGCATACTGCGTGATATTACCGAACGTAAGCGGGCGGAGGAGATAATTTTCCGGCGATTGACGTATGAAAACCTGCTTTCACGGATCTCTAGCATGGCGTTGGCGGCTGACAATCTACATGATTTTCTGGAACAGAGTATTGCCTTAATAGGGGAGGTGATGGCAGTAAGCCGTAGCTACCTGTTCGAGCATCGTCATGAGACAGACACGATGGACAACACTCATGAATGGTGCGCGCCGGGTATAGCACCACACAAGGAAAACAATCAAGAGGTATCTTCTAATATAGCGCCATGGTGGGTAAGTACACTCAGGAGTGGTCAAAATATCTGTTTTACTCATATTGACGAAATTCCCGATGAAGGCGTAATGGAAATTTTGCGGCGCCAGGATATTCGTTCTATTCTGGTTGTTCCGCTTTTTGTGGGCGGTCGCTACTATGGCTTCCTTGGTTTTGATGAGTGTTTGCAACATCGGGTGTGGCCGCAAGAGGATATCGATGTGCTGCTTTCGATTTCAAGGATTATCGCGGTTGCCATCGAGCGGATGTGGGTAGAAGAACAAGTCCGTCGGCAACAAGAGCTTACTACCCGGATTATCGAAACCATTCCCATGCGCGTTTTCTGGAAAGATTGTGTATCACGTTATCTAGGCGGCAACACGACATTTGCCAAGGATGCGGGGTTGGCGTTGCCACAAGACTTGATTGGCAAGGATGATTTTCAGTTGATTTGGCAGGAGTTTGCTGAGCTCTACCGTGCCGATGACCGGCAGGTGATAAGTACCAATACTGCCAAACTTTCCTATGAAGAGCGCTTGATAACCGCATCGGGAGAGCGCATCTGGGTGCGTACTTCCAAGGCCCCTTTGCATGATCAAAGAGGGGATGTCATCGGTCTGCTGGGTGTCTATGAAGACATTAACGAGCAGAAGCAATTGGAGTTGGCCTTGCGAGAAAGCGAAGAACGTTTTCGTATGGCATTCCAGACCGCAGCCATTGGCATGACGTTGGTTGGACTGGATGGGCACTGGCTGAAAGTTAACCGGTCATTCTGCAAGATCGTAGGTTATTCAGAGCAGGAATTGTTGCATTTGACATTCCAGGAGATAACTCATCCGCATGATCTCCCATCCGATCTCGAACTGGTAGAACAATTGAGTGCGGGAGAAATCAATCATTACCAGTTGGAAAAGCGTTACCTTCATAAGAAGGGGCACGTCGTTTGGGTGCGGTTGAGTGTTTCGCTAATAAGTGATGCGCAAGGAAATCCTATCTACTTTGTTGCTCAAACTGAAGATATTACCGAGCGCAAGCGTGTGGAAGAAGAGTTCCAGAGATTAAACCAGGCGCTTGAGATCAAAGTTACCGAGCGCACCAAAGCGTTGTTAGAGGCGCAGGAGGAATTGGTGCGCAAGGAAAAGCTTTCCATGCTAGGGCAAGTGGCGGGCAGCGTGGGGCATGAGTTACGCAATCCGCTCGGCGTGATGAGCAATGCGGTTTATTTTTTGCAGATGGTGTTGTCCGACGCGGATGAGACCGTTTTGGAGTATCTCGAAATCATTAAAAATGAAATCGCGGCAGCGGACCGTATCGTGGGTGATTTATTGGATTCGGTACGCACCAAGCCACCCCAACGAGATATTGTTTACATCGTACCGTTGCTGGAACAAACCTTGAGAAAATGCACTATACCGCCATCTGTGACGATCAAACTCGATCTTCCAGAATCACTCCCTCCTTTGTTTGTGGATGCCATACAAATTCAGCAGGTATTCCGCAATTTGATCAGCAATGGCATCGAGGCAATGCCGGAAGGCGGATCGTTGGAAATTTGGGCACAAGTTGGCAAAAAAGCGGAAACCGTGACGATTAATGTGCGAGACCATGGCATCGGTATGTCGCAAGAACAATTAGGCAGGCTATTCCAGCCTTTGTTTACCACGAAAGCGCGGGGTATTGGTTTAGGGTTGGTTGTAGTAAGAAATTTGACGCAAGCCAATGAAGGGTGCGTACATGTGAAAAGCGAGTGGGGGGTGGGCAGCACATTTGCTGTTACTTTACCCATTTATCATGTAATAGCAGGCTAAAGAGGGCGTATGATGAAAACCCTGGTGGTCGATGATGACCGTCGTATCGTAAAAACCACTTGCGATATTCTGAAGATAAAGGGCTATGAGTCTATCTTCGCTTATTCGGGTGAAGAAGCGGTCGAAATAGTTAAAGCAGATATGCCCGATTTTGTGCTGATGGATTATAAAATGCCGGGTATCGATGGTGTCGAGGCATTGAGACAGATGCACTTGACTGCTCCGGCGTTGCCTGTTGTCCTGGTCAGCGCCTATGCAACCGAAGAAATGATAGATGCGGCAAAACAAGCGGGTGCTTATGCCGTGTTGAGCAAACCGCTCAACTTCCAAATGGTCTTGTCCTTTCTTTCTTTGCTGGAAAAGGAGGAGAGTATCTTGGTCGTCAACGACGATCCCGATCTGAGCAAAACGCTGAAGGATATCCTGGCGCTCAGAGGCTATCAGGTAGAAACGGAAAACGAGCCGCAGAATGTGCTCAAGCATCTTGAGCAGGACTATAAGCTGGCGGTAGTGCTTGATCTCAAGTTCGGTGTGGCTAAAGGCGCCGATATACTCGAGAAAATTCGGGCTAAATACCCTGGCAAGCCCGTCGTTTTGCTGACCGGTTATGGACAAAGAATATGCGAATCACTCGATGACATGGATAAATCCGGTGTTTATACCTGTTTGTACAAGCCTTTCGAGATGGATGATCTACTTCAGGTGATCGAAGAGATCCGGGTTATCAAGTTACAAAATTTGTTGACGATGAAATGAACATAAAAACAAAAATTCTCGTAGTCGACGATGACTTGAATCTCAGAAAAACGCTCGTCGATACGCTCAAAGTAAAGGGCTATGAAACAGTGGCGGTGGCTACGGGTGCAGAGGCGGTTGCGGTGGTCGAGCAAGGTGGATTCTGTTTAGCGTTGATCGACTTGAAATTGCCGGATATATCCGGTATTGAAGTGATGACCCACATCAAGTCTATCGCACCCTTGATCGAGGTGATTATTCTGACAGGACACGCTTCCATGGATACGGCGATCGAGGCAACTCGTCAAGGCGCTTACTCCTATCTACACAAACCTTACCAGATGGATGATCTGTTGAGAAATATCCGGCTCGCTGTCGAGCGTCAGCAAGCCCAAGAAGAAATTCTGAGATTGGCATCGTTTCCTAGACAGCATCCCAACCCGATCATAGAGTTAGATCCGGCGGGTGGGGTTACTTATGTCAATCCGGCGGCAGAGAAGCTATTCCCTGATATCGTAGCTAAAGGATTATCCCACTCGCTGTTGCGCGATTTCCCGTATTTGCTGCCTAAACTGCGCGATAGCCAAGAGCAGGAAGGACTCATCCATGAAGTCGAGGTCGGGGGATGTACCTATGAACTGCATATCTTCAGTGTTCCGGAATTTGGCTTGATTCGTATTTATGCGACAGATATCACGCGACGCAAGCAGACCGAAGAAGAAATTCGTCTGCTCGCGACGACCGACAGCCTAACGGGGATTACCAATCGTAGAGAGTTCATGCGCATACTGGAAAGCGAAATGGATCGCTCCAGGAGATATGGAACGCCTTTGTCATTGATCATGTACGACCTGGATTATTTCAAGCAAGTCAATGATACCTACGGACACGATATCGGCGACGAAGTATTGAAGGCCGTTGTTAGACTGGTGAACGAGCATATTCGAGGTGTCGACATTGATGCTCGCTGGGGAGGGGAGGAATTCTTGGTATTGATGCCGCAATCCGATTTAGCCGCTGCGCGGAATACAGCCGAGAAGCTGCGTCAGGCGATCGCTCAGCATTCGTTTAAAAAAGTGGGCGCGGTTACCGGAAGCTTTGGTGTGACGGCATTTATTCCGCAAGATAACGCCAGTTCGCTGCTTAAACGCGTCGATGATGCGCTTTATCAGGCGAAGGAGCGAGGCCGGAATCGCACTGAGGCCCTGGTGGGTGGCGAAAAGAAAGATAAGCAGGATAAGCAGGATAAGCAAGAATCTGAACCCAATTCTGGTTCAGCTGGGTAAGTTCGTCGGCCACGATGCTTGGATCGAGGTCTCCATTGATCCCCTATGTCTACTCATTTTAGCGGTTTCCCGGCAGAATACCGATCTCATGGGTATCAGAATAGCGATTTACAAGACGGGTTAGAAACGGGGTATTCTTACAAAATTGAGGATGTACAAGCACTCCGTAGTGAAGAGACCATGAAAATCAGTATCAAAACCCTCAGTAACGTTATCGGGGCAATTGCTATTCTGATGCTATTGGCAATGGGGCTGATCATCGTTAGCGTGCTGCGTATTCAGGATAGCATCATCGATAGCCAGGAGCGTCGCTTCCGCTCACAATTGCTTGCTGAAGAGCTTTCTCAGAGCTCCGAGGAGCTTACTCGTATGGCGCGCAGCTACGTGGCGACGGGTGATCCTATTTATGAGCGCTACTATTTGGAGATTCTTGCCATTCGTAACGGCGAGTCGCCGCGTCCACAAGATTATTCTCCTGCCTATTGGCACTTGCTGGCTGCCAAACAACTGCCCCCAATGACGCAAGGCGAGACCGTTTCCTTGCATGAGCTGATGCACCGTGAAGGCTTAAGTGAGCGAGAACTCAATTTGTTACGGCAGGCGCAGGCAAATTCCGACGAGTTGGTGAAAATCGAGCGGCAGGCATTCGCTGCCATCAAAGGGCGGTATGATGATGGGCAGGGTGCTTTTACGGTCATCCGCGAACCTGATCGCGATTTTGCGCTGGATTTGCTTTATGGAGAACGATATGTCGCTGCAAAAGCAAGCATCATGATTCCGATTCAGCATTTTAGGAATGCAATCGACGAGCGAACCAAGATCGAGCTAGAAAACCTCCAGCTCAATCAGAAAAATCAAATCCTACTGCTTATGCTTCTCATCGTATTTTCCTTGGCGGGGGTGCTATTTATCAGTGGGTACATACGACGCGCTGTATTGCATCCGCTTGCGCAGCTTGGTCGTTGCGCTAACGAAATTTCCAAGGGGGATTATGGTTCTCATTGCGATATTCAGTCGGGTAATGAATTGACCGAGTTGGGTGCTCATTTCAATCGTATGGCTCAGTACATTGAGCGGGATTTCACGGCACGCCTGCAGGCAGAAGATGAAATCCGCAAGCTTAATGAAGCATTGGAAAATAAGGTGAAGGAACGCACCCGGCAACTCTTGGCGGCGCAAGAGGCGTTGGCGCATGAGGAAAAGTTGATCATGCTTGGCCAAGTGGCAGATGCGCTGGGACATGAGTTGCGTAACCCACTCGGCATAATGAGTAACGCGGTGTACTATTTGCAAAGTGTGCTAGCCGATACCGATGCGGCCACCAGGGAATATTTGGGTATCCTCAAGGAGTCGATCGCTGATATGGAGCGCATCGTATCCAATCTGCTGGATGCTATACGCTTTAAACAGCCTCATGCTGAACCCGTCGAAGTTGCCGGGCTGATCGAGCAAACGTTGCGGGTGTGTAGCGTGCCGGCTACCGTTACCGTAAGACGCAATGTGCCAGCAGATTTGCCCGTTATCCACGTTGACCCCATGCATCTTCATCACATCCTGTGGAATCTGATTGTCAATGGCGTTGCAGCAATGCCACAAGGGGGTACACTGGAAATCAGTGTGAATGCAGACAGACAAGCTAGGCTAATCAGCATCAGCATCAAAGATAGTGGTATCGGTATGACACCCGATCAATTGGATAAGTTATTCCAGCCCTACTTTGCTACGGGCGCTCGGCACATTGGGCTTGGGTTGGTGGTAGTGAAGCGTTTGATCCAGGCGAATGGCGGCCAGGTAGAAGTGATCAGTAGCCCGGGTGAAGGGAGTACCTTTACCGTCATGTTGCCAATCGATGAGCCGAAATAAAGTCGGGAAACGGTGTATGCAGAAAGCGTATTGGCGCCGCTAACAGTCATTCATGACGGCGCCACTCAACTTCTGACGATTCTAAAAAGATCACTCCCTCAATTTTCACAGAAAGTATCCGGCTTTTGTGTTCTTCGTCTCAGCGTAGAGACTTGCGAGGAGTTTGGGTACTTTCTCGCCCGGTTAGTGTGCAATATGGATTATTTTCTTTCAGGAACTAAAAAAGATAATATTTGAGCCATAATTGAGCATCTTTATCTTTATGTCGAGAGAGTCCGAAAATTGTCAGAAAGGGGGGTTTTGACCTAAGTCAGCTAATATCCATGTGGTTCAAATGGTTTCTGTTGGTCTTCATGTTGTTATTGGGCGTATCGGTGACTGCGGCTTCTGTCCCTACGTTAAGCAATGTTATCACCTTGTTGAGGCTGGAACATGATGTTGTGGCTGATCTTGAGCAAGGTAAGATCGTCACGTTTGCAGTTCAGGAATCTACCCGAAAAGAATTGGCAGTAGGTTTAGCGACGTACTTGCCGTCATCGCCAACTAAGCTAGCTGATTTTTTTAAGCTAGGTGATTTTATTGGGATTGATCCGGATGTTTTGGTATTTGGTGAGATATTTCCTCACGCTGGTATCGATACTTTCCAGCATTTTTCTTTTGCGCCCAAGCAAAGTGACGAAGTCCAGAATTTACTGGCTGCTGAGCATGAAGAATTTAATTTATCCGCAGACGAAATCAGCCGCTTTGTATCGCTTAACGGACAATTATCCGATCTTGATCGGGTAAATTTGACAGAGGTTGTATCGCAGCGCTACCGGCAAGTTTTATGGCAGCGTTGGCAGGCCTATTACAACCAGGGGTTATCTGGGGTGGCACCCTATGTACGTGGTAATGGTGAAGTGGATACTGGAGAGGAACTCAGGCTTCTGGCGGATAATAACGCGTTGCTAGCGTTGTTATCACCTGCGCTAAAGAAAGCATGGTTGAGTTACCCGAGTCATTTTCCGCAGGAGGCGATAGAACGATTTCTTTGGCTCAATCGGGAGGTGAATGGTCGACCTGCAGCGATACTCAGTCATCGGGTCTTGTACACGGCCGATAGCATTTCAATGATAGTCAGCAGGCATTTTTTTGTTGGTCATTCCTACAACGCGGGGCAAATGGTTTTAGCTTGCTTGCCCCATCGCGAGGGCATGATCGTGTTTTATATTCAGCAGACGTCGACTGACAAAGTCACCGGCCTTGGAAGCAGTCTCAAACGTGGCGTTGGCCGTATGCGCATCAAACAGCAAATGATCAAGAATTTAGAGCGAATGCGCGCAGCGATGCAATCCTATTAAACAGGAGCGGTGTAGAAAATTCTCAGAATCACTATTTTCTCCTGCTGCTATGAGTGGAGTTCAAGTTGGTTGCACCTTGAAGCCTTATTTTATAGTGGTGCCCATTAGTTTCTGTTCCAGAACGAGCGTTCGATTTCTTCGATACGCTTTTCTTCCTCACGATACTTTTCATTCTCATGCTTGTGTATTTTGCGGTTCATTTCTTCCCGGTGCTTGCGTTCTTCACGGGCTATTTCCTCAAATTTTTTTCGTGCTTCACGTTCCTGCTCATGTGCATCTTTATAAATCTCACGCTCTTTCTCCATCGATTCCTTTCTGGTTTCCAATGCTTCCTTGAGAGGAGCGTCCGCCTGAACAAAGGTGGTGGAAGAGGCCAATATGATGAGTAATGCAACTGAAATTCCTGCTTTATTCATGAGTTGCTCCATTAGCGTATTGTTCATGATTAATTCAAAATGACAGCTTTTTAGCTTTGAACGAGAAGGATACGGGAAATAGTATAAAACGATCAACTCCTCGAACAGCAATGTGCGCAGATTCCTTAGGTAACTGTTGCGCTAAATGGCCTAAAGATGTTCAACTCGTTATTAGCTTCAGCAGGCGAGTTCATATGGAACAAGAGATTCGGTCAGTGGTGATCATGATGAACCGGCTGGGCCTCTGCTGGCAGGTCGGTGGTTCGAATTTGGTAGGCCGCATGGCATGCAACACATGTTTGGAGCGTCATGCTCAGTTGTGCCAGCGTATGCTTAGTGTCTTTTAAGGTTTCCGCATCGGCTGCAATCTGATCAAAACTCTTGTGAACCGAGATGCCGAGCTGCATGAAATCTTTCGGTAACACCGATCGCAAATGGTTTTCTCCTGAATGCGCCATTTCCGTTCCCAACATACGTGCATGGCGTGCGACAGCAAGCATATCGTCTTCAGTAATTGCTTGTAGTATCTGTTGTGTGCCGAGCAATAGAGCGCGCATCTCGGTCAGGATATGATGGCGCTGCATTTCATTAAGCGAGAGTATCTTACGCTCGTCGATGTCTTGAGCGAAAGTTGCGGTTGCGACGATGGCGAGTGCGGCAAAGGCCAATTTTTTCATGAGTGTCTCCTTTTTATCTAAACAATCTAAACATAAAATGGGTCAGGGGGTACCGTTTGTTGGGGTCAGTGTGAGCGTGCGCTCTGTCGGGCCGGGCAGAAACGGGGTGGTTTTTCCGGCAACCCAGTCAGCATGGCCGCTTGCGTAATAAGGCGAGAGCGGGTGCCCGCTTTGCCCGCCGGGCATCGAGAAATAGCCACGTTCTTCATCACCGGGTGCAACTACGAAGCGCTGAGATGCACCGAAACTGGGAGACTGGATGCGGGGCATATGGCTATCACCCGGTAAGGGGTCACGCGGCATATCCAATTGTTGCGCCAGAAACTTGGGCAATACGCGGCTCAGGGGATGCTGAATTGCAGCCGTGTTCTGCTCTCCCCAGGTGCGTGCAGCGATGCCGCCTGGCAGTGACTGCATATATTCGGTGATGCGTTGTGCGCAGGTTACAAGCAAATGATCCCAATCGGTATAGCCAGGCGGTAGTAAGTGGGGTGGGCGTTGGGTAAGTAATAGCCAGGCGGCGTGTTCTATCTGAGTCAGTCGTGGCATCATAAAATCTGGATGGTGCTGCCGTACTGCCGCAGCAAACCCCTCCTGAATACTGCCAATCACCTCTTGACGGAAGGTACGTACCAGCCGATACGCAACGGAGTTGACAGAAGCATGGCCATCCCAATCGGCCAGTGCCGTTTCCATAACCGAGCGCCAGTTGGCTGCGGGAACGCGATCAAGTGTCTGTTCGAGTAATTGCCGCCAGCGTGCTAGGAACAGAGCGCGGTCATCCAACTGAATCGAATGTAAATCCGCCGCGGTGAAAAAGTCATTCGCCGCTAAACCATCACGGATTTGTTTAGCGCGTGCACCGAGCTCATAGCCGCCGTCACCAAGGTATTCAAGCATTGAGCCATCGATCGCCCGTGCGTTGCCATTCCATAATCGCTGTTCGGGCGGATTGACGATGACCGGATATTTTTCGGGTGCTAACCAACCGTTCCATCCTTTATTGTTTTCGCTCCAATCCGATGGATGAGTGGGATCATAGTCACCGATGCGCGAGGGAATGCGTCCCGCGATCGTCCACGCGATATCCCCGTCTCGGCTGCCAACGATGAAGTTTTGTGCTGGCATGCCAGCGCGTTGTGCAATTACCATGGCATCCTCGATGGTTTCTGCTTGTTCGAGGAGGATGAGGTCCAGATTGACCGCACCAGGTTGATGAGCCGACCAGACGAGCGCCAATAGAGCGCCGTCATGATCGGTTGCGAGAATGGGCCCCCATTCTGTTTCACGGACTTCCAGTATTTCATCTGCTGTATCTCGCACGCGCAGCACTTCACGGTGTATCGTAAGGGGCTTCCAACCCTGAGGGCTACGATAGCGCGTGGAATCGGATGGGTCGAGCGTGATTCGGACCCAATCCGCCATATCACCGTAGCTGTTGGTAAAGCTCCAGGCAACATGACGATTAGAGCCGACGACGATCGCGGGCGTCCCTGGCAAACTTACCCCATTGATATCGAGGGTGCGCTCATCGTGGACGGGATGCGGGTAAATAAACCGGGTACGGAACCATAAACTGGGCACGCGTAGCGACAAATGCATATCATTGGCGACCAGCGCAGCGCCTGAAGTCAAGGTGCCTGACACGGCAAAACTGTTGCTGCCGGGCGTTTCATCAAGCTGAGCGTCTATTTGATCAAGAGGGTCGCGCAGCTGTTTCGGGTTTAAATTACGCAGATCGAGCGCTTCGCGTGTAGGGGGAGGAGGCCAATCAAAAACGGGCCCAATCAATGGTGCATCCCACTCGCCACCTCTTGCGGTGAGAAAACGGTAAGCGGATTCAGGTAAGCCGGCACGCAACACGGACAGTTGCAGCTCGCGTTGCACGCTTGGCTCCTGCAAAGTGAAATACATCGATAACACCACTAGCACACTGTCTTCACTGCGCCAGGGGTGAGGTTGGCTGCGTGTCAATAGATAAGGAAAAGGGCGCACTGTAAGCGCCATCAATCCCTCGTTCACGCCGTCGCGATAAGCCTCGATTAACCGCCGATGATCCTTGGGGAGGGTGGAGAGCATAGCTGTAGCGCGTGCGCGCATGCGGTGACCGCGTGTCTGGCGGTCAGCGGGCAATGCCGCTTCTCCAAATAGTTCGGCCAATTCGCCGGCAGCGCTTCGCCGCATGAGATCCATTTCAAAAAAACGCTCCTGAGCATGAACAAAGCCAAGCGCCCTGGCAAGATCCACGCGGTTTTGCGCGCGAAGGGTAACGCTACCTTGCGCGTCTCGCTCAACCTCTACGGGCATACTCAGGCCTGTCAGCCTTACCGTACCCTCATACTGTGGTAAGCTGCCTTGCAATAACAGACTGATGGTACCAATGAATGCAAAGCTCAGTAGCAGCAGGATAATTAGAAAACGGCGCGCCATATAAAATCACTGATTTGCCATTGTGATGAACGGATAGCTGGCTTAGAAAAAACTCAGGAAGCGCCGAGTTGTGCACGTATCGTTTCGATACGCTTGCGATTGACACCCAGGTCGCTTCTGCCTATCCGGGAAGCCGAGCGCACTTGAATTACCTTGGCGGCTGGATCGAACCAAAATTCTGCGTCATCGACAAATTTGAGGATACGGGTCGTAAACTGGACGTAGAGATAATGCTCATTGCTCGTAATGATTTCAGCGCCTGGCATGGATTCGACGATGCTGCGTAGGCGTGCCAATGTGGTCGAAGCGTCACCCATGAGCGGGTATGGCTCAATTTTTGCATAATCGAGTTGCGGGTGATCGGGGTAAAGTACCGCTTGGCTGGAGACGCTATTGGGCGTCATGGAAGGCGGTTTTAATTTTCCGTCCTGTACGCCAAGATCAGTTGGCGGTGTTCCTTTGAACATGCCGAGTTGGCCAGCAATGATGGTAGCTATCACGACTAAAGTAAAGCTGATCAAAAGCCATTTGATGAATATCATAAATGTGTCCTATTGGGATCAATGGTGAAAACGACAAATTATCAGGCGCGGTAAGCACCTAGGCCATCGATCAATAGCCTATCATATTAAAATAACCATGTTAGGAGAAGAATAGTGAATCTATGAAAATCAGGATGAGTTCTCGTTACCTTCGGAAGGGGTATCATCTCGCGCGGGAAATTATGTGGCGAGCATCGGTCAGGTTTTAGATGTTCCGGGATAGCAATCAAAGGCATGATGACTATGTTCGGAGGGTGTATGCTTTGCATCGAATGCTGGGTATCCCCAGGACGTATGCAGATCGAGGATTGCCGTTTTATCGCTATCCTGCGGAGCTGGTGGCTGTGTCTACCGGTGTCTTTGAGGGACAGCAATGCCTGATGACGCCTAGAACTCGATCACAATGGCGCGCAATGCATACGACTGCTGCTAATGATGGGGTGGGTCTGCAAATTCGCTGGGCGTTTCGGAGTGCTGATCAGCAGGCAAAACTCATCCGTGATCAACTTGCCTGGGGTGGAAAGCTTGATTATTTGCTGACATGGATCGCTGCTCCTGGCTATAGTGAACATCATACCGGGCGAGCGCTCGATCTTGATAGTTTTCCCCCTGCAGAAAAATTTGAGGATACCCCTGCATTTGACTGGCTCTGCAACAATGCATGGAAATTTGGGTTTAAACTTTCCTACCCAATAGGCAACGATTCCGGGTTTATTTACGAGCCATGGCATTGGTGTTACCAGGATATTATCGAGAACACTGCTCTACACCAATCTTGCGAGGTCAGGAAAATTTAAACATTATCAATTTTGGAATGAGGTCTTTTTGGCTAATGAACAAATAACCCTAAACAGGATGCCTGGGGGTCTTAACATTGCTAATTATCGTTTATTCACTATTTTTCTTCAATTTTTTGACGATTTGCCCCATGTTGGCCGATGCTGATCCCTTGATGAAGACGCAATCCCCTTTTCGAAGGTAATTGTTGATCGATTCGGCACATTCACCGCTGTTATCAAACCAAGTATTGGGTTGATACCACTTGGCTAGTTCGCCTACCCCAACCAGCAAATCAACCCGCTCGCGTGCATATTGACCTACTTCTTCATGAAGACGTACGCTTTCCTCTCCTAATTCAGCCATAGTGCCTAGAATGGCCACTCGACGTTGCCCCGGTTTGGTTATTTTTTCTAGCATGTCTAACCCGAATTTGACAGACAACGGATTTGCATTGTAGCTATCGTCTATGACTGTCGTATCTGTCAGCTCAATGACATCTAACCGTCCTTTAAGATTTATGAAATTTTCCAAAGCTGGGCTAACTATTTCTTCAGGGATACCCATATGCTTACAAACAGCCAAGGTAATATTTCTTGATAATTCAGTGCCTTTTCCTGAGACCTTAATAACGGGAGCATTTGCTTTTGCTTCGAGAAAGGAGACAAATTCATGATCCTCACCCAATATGACCAAACCTGAGGGGGAAGCAGACTGTACAAGCCTACTTTTTTCCCGTGCAATTCCTTCAAGTGTTTTGAATCGCTCTAAATGTGCGGGTCCGATCGTGGTAACGATTGCAATATCGGGCGAGACAATATTTATTAATTGTCGCATGTGCCCACTCCAGCCTGCACCATATTCCAGTACCAAGACTTTGGGATAGTTTCCCAGAATGAGACTAAGTGCCCGAAAAGGGATCTTGCATAGCATCAGCAATTTGGCTGATCTGTTATGGGGAATTTCGCTCCAGTTATGGAAGCGTAGTAATGTGGCTGGCAACCCAATATCGTCATTCATATTGTCTTGGGTGTATCCCACCTTTCCTATCATTTTTTCAATAGGAGGATGTGTTAAGACAGATGAAATCATGGCTGCCGTGGTACTTTTCCCCACAGAGCCAGTTATGCCGATAACGAGAGGTTTGCGAATCTTGACAGTGAGTCGTGCCCAAAAATTGAGATAGGGTTCAATGATTTTCATCGATTAAAATAAGTTATGAGTTGCTGCTTTGTTAAGTTATTGAATATCGAGACAAGCGATAAAATCAGACCAAATGGCGTCTTCTGGCCTCATTGATCCTTCGACCCAGATGGGTTGCGGGAAATGATTTTGCAGTTGCCAGTGACCCGGGCAAGCTGCGACAGCCCAACCTTCATAGTAATAGCTGATTTCTACGATCACAGGTTCACCGTTCCTGCGTAAAATATCGACTGCTAGTGATTGGGTCTTGAGCGTTTTTGCAGTTTTGAAAGCAAGCATCAATGCATCGAGCGGAATTTGGGTGGGATCCCAGTCGATACGGCCACTACCACTTGCCCGGAAATCATTGGGGCGGTTATGGCGCCTGAATGCAAAGGCACGGTTACCAATGATTGTGATGCGAATGTCGAAATCATTCCCTGGGAGAAATTCCTGAAATAACAAATACCCTTTATGGAATTCCTCATCTCTTTCCCGGCATAAAAGTATTCGGCTAGCCTCGAGGATCCGCTTTAGATACCAGCGGAATGGAAAATTGGGTGGAGGTAACGTGTGCATACCTGAGCCAAAAAGCTCTTGAACACACCGATGTGCGGCTTTTGCGTTGTGCACCAACTCGACGTTGCGTGAAATGATGCCAGAAGTCAGTTTTAAAACCAAAGGATAGCTGGTGACAGTGGTAATAAATTCTACTGCTTGGTCTCGTGACCAAAGCACCGTAGTTTTTGGTATGGGGATACCGGCAAGCCTAAGGAGATAGAATTCAGCTATCTTGTCATCAAAATGCCATATCGTGTTGAGATTGGGGAAGACCCGTATTTTGCTGACATGCGCCAGCGAAGCGATTAATTTTCGGGCGGGACGGCTCACAGATGGCGGTTGCGCAAACCAATACATGAACGCATCGCAATCCTGGAGTTGAGCTACCCCATCTGTAGCATTGGAAAAAATATCGATAGCGCGTGTTGTAATCCCTTGTTGAGCAGCCAGCTCATGCCATCTTGCTGAGAAAGATTGATAGCGCCCACTTGTGAGCAGTTGGTGGTCTTTCTGGATCGCGATGATGGGTTTGTTCATACGTGCCTTCCTATAAGCAATGATCAGAAGATCAAGCGTGAGTGAGTGAAGTTATTCAATCGACGGGCGGCGTATTCTTCGCCAGAGGACGAATGCGACGATACCGGCAATGATAAACCAAATACCGTATCGCTTGATCCATTCGGCTGGATTCTTTTGTGCGTATGTCTGGATTTCGGCGATATCGACGACTTTCTGGTTTTCTTGTCCATTGTCGAGGGTGATGAGGTGGAGCCGGATTGCAAGTTGATGGCGGTTGGGGGCAGTAGGTGTTACTGTCCATGACCAGAGTGTTCCGCTTTGTCCTGAAAACAATTGAACCTGCGGTCCAGGATTATCGATATGAAAACCGTTGCCAACGATTTCTGCCTGCATGCTCGCATGGACTTTGCCGGAAATCCCTTGCATGGCGACACCATGAGGCGATCGGGCAATGATGTCATTGAGGCGATTCGCCAACGCCTCGGTATCCAGTTGGAGCGTGACTTCAAAAGGTGTGAACTGGACAACCTCGGTAGGAAGTGAGATGGCTGTACTTTCGACGGGTAGCTTCATCATGACGATAGGGGGGAACTGTTTTTCCCCATAGAAGTAATGGGTAAGTGAATTGATCAGGAACGGTATGAAAAGAAGCGCTGCCAGTAAGGCAGGGAGGAGTAGATTGAAGTTGAATCTAAATTTACGCATTATTTCTCCCAATGAATGCATTAAGTTCGATATGGTTATCGATTCTATCATCTAATCTTGTGTTCAAATCCTGATTGACCGCTATAATCGACAGCAGTATGGGCCATGGGCCGTGATCCACATTTTCTGCAGGAAGCTTTCGTTTGTGAGTGAGCAAGCTATACCTTATCTGATAGCGCACCGCGGTTATCCTATGCGTTATCCCGAGAATTCTCTCGCTGGCCTCGAAGCGGCTATGCTGGCCGGTGCTTGTTTTGTCGAAATCGATATACAGTTGAGTGCGCGTCGTACGCCGTTTTTGTGTCATGACGATCACCTCTGGCGTTTGGCGGGATCAGACCGCTGGTTGACTCAGCTTGACGATGCGGCAATTAGAATGCATTCCGTGCCTTACCCGGGCTTGAGGTTGGCTCATCCGCCCGAGTCTGAGCCCCTCTCTGATTTGGCTGAGTTTTGTCAGCTTCTGCAGGCATGGCCGTGGGTGACGGCATTTATCGAGATCAAGTCTGAAAGTATTCTGAGGTTCGGTTTGGCAGCGACGGTGGACGCGGTGCTCGAAGTCATTCATCCGTACGTCAAGCAATGTATCGTGATATCGTTCGATGATAAAGCCGTGGCGTACGCCCGTGAACGCGGTGGGGTGCGGATCGGGTGGGTTATTCCGGAATGGGATAATGAACAGGCAGCAATCGCAACGGCGTTGGTGCCTGATTTTCTGTTCTGCTATACCCGACGCCTGCCGCGCAAGCCAGCGGAGCGTTGGCAAGGACCTTGGCAATGGGCGGTCTACACGGTCGATGATAGCCCTACTGCGCTTAGCTATGCTGAGGAGGGTGTTCTGCTGATCGAAACCGATACAATCGGAACCTTAATACAACATCCGTTGCTCAAAAAGCATGCCTGCGTCCAATCATTATGACATCGTTGTCGTCGGCGGCGGGATTCAGGGCGTGGCGGTCGCGCAAGCAGCCGTTGCGCGTGGCTATACTGTCCTGCTATTGGAAAAGACAGCGCTTGCCGCAGGCACATCGAGCCGCTCCAGTAAACTGATTCATGGAGGGCTGCGTTATTTGGAGCATGGGCAATTCAAGCTCGTTTATGAGAGTCTGCGCGAGCGATCGGATTGGTTGAGATTGGCACCTTCTTTGGTCAAGTTGAGTCGATTCTATATTCCGGTCTACCAGAATACTACCCGTAGTGCGCTGACGATTCGTGCAGGTTTGAGTCTGTATGCCCTGTTGGCGGGTGGAGGAGCGTTTGCTCGTTTTCGTGTTGTTCCTCGCGCGGAATGGGGGCAGCTGGATGGTTTGACCACGCATGGGCTCAAACAGGTTTTTCAGTACTGGGACGCGCAAACAGACGATCGGCTGTTGACGCAGGCACTGATGTATTCTGCCCAATCCCTGGGGGCGGAATTGCGCTGTCCAGCAGAGTTTGTGCATGCAATCCTTACGCCAGGAGGATGTGAAATCGATTATGCCGAGGAGGGCGCAACGCATCATTGTACTGCCGCCGTGTTGGTGAACGCTGCTGGTCCATGGGTAAACAGCGTGACACGACGGATCGAGCCCTGTCCGCCCGAATACCCCGTCGATCTGGTGCAAGGGAGCCATTTGGTGCTGGAAGGCGAGCTTGAGCGGGGGTGCTATTATCTGGAGTCTCCGGTCGATCGAAGAGCCGTTTTTGTACTGCCGTGGTATCAACAAATTCTATTAGGAACAACCGAAACGGTGTTTAAGGGCGTGCCGGAAGAGTCCGCCCCATTGGTTTCGGAAGAAGCGTATTTACTGGATTGTTTCCACCACTATTTTCCAAGCCGTCCTGTCGAGATCAAAGAGAAATTCTCCGGATTACGCGTATTGCCTGCTATGCAAGGCATTGCGTTTCGCCGTTCACGAGAAATTCATTTGCAGTGCGATACGCAGCCTAAACCCAGAGTGGTGAGTTTGTATGGCGGTAAGCTGACTGTGAGCCGCGCGACAGCCCAGAAGGTGTTGCGGACGATCGCGCCGACGCTTCCTGAGCGCACGCCTAAAGCGGATATTTCGAAATTGAAGCTCGATTGATCGTAAAGCTCTTTTCTTGTGCCGCGTTTAGGGTGTGATCAGACTATCGTCTTGTTTTGACGGTTTCAAGAGTGACAGAGACCCGGCCTTGTTCTATGAATCCCAGTTTTTCTGCGGCACGCCTGGAAACATCGATAATATTGGGATTGTTCTGGGCCATGCGATCGTTGATCTTAACGATCACACTGTGGTTATTTTCGAGATTGGTTACTTTTACCAGGGTTCCATAAGGTAATTCATTATGGGCTGCGGTAAAGATTTTCTGATCGAAGATTTCACCGTTGGCCGTTTGTCTGCCCTGATATTTGTCGCTGTAGTAGACTGCAAAGCCCGTTTTGGCTAGGGCTGCACTGGCGCCCAGTGCTAAAAGTATTCCAATGCCAAGAAACAGCATCGCGATAAGGTGTCTTGCCATAATTTATTTCCTCATTTAGATGAATTCTAGTCATGAAAAAACGAAAACGGCAGGTTTTATGGGTTAATTAAATCATTTGTATCGTTATTGAGTTTTTTTCTGCATTCTTCCTCTTTGCCAATCAGATCGATAAGTCCGGCGGATCGGATGCATTCGTGATATTCGAAGCGAATATCATTTTGTTTTTGAATGATATTGATTGAATCGGAAAGTTGCTTGATTTGTTCGATGATTTTTTCCAAATTGATTTCTTCGATCGTGCTGTTTAGTTGAGCGATGTTTCGTTGTGCTTCATTAAGTTTCTGTGCAGATTCTTCGTTTGCTTGCCTGATTTGCTGGGTAAATTTACGTTGTGCCCGATAGGTGTGATGCTTGAGCGCGTTACCGAGTTCTTCGATACCTTTCTGAGTGAGTGAGGTAAGCATTTCTTCATAGGTTTTCAGTTCATTTTGCATGAACTGCTGGATGTTTTCCTGGAATGAGTCGAGTGATCCATCGATAGTTTGATTGAAGGGTTGCATTTTTTCTGCTATGAGACGGCTGACATCGTCCTCAATACGTTGCAGGATATCGGCTGAGATTTTGTCTACGGGTTCTCTCGTATTGATGATTTCTTGTTTGGCTTGGTCAAGATGCGATTGGATAGCCTTGGTCAGGGCTGCTTGCTGATCTTGGTGATGCTGCCGGGATCGTTTCTCATTTTCGGCAATCAGCCATGAGATAAGGATAAGCTCCTTTTTTTCTTGCTGACTAAGCCGATCGATGGCTTCGTCCAGTATGCCGGATGCGACTTCCTCGTTGACCAAATTCTCGAGATGATCGAGATCGGAAGCATTTAGCAGCGTTTTTAAGCTGGACTCTGTTTCGGCTACATTGGCTTGCGCCTTGGATAGTGTTGCTGCTTGGCGGTATAGTTCATAGGGTAAGAACAGTAAAATGAGTAAAAGACAGATAATATAAGTGGCGATTTTTCCATTTCTATGTTGCAGCAGAAAACTGAAGCCAAATAACACGAGAATGAGAATAACCGAGGGTGCCAAAATCGAGGCGATCTCGAACCAGCTCCTTTCTGTGATCATGCTTATAGAAAAACTATTTATCATTCCGGCAATAAACGTGTTCAGTTCATCCATCGATTACTCCCTGTAAGATCGTAAAAGTTAATGATGAGACATTTCAATGCTTCTCTCATATGGAAAAGTGCGGCTGCGTGTAACTGTAAATAACTTCGAAAGTATAAGCTATCACTTTCTTTGGTACTTACGTTTTATTGGATTGCTCGGACTGATTCAACCATGTTTCCAGTCCCATGGCATTGAGTTCGATATCGATGCGCAATAGCTCATGAATCGCTTCGGGTTGCCATGTGCAGCCGTGGGCGGCAAGCCGTTCGCAGAGAAGTGATTTCATCGCCCGCACAATATAGGCGTGCCGGTCTGAAGTTTCTTTGGCTGCTTCGTTCGCGATACCGACAAAAGCATCGATCAAATCATGCATTTGAGCTGCATGGTGAGGGAGATGGCCGATGCGGCTGTAGTGAGTCAAAAATGCATGCTGTGGATGGTAACTCATGATGCGATGCAGAGAGGCGTGGGCGGCGGCTGGATCGAATTGAACGGGTGTCGTCGTCGGAAATACGAATTCCAGCCCATTGACATCGAGTTCACGATACGAAACACCGAAGGTATCTCCGGTGAAAAAGGACTGACTTCGTTCGTCAAAAATGCAGTAATGGTGGCGCGCATGGCCTGGGGTGTCGAGCAATAACAGCGTTCTGCCATTCAGGTCGATGCGTGTTTCATCAGGCGCTTCGATGACCCGTTGTTCGTCAATTGGATGAATTTCACCATAAAGGCGTTTGAATTCTGCTTCGCCATAGACGGCTTTTACGCCAGCGATCAGTTTTGTGGGGTTGACCATATATTTCGCGCCACGTGGATGCACGACCAGTTTGGCGTTAGGCAACTGTTCCATGAAGGCGCTCGCGCCGCCGGCATGATCCAAATGGATATGCGTAAGCAGTACATAAGCGACTGCTTCGGGAGCAATCTGCTTGCTTTTCAGTACTTGCATGACACCCGGTACAGAAAACTGGGTGCCTGTGTCAACCAAAGCGGCAACGCCATTTTCGGCGATCAAATGAATCGCTGCGCGACCGGGGCGATGGTATTGTGCATCGATCGCGCTGATGCCAAAACCGTAGTCGATAAAATGAGGCAAATTCATATGTTTATTCGATAAAGCATGTATGTGGCCAAGTTGATGGGTAAACTGTTTTCATTCAACTGACAGGTTGTTTGAGTTGTTCGAGGATGGCCGGATTTTCAAGTGTGGAGGTGTCCTGGGTGATTTCTTCTCCTTTTGCCAGAGATCGCAGCAAGCGCCGCATGATTTTACCCGACCGTGTTTTGGGCAAGTTATCGCCAAACCGGATTTCTTCTGGTCTGGCAATCGGTCCAATTTCGCGCGCAACCCATTCCCGCAATGTGCCAGCGATTTCGGAGGCTTGTGCGCCATGGGGACGCTGGCCTTTCAATACTACGAAGGCAACCACGGCCTCTCCTTTGATTTCGTGCGGTTTTCCGACGACGGCCGCCTCGGCAACCAATGGATTGGCAACCAGCGCCGATTCGATTTCCATCGTTCCCAGACGATGACCGGACACATTCAGCACATCGTCAATGCGCCCCATGATCCAGAAATATCCCTCCTTATCACGATGAGCTGAGTCACCCGCCAAATAATAGCGGCCGCCACAGATATCCTCCGGGAAATAGGTTTTTTTGAAGCGAGCCGGATCCTTCCATAACGTGCGAATCTGGGATGGGAAGGGGCGTTTGATTACCAGAAATCCCCCCTTGCCAAGTTCCACATCATGGCCGGCTTCATCCACTACCGCAGCGCTGATGCCGGGGAGTGGTAATGTGCATGAACCAGGTTTGAGTGGAATGGCCCCCGGAATGGGAGCGATCATATGACACCCCGTTTCGGTTTGCCACCAAGTGTCGACGATCGGGCAACGGGATTGACCGACGACGGTGTAATACCACATCCATGCTTCAGGATTGATCGGTTCGCCCACCGAACCAAGAAGGCGTAACGAGGAGAGATCATATTGTTGTGGCAAATCTGCGCCTAATTTGATAAGTGAGCGAATCGCGGTCGGGGCGGTATAGAATGTTGTGACTTTGTGCTGTTGTATGATTTTCCAGAAGCGGCCAGCATCAGGGTAGGTGGGGATGCCTTCGAAAATGACCTGAGTCGCGCCCATCGCCAGAGGACCATAGGCGACATAGCTGTGTCCCGTAATCCAGCCGACATCGGCGGTACACCAAAAAATATCTGTCGGCTTGTAATCGAACACCCATTGCATGCTGATCATTGTACCTAACAGGTAGCCGGCAGAAGAGTGTTGCACACCTTTAGGTTTGCCGGTGGAGCCGGAAGTGTATAGCGTAAACAGGGGATGCTCGGCATTGACCCATTCAGGCGCGCATTCACCTTGTTTGCCATGAATCAGGTCATGCCACCAGATATCGCGGTTGTTTTGCCATGCGATATCGACGCCTGTATGTTTGTATATGACAACCGATTTGACAGAATCGGTATCGCCCATGCTAAGGGCTTCGTCGACGGTCGCTTTAAGCGGGTGGTTCTTGCCGCCGCGCGTTTGCTCGTCAGCGGTGATCACCGCGGCTGCCCCCGCATCGACGATACGCTCGTGCAAACTCTTGGCGGAGAATCCGCCGAATACGACCGAGTGAATTGCGCCGATGCGGGCGCATGCTTGCATGGCGATCACCGCTTCGATACGCATCGGCATATAGATAATGATGCGATCCCCTTTTTTGATATCCAGCGCCTTTAGACCATTGGCAAACTGACAGACGCGCTGGTAGAGCTCACGGTAGGTACAGTGATTGACATCGCCATTGTCGGCTTCAAAAATAATCGCTATTTTGTCAGGCTGATTGGCGAGATGTCTGTCCAGGCAGTTATATGAAATATTGAGTTCACCGTCTTCGAACCATTTGAAGAAAGGCGGTTCTGAATCATTCAGGACGCGTGTAAAAGGCTTATGCCATAAAATATGCTGCTGCGCCAGTTTGCTCCAAAAAGAGGGGTAATCGCGCTCGGCTTCGGCGCAAAGCGCCCGGTATGCTTCGATGTCAGCTAGATTCGCTTGTTCGACGAATTTAGTTGAAGGCGCAAAGATACGTGTTTCGTGTAGCACGGATTCGATGGTGGACATAGCCTATTCCTTTATTTCCTGGTTATTCGGGGAAAGATGAATCAGAAAATTGTACCACTCATGGGACTTGAAGAAACTTGCTATTAACCTTATAGCTACGTTCATCGAATCATTAACGCGCAGCCTACTGCTGAATACTGCTTTATGGGATAATGACCGGATTCTAATGGAATACTGCAATATGAAGACTTTATACGACAAACTTTGGGAAAGCCATGTGGTGCATGCGGAATCGGATAAGCCGGACAGCATGGTTATTCTCTATATCGATCGCCATCTCGTGCATGAGGTCACGAGCCCTCAAGCATTCGAGGGGCTGAAATTAGCCGGGCGCAAACCTTGGCGAATCAACTCTATCTTGGCGGTGGCCGACCACAATGTTCCTACGACAGATCGGAGCAGCGGTATCAAAGATCCCACCTCACGTTTGCAAGTGGAAACGCTTGATCAAAATTGCGAGGAGCTGGGGATTACCGAATTTAGAATGAACGATCAGCGGCAGGGCATCGTACACGTCATCGGGCCAGAGCAAGGCGCGACGTTACCGGGAATGACGGTGGTATGTGGCGATTCGCATACCAGCACTCACGGCGCTTTTGCCTGCCTTGCCTTCGGCATTGGTACCTCTGAGGTGGAACATGTGCTGGCAACCCAGTGCTTGCTAACCAAAAAAGCTAAGTCGATGCAAATTTTGGTCGAGGGTAAGCTGGGGCGCGGGGTGACAGCCAAAGATATTGCGCTGGCCATTATTGGTGAGATTGGTACGGCGGGTGGTACGGGTTATGCGATAGAGTTTGCCGGCAGTGCCATTCGGGCGCTCAGCATGGAAGGCCGGATGACGCTTTGCAATATGGCTATCGAAGCGGGAGCGCGTGCAGGCATGATCGCAGTGGATGAAACGACGATCGAATATCTCAAGGGACGTCCTTTCGTGCCCAAGGGTGAGCTGTGGGAGCAGGCAGTTTCTTATTGGCGTACTCTGAAGAGTGATGAGGGAGCCGTGTTCGATCGGGTTGTGAAGTTGGATGCTGCGCAAATCAAGCCACAAGTGACTTGGGGGACTTCCCCTGAGATGGTGGTTTCGATTGAAGGCAAGGTGCCGGATCCTGCCTCGATAACTGATCCGGTCAAGCGTCACGACACTGAAAATGCATTGAAATACATGGGGCTTACACCCAATACACCCATCAGCGAGATATTTCTCGATAAAATTTTCATAGGGTCATGCACGAATTCCCGCATCGAGGATTTGCGGGAGGCTGCTTCTGTTTTGAAAGGCAAACATATAGCTCCTAATATCAAGCTGGCGCTCGTGGTACCGGGGTCTGGCTTGGTAAAATCACAGGCGGAACAAGAAGGAATCGATAAGATTTTTCGTGAGGCTGGTTTTGAATGGCGCGAGCCAGGCTGCTCGATGTGCCTGGCAATGAACGACGATAGATTAATGCCGGGTGAGCGATGCGCTTCTACTTCCAATCGGAATTTCGAAGGCAGGCAAGGCCCTGGAGGAAGGACGCATTTGGTGAGCCCCGCCATGGCTGCAGCGGCAGCGGTAGCTGGCCACTTCGTGGATGTTCGTGCGATGAATGAGTGACAGTCGATATCATTTTTTAATGACAAGGAGATGGAAATGAGAAAATTATCTGTAACATTTGGCGTGTTGATGATTGTCCTGCTGCTGTCCGGCTGTCATACCATGCAAGGGTTTGGGAAGGATATCCAGAAAGGTGGGGAAGTGATCGAAAAATCTGCCCAGTAAAATATGACAATGAAAAAATTCGAGCACTGCAAGGGATTGGTGGTTCCGCTCGACCGCGCTAACGTGGATACCGATGCCATCATTCCCAAACAATTCCTGAAATCGATCAAACGGTCCGGGTTTGGTCAGAATCTATTCGATGAATGGCGGTATCTGGATCGGGGCGAGCCAGGGATGGATGCTTCACAGCGTAAGATTAACCCTGACTTTATTTTAAATCAGCCTCGTTACCAAGGCGCGCAGATTTTAATAACGCGCGATAATTTTGGATGCGGATCGAGCCGGGAACATGCGCCCTGGGCGTTGCAGGATTATGGTTTTGAAGTGATCATTGCGCCCAGTTTCGCAGATATCTTTTTCAATAACTGCTTTAAAATTGGTTTGCTGCCGATCATTCTGGATGGAAAAGTCGTGGATAAGCTCATTGAAGAAGTCATGGCGACCAGCGGATATCGTTTGACTGTGGATTTGGCAGCTCAAACAGTTACCACGCCGAGCAATGAAAGCTATGGTTTTGAGATTGATCCGTTCAGGAAGTATTGTCTGATCAATGGGTTGGATGAGATCGGCTTGACTTTACAACATGCTGATAAAATCAGGCAGTTTGAGGAAAAGCGACGAGAGACGCAGCCCTGGTTATTTGCCTGATATCAATTTACCGGTGTAAACAAAATATGAAAATAGCTGTTTTGGCAGGGGATGGCATTGGTCCGGAAATTATTGCCCAAGCGGAACGCATACTATTGGCGCTTAAATCCGATGGATTGAAATTCGAGCTGGAGCCCGGTCTGCTTGGAGGTTGTGCCGTGGACGCAACCGGGGAGCCCTTCCCGGAGGTGACTCGTCAACTTGTTGCGCAAGCCGATGCCGTGCTGTTGGGTGCGGTCGGTGGTCCGCGCTACGATAGTCTGCCTCGCGAGAAGCGTCCTGAGCAGGGGTTGCTGGCTATCCGCAAGGCATTGAATCTGTTTGCTAACCTGCGGCCTGCAATCTTATACCCTGAATTGGCGAGCGCCTCGAGCTTAAAACCAGAGATTGTTTCGGGGCTGGACATTTTGATCGTACGCGAGCTGACCGGTGATATCTATTTCGGTCAGCCGCGCGGGATCGAGCAACGCGATGGGCAGCGCGTTGGATTCAATACGATGATTTACTCGGAGATGGAAATACGCCGAATTGCGCACGTTGCTTTTCAAGCTGCGCGGAAACGCAAAGGTCGGTTGTGTTCGGTGGATAAAATGAATGTGTTGGAGTGTACACAGCTGTGGCGCGATGTAGTTTCGGAGACCGCAGCGGCGTATCCGGATGTCAGTTTGTCACATATGTTGGTGGATAATGCCGCCATGCAATTAGTACGCGATCCCAAGCAGTTTGATGTGATCGTCACGGGGAACATGTTTGGTGATATCTTGTCCGATGAAGCTTCAATGCTGACAGGTTCAATCGGTATGTTACCTTCCGCATCGCTCGATGATCAAAATAAGGGGCTATATGAGCCCATTCACGGATCCGCACCCGATATTGCAGGGAAAAATATCGCGAATCCGCTCGCAACGATCCTCTCAGTAGCGATGATGTTGCGCTACACGTTTGCCCAGGAAGAAGCGGCTTTGCGTATAGAAGGTGCAGTTGGTAAGGTATTGGCGCAAGGGTACCGTACCCATGATATTTTTGAGCCGGGTACGCAAAAGGTGGGGACGGCAGAGATGGGGGAGGCCGTGTTGGCGAGCTTGTAAATCGGCATCGACCAGTGGGGGCAAGCATCCTCGTTTTGAGAAGAGTCGCTTGCTTTATTGATCGGCATTGTGATCGGCATTGAATTCCCCAAATTACAAGATTGCAAGAGATTCAATCATCAATATTTTTCAGCGTAAAAGGTTATAGAAAACTAAATGAAACAAGTGGGCTTTGTGGGTTGGCGCGGAATGGTAGGTTCTGTACTCATGCAACGAATGCGTGAGGAAGATGATTTTTCATTGATAGAGCCCGTATTTTTCACGACATCTCAGAAGGGGGGAGACGGGCCGGATGTCGGCAAAGGTGTTTCGCCTCTTCAAGATGCATACGATATTGCGAAACTAAAGCAGATGAATATTATCCTTTCTTGTCAAGGAGGCGATTATACCAACGAGATTTTTGGTAAGTTGCGAGAATCTGGCTGGAAAGGGTATTGGATCGATGCTGCATCTGCGCTTAGAATGAGAGATGATGCTGTCATCATACTGGATCCCATCAATATGCCTGTTATCAAACAAGCCATGCATGAGGGTGTCAAGAATTACATTGGCGGTAACTGCACGGTCAGCTTGATGCTGATGGCAGTGGGTGGGTTGTTCGATAAGAACATGGTAGATTGGATGAGCGCGATGACTTATCAGGCTGCTTCCGGTGCGGGGGCGCAAAACATGCGCGAATTGCTCCAGCAGATGGGAGAAACGCATCGCGTGGCCGAGGATCTGCTCAATGATCCGGCCTCAAGTATTCTAGATATCGATCGGGAAGTGGCTGAGAAGCTGCGTGATAAGAATTTTCCTGCCGAGCACTTTGGCGTGCCATTGGCTGGCAGCCTGATTCCATGGATAGATAAAGAAGTTGAGCATGGGCAGAGCCGTGAAGAGTGGAAAGGCCAAGCTGAGACGAATAAGATCCTGGGGCGAGCGGATACGCCTGTGCCCGTCGATGGCATTTGCGTGCGTGTCGGTGCAATGCGCTGCCATAGTCAAGCTTTGACGATCAAGCTTAAGCAGGATATTCCGTTGGATGAAATTGAAGATGTGATCGCTCAGTCCAATGATTGGGTGCGGGTCATTCCAAATGAACGCGAAATGACTACAAAAGAACTGACGCCAGTTGCCGTTAACGGTAAATTAGACGTCCACGTTGGGAGATTGCGCAAGCTGAATATGGGAGGAGAATATCTCTCCGCTTTTACGGTGGGCGATCAGCTTTTGTGGGGGGCGGCAGAGCCACTGCGCAGAATGCTACGAATACTGATCGAGCATTAACGGTTTTATCCATTGTGCAGCAAGAGGAGAAATAGCACATTTTTTATTTTGGCGCGTTTTGCTCCAATCACCTAGGCTTTCTCAATTACCGTGATCAACCTAAGGTACAAGGTATTTCTTTCGCCAATATGACCCGTGCTGGCACGTATTTAATGCTAAGAAATGTGAGGATATCCCTGTGAGCAAGATTTGTTTGAAAGTCGGCTGGGTAATGATTTTATGCTTGATGCCTTGGCTAGTAAATGCGGCCGGATTAGGCAAGTTGACCTTGGGTTCATCGCTGGGACAACCCTTCAAAGCGGAAATCGAGCTGGTTTCAGTTGATGAAGGTGAACTGCCCTCCTTAGCGGCACGTGTGGCTTCGCCCGAGGCATTTAATCAAGCCGGCATGATCTATGCCCCTTATCATGCCTCATTGCGTGTTTCAATTGAGAAGCGTGTCAATGGTCAACCCTATATACACGTTGCTTCTACACAATCGATCAATGAGCCATTCATCAACCTGCTGGTAGAGCTGAGCGGATCTTCTTCGGGACGCCTGCTGCGTGAATATACGGTGTTACTGGATCCAGCAGAAACCGAGCTCAATGAGCCTGTAGTTCCAGTTGTGCAGCGTGCAAGTAGCTCGCTGCAAGCCACTTCTAGCGCCACTGAAACGATTCAGCCGCATGAGCGCAATAGCCAAAAGACAGCGATTAATAGCAAAGAAGCGTCTTATAAACCGGGGCCGGCTACCTATGGCCCTGTTGAACGAGGAGAGACACTGACTAAAATCGCAAAACAAGTTGCGCCAGAAGGGATTGACTTAAACCAAATGTTGGTTGCGTTGTATCAGGCTAATCGTGATGCTTTCTTTGAAAATAATATGAATTTGCTCAAAGTGGGATCCATTCTGCGGATTCCCCAGCAGAGCGAGATTGCATCGGTTAGCCAGAGAGAAGCAAGCCAGGAAATTAAGGCCCAAACCGCTAATTGGCATGCTTATCGGCAAAGAATAGCAGAAGCTGCAACGAGCACTTCAACGAATACTTCAGTGAGAGCCGACCTGAAGCAGTCGGCAGAGGGGAAAATATCGACAACGATTGAAGAGGACAGTCCTTTATCCAAGAACGCGCCCTCCGAGGAAGTATTGATTTTGTCAAAGGGACAGTCTCCCTCGAGCTTCCAAGATAATGGCGAATTTGTTGGTGGTAAAAACAGTGCTACCCAAGATTATTTGCGCATGATGGAAGAAGATGCCATTGCAAAAGAACGTGCACTCCAAGAAGCCAATGAGCGCATAACTTTGCTGGAGCAAAATATCGAACGATTGCAACGCCTGATCGAAATTAAGGGAACGGGTATGGCAGAAATTCAGGCAAGGGCAGAGCAGTTATCCCCCCAAGCAGAGTCATCACCATCCTCAGAAGAACACCTTGTGCCAGATGATGGTGTAATGACTGACGCAATAATGCCTGAAGAAGTGAATGAAAAGACGGATGCTGAGCATGCTGAAACAACCGTGGCTGCACAATCTGAAGTCATGGAAGCTGCAGACCAAGTTGGACTGCCCGAGTTCGAGTCTACTAGTGCAGTCGAAATGGCTTTATTAGATCAAATTATAGATTTTGTTGCAGAAAACTTGGAAGTGACGGGTGGAGTGCTTGCCGCACTGCTCACAGGTTGGCTGGGTATTTCTATTCTGCGCCGGAGAAGAAATCAAAAGGATGAGATGGATCATCTCTTTGATTATGTTGATGAGGAGCCGGAGGGTAATAGCAAGACCACACACGCTACGGCGGCGACTTCGATGACAGCAGCAGAGACAGTACCGGCAGTTTTGAGTGATCGGCAGCATAATGACAAAGAATCGTTCGTTGAATTTTCTGAAGAAGCCAAATTCAATATTGAAAAGCGGGAAGGCGGGTTATCCGAATCAGCCGCTGGGTTCTTTTTCGGAAAGAATATGACTGAAAACGTGGTGGTCGATCAAGGCAAGGATTTGGCAAGCCATCAAGCAGGCATTGCGCCGTCTTCCCCGAAAGAGTCGCCTGTCGAAACATCGAGTGAGACACCAACCGAGAATTTGGCTGAACAAGTTCATGATATTCAATTCGATATCAAAGATAGCCCTCACCATGGTGCGGCTGAACTGAAAGACCAGGAAATTGTACCGGATGCGTCAGAACAGGGACGTGAGAAGGCGGCGGCGGTGCCTGATCTTGAGTTCACTTTAAGTTCAGCGCCTGAGCAAGATGAAAAGGAAGACTCGCCTCGGAAGACCGATACTTCCCCTGATGATGCGGGAATACCCTTTGAGCTGGATTTTCCTGGAGAGATCGCATCCGAATCCCCTACGACGCCATCGAACGATGAAACTGTGACTTCCTCGCAACAGGAAGATGATCGACATGTCCTGACGTTCGATCTGAGTGAGATAAAACTGGATTTAGATGATGAACCTGAAAAGGCCAAAGATGATAACGCTCAGACGGATAACCAAAATGATATCCCTTGGGATGAGGTCGCAGTCAAAATTGATTTAGCCAAGGCTTATCTGGAAATGAAGGATATCGAAGGTGCTCAGGAAATCCTGGAAGAGGTCCTGCGGGAGGGGACTGAATCACAGCAGGCAACTGCACGATCAATGCTGGATAGCTTGAAGTAACAATAGGTTAAGGGTTGAGTGCGCCTATTAAACAGAGCCAAGAATATTTCAGCATCGTTAACGTCGTATGCATGTGAAAATCGTTCTCGTTCTAGAATATAATGGAGAGCATTATCACGGTTGGCAAAACCAGCCCGCTTGCCGTTCTATCCAAAGTGAATTGGAAGCTGCTGTTTCTCAAATCGCTGGCATAGAAACGCGTGTTATTGCCGCGGGTCGGACAGATGCGGGTGTTCATGCGCTCTATCAGGTTGTACATTTCGAGACCGTTGCGCAACGGCCATTGAGTGCTTGGGTACGTGGCGTCAATGCGTTTTTACCAGAGGATATCGCGGTGCTTTGGGCATCAGAAGTTGATGAGACTTTTCATGCCCGTTATTGTGCGATTGAGCGGCGTTATCTTTATTGCTTGCTCAATCATCCGGTTCGTCCCGGGCTTTGTCAGGGTAGAGTCGGTTGGTTTCATGGCCCCTTGGATCTTGAGAAAATGCAGCGGGCGGCGGATATGTTGCTGGGAGAGCATGATTTCAGCGCTTTTCGTACCGCCGAGTGCCAAGCAAAGAATCCAGTTAGAACTATGACGATGGTTGATGTTAGGCAGCAAGGACATCTTGTTCTCTTCGAGTTTCGGGCAAACGGTTTTTTGCATCACATGGTACGTAACATAGTGGGTAGCCTAATCTATGTTGGACAAGAAAAATATTCGCCTGATTGGATGCGGGAATTGATGAAAAACCGCGATCGGACGCAAGCTGCACCGACCTTTTCTCCGCATGGTTTATATCTTGCAGGTGTGACATACGATGAAAAATGGAAATTACCTGATTCTCGATCGCTTTCTTTTTCAACCCCACTGCCGGTGGTGTCCCGGATGGATCAATCAGACTGTAAATAGCGATGGTCGAAACTGTTGATATGTTTTTGCAAACGGCGCTGATGCGGTGTCGTTTATATATTACAAAAGGGGATAGGGGCGCATGCGGGTTCGAGTGAAAGTATGCGGAATTACGCGTGTAGAGGATGCGCTTGCCGCAGCTCGGCATGGTGCGGACGCGATAGGGTTCGTATTTTGGGATCAAAGCGCTCGATCCGTTGCGCCCGCCCAAGCACGTGAAATAGCCTCCAGATTGCCACCCTTTGTGAGCACAGTCGGTGTTTATGTCGATCCCTCACCAGATTGGGTGGAGGAAACGGCTGTCACAGCCGGTTTGAGCTTGTTGCAGTTTCATGGTGAAGAATTACCCGATTTTTGCAGCCAATTTAGATTGCCTTATATTAAAGCTTTGCGTGTGCGGGAAGGGGTGGATTTGTTACAATATGTGAAGCTTTACCAAAACGCCAAAGGGTTGTTATTAGATACCTATACGGCGGGTATGCCAGGTGGAACGGGCCAAGTGTTTGACTGGGGCCTGATCCCAACAGATTTTCCTTTGCCGCTTGTTCTTTCGGGAGGGCTCAATCCTGACAATGTCATGCCTGCGATCAAGCAGGTAAGGCCATGGGCGGTGGATGTATCCAGCGGCGTTGAGATCGCTAAGGGTATTAAGGACGTCAATAAAATTTCTGCTTTCATGCAAGGAGTCAAAAATTGTGAAGATTTATGATCTTCCAGACAAGCGGGGTCATTTTGGACCCTATGGTGGGACGTTTGTAGCAGAAACTCTGATCGCAGCGCTAGAAGAATTGCTCGCTCAGTATCAGCATTTTCGGGATGATGTCGATTTTCAGGCAGAATTTTCACATGAGCTCAGACACTATGTCGGTCGCCCCACGCCAATATATCATGCCAAACGTTGGTCGGCTCATCTCGGTGGCGCGCAGATTCTGCTCAAGCGGGAGGACCTGAATCATACGGGGGCCCATAAGATCAACAATACCGTAGGACAAGCATTACTTGCGAAACGCATGGGTAAAACGCGCGTGATCGCTGAAACGGGAGCGGGGCAACATGGCGTGGCCAGCGCAACGGTTGCTGCCCGTTACGGTATGGAGTGCATCGTTTATATGGGTTCAGAGGATGTAAAACGGCAAGCAACCAATGTTTATCGCATGAAATTGCTGGGCGCAACCGTTATACCGGTCGAATCCGGCTCGCGTACGCTCAAGGATGCATTAAATGAAGCAATGCGAGATTGGGTGACCAACGTCGAAAATACCTATTACATTATTGGAACCGTGGCAGGCCCGCATCCTTATCCGATGATGGTACGGGATTTTCAGGCTGTAATTGGAAGAGAAGCCAAAATACAAATGACAGAGGAATACGGTCGACAGCCCGATGCGCTCATTGCCTGCGTAGGAGGGGGATCGAATGCGATTGGCTTGTTTTATCCTTATATCGATAATGATGAAATTCGTATGATAGGCGTGGAGGCAGCGGGTAAAGGCGTGGATACCAATCAGCATGCTGCAACCTTAGTGACCGGTAGGCCAGGCGTATTGCATGGCAATCGTACTTATTTGATTCAAGATGACAATGGTCAAATCATCGAAACACATTCCATTTCTGCTGGATTGGACTATCCGGGCGTCGGCCCCGAGCATGCATGGCTCAAAGATAGTGGTCGTGCGGAATACGTCGCTGTAACGGATGAAGAAGCGTTGTCTGCGTTTCATGCGCTTTGCCGTTTTGAGGGTATTATTCCCGCCCTTGAATCGAGTCATGCGTTGGCTTATGCCGCGAAGCTCGCACCGACACTGGGGAAAGACAAATTGTTGTTGGTTAATCTGTCAGGCAGAGGTGATAAAGATATGGTGACCGTTGCTCAACAGTCTGGGATAGATCTCTAAATGAATGCTTCTTGTGTGAAGATTCATCAAACAATTTTCGTTTCTAAACTTTCCAACAATTCGGGTTTTACACTCATTTAACGCCTTTTAAAGATGAATCGTATCGCATCGACTTTCTCTTCCCTGGGTGCTCAGAATAAAAAAGCGCTCATTCCTTTTATTACCGCAGGTGATCCAGAGCCTGCAATGACTGTGCGTTTAATGCACGAGTTGGTGCAAGCAGGGGCAGATATTATTGAACTCGGCGTGCCTTTTTCAGATCCGATGGCAGATGGGCCGACTATTCAGCGCTCTTCCGAGAGAGCGTTGCAGCATGGGGTGGGCCTAAAGGATGTATTAGCCATGGTTGCTGAATTCAGAAAAGCCGATCAAACCACGCCGGTCGTATTGATGGGTTATGCTAATCCGATCGAGGCGATGGGTTATCAGGGTTTTGCGATGGCGGCAAGAGAGTCGGGTGTCGATGGGGTGTTAATAGTTGATTATCCGCCTGAAGAATGCGAGGAATGGGTCAATCAGTTGGAACATCAGTCGATCGATCCGATCTTTTTATTGTCACCTACTACCCCCAAGGCACGGGTCGAGAAAGTGGCTAAATTAGCCAAAGGGTATGTTTACTATGTCTCCCTAAAGGGTGTCACGGGCGCGTCACATCTCGATTTGACCGACGTGCGCAAGAAACTAGCAGAGGTGCGCGCCATTATTTCTGTGCCTATCGGCGTCGGATTTGGGATACGTGATGGTGCTACTGCGAAAGCGGTAGCGGGTTTGGCTGATGCCGTAGTGGTCGGAAGCCGGATTATCGAGGAAATCGAGAATGCTCCCTCGGATATTTTACTAAGCAATGTGAATAGCTTGGTAAAATCTTTGCGCGCTGCGATTGATCAAGCAGCCGTTCCTCTCTCTTAGTGGGGGAGTGTTAGCGACAATGAGTTGGTTTCAGCGCATTATTCCGCCTAAAATCAAACGTAAAGAAAATGGCGAGAAGAAAGCGGTACCCGGGGGGCTATGGAGCAAATGTGCTTCTTGTGAAGCGGTGCTGTATTACACAGATTTGGTCAAGAATTTAGAGGTTTGCCCCAAATGTAGTCATCACAACCGTATTTCTGCTAGAAAACGAATCGATCTATTGCTCGACCCAGATGGGCGTCATGAAATTGGCGAGCAAGTTACACCGCAAGATCCGTTGAAATTCAAAGACAGTAAACGCTACACAGACCGATTGGCGCAAGCGCATGAAAGTACCAATGAGGAAGATGCTTTAGTGGTTATGCAGGGGAGCATCAAAACAGTTCCGGTTGTTGTGGCTGCCTTTGAGTTTGGTTTTATGGGGGGATCGATGGGGTCGGTCGTCGGCGAGCGCTTTATTCGCGCTGTTCAGGTCTGCATTGAGCGGCATCTCCCATTTATCTGCATCACAGCAAGCGGGGGCGCCCGCATGCAAGAAGGGTTGTTTTCGCTGATGCAGATGGCAAAAACATCGGCTGCGTTGACTCAAATGAGCAAGGAGAAGCTGCCTTTTATCTCGGTACTGACTGATCCGACGATGGGAGGGGTGTCTGCGAGCTTTGCTTTTATTGGAGACATCGTGATTGCTGAACCAGGTGCCCTGATCGGTTTTGCAGGTCCGCGCGTCATAGAGCAGACAGTGCGTCAGACGCTCCCTGATGGTTTCCAAAGAGCCGAGTTTTTGTTAGAACATGGCGCAATCGATATGATTGTGGATCGCAGAGAGATGCGTGACAAATTAGCCAATTTATGTACATTGCTGATGCGAATGGTGGCACCCGTTGCGCAGCAAGCAGCGGCACCGATACGTGAGGCGGGCGTAGAAGGCGATTGATAAGAGACCGTTGGTCGTGTGTGCTTGATGTATGGTTATCGATGAGTACCGATCAACTAAATAAATGCTCATAGTGGAAAATACCGTAAATCCAATTTCATTGGACGATTGGTTGCGATATCTTGAGTGTCTGCATCCCAAAGCGATCGATATGGCGTTGACCCGGGTACGGGAAATCAGCGAGGCGGCTGGGCTTATTCCTACATTTCCTCTGATTATTGTAGGGGGCACTAATGGAAAAGGGTCGACCTGCGCTATGCTCGAATCGATACTCAGTTGCGCGGGCTATCGGACAGGGTGTTATACCTCACCCCATTTGCTTAGATACAATGAACGCGTGCGTATTGAACGAGAAGAAGTAACGGACGAGGCGCTTTGCAAGGCATTTGCAGCGATTGAATCAGCTCGTGTTCACTGTGGCACCTCTTTGACTTATTTCGAGTTTGGCACACTCGCAGCGATGCAATTGTTCATTGAAGCCAGCGTGGATGTTGCGATTTTGGAAGTCGGATTAGGCGGACGTTTGGATGCCGTCAATGTGTTTGATGCCGATTGCGCTATTCTGACCAGTATCGATCTGGATCATATGGATTACCTGGGAGAGACCAGGGAAGCAATCGGTCTCGAAAAAATAGGCATATTTAGGAAGGATCAATTTGCGGTCTGCGGGGAACGGGACTTGCCGGAGAGAGTACGCGAGCAGATAGAAATCATTGGAGCAAAATTTTTCCATATTGGTATTCATTTTGATTATACGGCCGATAGGCTGCAGTGGAGTTGCAAAGGATTGAAGGGGCAGTATTACTCATTACCGCATCCTGCTTTGCGTGGCGACTATCAATTAAATAATGCCAGCATCTGCTTGGCCGCTTTGGATACGTTGAGAGAGCGGTTGCCAGTGACGAGCAATGATGTGCGGCGAGGGTTGCTGGAAGTATCCTTGCCAGGAAGATTCCAAGTTTTGGCTGGCAGGCCTGTTACGATTCTGGATGTCGCGCATAATCCAGCGGCCGCTCATGTATTGGCTGATAATCTTGGCGCATTGGGTGTTCATCAGTATACTTATGCGGTCATTGGGATGTTAAAGGACAAAGACATTGTTGCTGTCGGGCAAGCGATGAGCGAGCATATCGATGAATGGCTGGTGGCAAGTACGCATACGGGGCGTGGTGCTTCTGCCGCTGAAATCGTCCAGACATTCATTCATAGTGGAATAGCCAAAGAGGGTACGATTCACTCTTTTCCAGATGCAGTAGCCGCTTACAGATATGCACGCGAACGTGCGGGCGAAAATGATAGAATATGCGTGTTCGGCTCGTTTTATACGGTTGGTGCTGTGTTGGCGGTTTTATAGAAATGCTTGGATGTTGTGAACACTTTGTTTTTACAATCTTTGAGCCATCAATGATCAAAAGGTAACTTTTCAATGGTCAGAAATATAAGTGAAGAAGAAGCATTACTCAGAAAGCGCGCTCGGAGACGCTTAGTAGGAGCTGTGACATTGGTTATTTTGTCGGTTGTATTTTTACCGATGATACTTGACAGCGAACCAAAACAAGAACAACAAGAAATTGATATCCTGATTCCCTCCGAAGATTCCGTAAGCGAAGCTTCTCCCTGGATGATGCCAAGTGAGCCATTTGATGACGATATCAATGCGAGTGGAGGTGCGGAAGCGCCGGTGCCTTTCAGCGTGCCGGAATTCTCGCAGACCGATGATGATACAGCCGAGTTATATGGCACACCACGCGTTCCTATTCCTGCTACCAAGCCTCAATACAGCAAGCCAGTGCATGTTGCTAAAACAGAATCATCAAAAACAGAACCGGCAAAAATCGAATTGCCAAAAGCCGAAGGGGCGTTCGTCATCCAGTTAGGCGCATTCGCTGATCCTACCAAAGCGAGACAGCAACAGCAAAATCTCGCAGCAAGTGGTGTAGATGCCTACATAGAGACGATCAAGGTAGGCGGTAATGAAATGGTTCGTGTGCGCGTGGGACCTTTCCCAACTCGGAAAGCAGCTGAAGAAGGTTACGAGAAGTTAAAAAGAATGGGGTTGAGCGGCGTCGTAACAACTCGATGATATAAGCTGTTGGGCCTCTTACGGTTAAATTGTCATTAATGACCATTTTTGATTACGTTGTTCTAGGTATTGTCTCGATTTCGGTTTTACTTAGCATTACGCGCGGAGTAGTACGGGAAATCGTGTCATTGCTTGGTTGGGTCATCGCTTTTTTTGTGGCGAGCCATTACGCCGCAAATTTTGAGCCTTTGTTGCCACAGACGATCAAAGATGACTCGGTACGTATGCTCATTGTCTTTGTGATGACTTTTTTTGCAGCACTGGTTGCGACAATGATCATTTCAATGGTGCTGTCCAAATTGGTCAGAAGTGTTGGCCTCGGCTTAATCGATCGGATCTTGGGCGCAGTATTCGGGTTTGCGCGCGGTGTATTGGTGGTTCTGTTTATAGTGGTTGCTGCCGGTTTTACGGCATTGCCACAGCAGCCTTTCTGGCAGCAGGCTTTGTTGAGTGAGCCACTTGAGTTAGCTGCAGTACAAGTCATCGATTGGTTGCCGCCCGATCTTAAAAAGCATATTGGCTTTAACAGCCGATAATTGGCAGTGTCTTGGCAGGTTAATTAACTTTTCACCCCTTGACCTAATGGCAGTAGAATAGCTAGAAACGTTATCAAAATCATAATGGAAGAGTCTGCTTGTTTTCTCTGTAACTTCAATTTAATTCGGGGTTGATTATGTGCGGGATTCTCGGTGTCGTTGCCCAGTCACCAGCAAATCAGTTACTTTACGACGGGTTGTTAATGTTGCAGCATCGCGGGCAAGATGCTGCAGGGATCGTGACGGCCCAGGAAAATACCTTCCATATGCATAAAGGGTTGGGAATGGTCAGAGACGTTTTCCGTACCCGTAACATGCGTGCATTGTTGGGCAATATGGGGATCGGTCATGCGCGTTATCCGACCGCTGGCTCTGCGGAATCGCCTGCTGAAGCGCAACCTTTCTATGTCAATTCTCCTTTTGGTATCGTATTGGGACATAACGGTAATTTGACCAATGCAGACGAACTCAGCAAAGCGTTGTTTCGATCTGATCGGCGGCATGTCAATACACACTCCGACTCGGAGGTGCTGTTGAATGTATTGGCGCACGAGCTGCAGGAGTGTACTACCAGTTATCAACTGGATCCTGAAACAATATTTGCGGCAGTATCTGGCGTGCACCGTCGTTGCCGGGGCGCTTACGCGATCATTGCCATGATCGCTGGTTATGGTTTGTTGGCCTTTCGTGATCCTTACGGTATTCGCCCTTTGGTTTTTGGGGCAGCAGAAACCGAGCATGGAACAGAATATATGGTGGCCTCGGAAAGTGTAGCGCTCGATACACTCGGATTTAAATTGATTCGTGATGTTGCACCGGGTGAAGCTATTTTTATCGATGATAAAGGTCATTTCTATAATAAACAGTGTGCAATCAATCCTACTTTGAATCCCTGCATTTTCGAGTATGTTTATTTGGCTCGCCCCGACTCCATTATGGATGGGATTTCCATCTATGAGACGCGCCTCAATATGGGCAGCAGTCTGGCAGATAAAATAAAAAAAACCATGCGGCATCTCGATATAGATGTCGTTATTCCCATTCCTGAATCCAG
Organism: Nitrosomonas nitrosa; assembly: GCF_003051105.1. Classification (GTDB taxonomy): domain Bacteria; phylum Pseudomonadota; class Gammaproteobacteria; order Burkholderiales; family Nitrosomonadaceae; genus Nitrosomonas; species Nitrosomonas nitrosa. Next base: position 69,010 of record NZ_QAOO01000004.1, on the reverse strand, counting down.
CCGCCCAAGCGCTTTACAGCTTGCCAATTCGCTAGGGATCAATTTTCGCGAGGGGTTTGTTAAGAACCGTTATATCGGTAGAACTTTCATTATGCCGGGGCAGCAGCATCGGCGTAAATCGGTACGTCAGAAGCTCAATGCAATCGGGGTTGAGTTTCGGGGTAAAAATGTATTGCTAGTGGATGACTCGATCGTCAGGGGAACGACTAGCCGGGAAATCGTGCAGATGGCGCAAGAAGCCGGTGCGCACAAAATATATTTTGCGTCGGCAGCGCCACCGGTTCGTTATCCGAATGTATATGGAATCGATATGCCAACACGGCAGGAATTGATTGCGACCGATCGTGATGATGATGAGATATGTCGTGAGATTGGAGCAGACGGGCTTGTTTACCAGGATATCGAGTCGCTCAAGCATGCGATCTCGTCGGTTGATCCGCGTGTGAAGAATTTTGAGACTTCTTGCTTTGATGGGCATTATATAACCCAGGACGTGACGCAGGAATATCTCGCTAGAATCGAGTCTCAGCGCAATTCAGGTACAAAAGTATCGCATTCAGGCCGACATAGCACGCAGCTCGATCTCGGATTGGTATTGGCAGATTAAAATAAGATCGCATACTCAGTTTTGAATAATCTTTTGAATAACCTAATAACTATAAAGCAGTTTAATCGGGAGGCATGTCGGCATGTCGGATGATTTAGAGCTAGAAACATTAGCACTTCATACGGGAATCCATCGTAGCCAATTCAATGAACATTCCGAAGCGATGTACCTGACTTCGAGTTTTGTGTTCGAGAGCGCGGCTCAGGCGGCAGCCCGTTTTTCTGGCGATGAACCCGGCAATATCTATTCCCGATTTACCAACCCTACTGTTACGGCGATGCAGGAGCGGCTCGCTGCATTGGAGGGCGCTGAAACCTGCATTGCGACGGCTTCCGGCATGTCGGCCATCCTTGCGTGCGTGATGGGGTTGCTCTCGGCAGGAGATCACATTATCGCCTCGCGGAGTTTATTTGGCGCTACGGTAAATCTCTTCTCCAATATCCTCAACCGTTTCAAGATTGAAACGACTTTTGTTTCCGCGACCGATGTCGAAGCCTGGCGTTCGGCTGTTCAAGCTAACACGAAGCTGTTATTTCTGGAAACGCCTTCTAATCCTCTCACGGAAATATCGGATATCGCTGCGTTATCAACTGTGGCCAAACAAGCGAATGCTTGGCTGGTAGTGGATAACTGCTTTTGTACACCTATCCTGCAAAAACCCTTGGCATTAGGGGCCGATATTGTGATTCACTCGGCGACCAAGTACTTGGATGGTCAGGGGCGCGTGCTAGGCGGTGCCGTGTTGGGGAATCGCGAGGTATTGATGGAAAGCGGTATTTTTGGTTTCCTACGCACAGCCGGCCCCACATTGAGTGCCTTTAATGCTTGGGTTATTTTGAAAGGACTGGAAACGCTTAAAATCCGGATGGAGGCTCATTCTGCGCATGCGCTGGACATTGCGCATTGGCTCGAACAGCAGCCGAATGTTACCCGTGTTTTTTATCCAGGATTACCTTCGCACCCGCAGTATGAGCTTGCAAAGCGTCAGCAAGCGACAGGCGGAGGGATCGTTACTTTCGAAGTAAAGGGAGGAAAAGAAGCGGCGTGGCGTGTCATCGACAGCACCCGACTTATTTCGATCACGGCTAATTTAGGCGACGCCAAGAGTACGTTGACGCATCCAGCGACGACGACTCATGGCCGCATCAGTCAAGAAGCACGCGATGCAGCTGGGATTACCGATGGCTTGCTGCGTATCGCAGTGGGTCTGGAATCCCCGCGCGATCTCAAAACTGATCTTGCGCGGGGATTATAGTTTATGAGTACCTCTCTCTAAAAATTCAGCGTTTTAAACAAGACGCGACAAGAACAGAAAATGTTGACGAGGCATGAATTTTTAGAGGTAATGTCCTTGTATCACCATTTCAACAGCTTTCGGCTTTAGTAATGACAACATCTTCCAGTGGCACATTCTGGTGACCCGCATAATCTCCGGTTTTGACCTGCTTGATTTTATCGACGACATCCTTCCCTTCCACGACCTTGCCAAAAACACAGTAGCCAAAACCTTGCGGGGTGGGTGCACTATAATTCAAAAAGCTATTATTACTCACATTGATGAAGAACTGTGAAGTGGCTGAGTCGACATCCGATGTTCGCGCCATGGCAATGGTGTAAGCATCGTTTTTAAGTCCATTGGCCGCTTCATTCTTGATCGGAGCAAGGGTCTTTTTCTGCTTCATACCAGGTTCGAAACCGCCCCCTTGGATCATAAATCCGTCGATCACGCGGTGAAATAAGGTGTTGTCATAATGACCGCTATTCACGTATTCCAGAAAATTTTGGGCGGTGACGGGTGCTTTGTCGCTATCCAGCTCTATCGTGATGGTGCCGTAATTAGTGTGTAGCTTTATCATATATTCATTCCTTAGTTAATGATCAGGGAGAGGAAAGCAGCTCGATGGATTCGATAACTACCCTATTTTTGGGAACATCACTCGCAAAAATGCCGTTTGCACCAGTAGGTGTGGTGGCAATTTTATTGACCACTTCCATGCCTTCGGTCACCTTGCCGAATACCGTATAGCCATAACCTTGTATCGTCGGTGCAGTGTGATTCAAAAATGTGTTATTGGCGACATTGATAAAAAACTGTGCTGTCGCAGAATGGGGGTCACTTGTTCTGGCCATGGCGATGGTACCAACTTCGTTTCTCAAACCATTGGCCGCTTCATTCTCGATGGGTTGTTTAGTAGGCTTCTGAGTAAGTGTTTGATCGAATCCGCCACCTTGAATCATGAAGTTTGCGATTACACGATGGAAAATGGTGCCGTTATAAAAGCCATCGTTCACGTAACCCAAGAAATTTTCTACTGTTTTGGGTGCTTTCTCAGGATACAGTTCGACTGTGATGGCGCCAAGATTGGTGTTTATTTTGACTGCGGGTTGGGCAGCGACAAGTGTCATGCTGGTCATCAAAACGATGAGAGCTGCGAAAAATCGAATCATGATAATTTCCGTTATGAGTGATATTGCGTCGTATGAAAAGCTAACCGACTCCTTATGTTACAATCCCACGCTTTTGTTGCAAGCGGTTACTGAGCGTTTATTTGTTAAGTTCAAGGGAGCCATTTAAATGAAATAATTTAAACTGAAACTTCCTGGGAAATAATAATAAAAAGGTAGCTATGTAATTATAGGCGTCGTTCACCCCAAAATTTTACCAAGAAGATCATTTTTCTCACAATTATTCATTCACCGTAATGCTTAAAATCTACAATACCCTGACTCGAAAAAAGCAATCTTTCATTCCTCTCATTCCCGGCGAAGTGAGGATGTACGTGTGTGGGATGACTGTCTATGATTACTGCCACCTTGGCCATGCACGCGTTCTGGTGGTATTCGATACTGTGGTGCGTTGGCTGAAAGTAATGGGCTATAAAGTCACCTATGTACGCAATATTACTGATATTGACGATAAGATTATCAAGAGAGCTTATGAGAACGGTGAAACCATCGATATCTTGACGCAGCGTTTCATCGATGCCATGCACGAAGATGCTGCAAAACTGGGTGTGGATCAGCCGACCCATGAACCACGCGCTACCCAATGTATCGAGGATATGATCGCCATGATACAAATCCTCGTACAAAAGAAGCTTGCTTACGTTGCGGCAAATGGCGATGTATTTTATGCCGTTCACCGCTTTCCTGATTATGGGAAACTTTCGGGCAAAACACTCGAAGATTTACGTGCCGGCGAGCGTGTTGAAATCGATCTCAATAAAAAAGATCCCTTGGATTTTGTGTTATGGAAAGCTGCCAAACCCGATGAACCGAGTTGGGATTCTCCATGGGGAAAAGGTCGGCCAGGTTGGCATATAGAATGCTCGGCAATGAGTGAGCACTATTTGGGTGAGCAGTTCGATATTCATGGCGGCGGCCAGGATCTGCAATTTCCCCATCATGAGAACGAAATTGCACAAAGCGAGGGCGCGCATGATCACCCTTACGTTAATTATTGGATGCACAATGGTTTTGTGCGTGTCGACAACGAGAAAATGTCCAAATCGTTGGGCAATTTCTTTACCGTACGTGAGGTGTTGACGCAGTATCAACCGGAAGTCGTTCGTTTTTTTATCACGCGAGCACACTACCGGAGCCCGCTTAATTACTCGAACGAACACTTGAACGATGCCAAGAATGCCCTCGATCGGCTTTATATTGCGCTGAAGGAACACAATACTTTTGCAAGCGAGGTGAATTGGGGAGATCCTTACGCCGCACGCTTCAAATCCGCGATGGATGATGATTTTAATACGCCCGAGGCGATTGCCGTCCTGTTTGATCTTGCTGGGGAACTGAATAAAACCAGAAGTCTGCAACATGCTGTGTTGCTAAAAGCGCTAGGCGGTATGCTAGGGTTGTTGCAACAAGATCCACAAGCTTATTTGCAGCATCCTTTCTCGGCAGAAGACAGTCACTTCACCCCTGAAGAAATCGAGCGTTTAATTCAACAACGGTTGGCAGCGAGAAAGATGCGGGATTTCGCTCAGGCAGACACGATACGTCAGCAACTGTTAGAAGCAGGCATTGTGCTGGAAGATGGTGCGCAAGGAACAACTTGGCGGCGTCAATAAAGCGAATCGGCAGCCGAGGCTGGCGCAGGGTTAGCTACTGCTGCGCACACGGTTGATCAATAAGCACTGACGGAATGGGCGTATCTTGTTTGGGCTTCGTCACCGTAAACCCAGCGGTTTAACAGACAACGGGCTGAATCGATAATTTCCGAGGCGGTCATGCCGATCGGACCGTGCCATGCTCCAAGCAAAGCATCAGCAGCACTGCCATGCAGATAGACGGCAAGCAACAATGCTTGCTCGGAAGATAGCCCTTGTGCAAGGAAAGCGCCCATCATACCGGATAGGACATCGCCTGTTCCGGCGCTGCTTAAACCCGGGTTGCCGCTGGTATTGAAGTAGCGATGTCCATTTGTCAGCATACAGAGACTGCCCGCACCTTTGAGCACCAGCGCGCAATTAAAGTCCTTGGCTAAACGCTCCGCAGCGGTGAAGCGGTCACGCTGGATGCTCGCCGGGTCGGTATGGAGCAGACGCGCGGCTTCAGCAGCATGCGGTGTCATGATGGTGGGTGTTTGGCGCGATCTTAAGGCGGTGGCAAGCTCTGGGTAAGCTGCGATGAGATTGAGCGCATCTGCATCCAATACCAGCGGTAAGGGCGTGTGCAAGGCTTTTTCTAAGCAAAGACTGGCGGTGATTTCCTGTCCTAGCCCTGGGCCGACTACCAGGCAAGTGAGATGATCGAGCTCGAAGAGCTCATCTACCGGTCGTAGCATCAATTCAGGTTGGGTCGGATCGATCGTAAGCGGAGCTTCAGCGATCAGGCCAAGATATACCCGACCCGCGCCTAATTTGAGCGCAGCCATGCCAGCCAAACGTGCAGCACCGATCATGCCTGACGCCCCACCTATGATGCCTACGCTGCCAAAGCCGCCTTTATGACTGTTCGCTGGCCGAGGTGAGGGTAAGCAATAGTGGATCGCGTTGTGATCCAGTAACCATGATCGTGGGGTTATCAGGGAAAGCGTGTCGAGATCAAGATTGCACACGATGATTTTGCCAGTACATTCACTGCCATCATGCATGAGCAACCCCGGCTTCAATCCAATGAACGAAGCGGTAATGGTCGCTTTGATAACGGCATCAGGTGCAGTCCCTGTATCAGCATCGAGCCCACTCGGAATATCGAGCGCGAGCACCGGTAATTGCATGCTGTTAATCGTCTCGATCAGTTGGCGATATTTTTCATCAAAGGGATGTTTTGCGAGATTCAAACCAATACCAAACAAACCATCGACAATCGCATGCCACTGCACGTCAGCAGGTATTTCGTCATGAAGATGCCCGCCTGCGGCGAGCCAACTTTCCAGAGCTCGTTTGGCATCGGGCGACAAGCGCGCAGCGACCCCAGTAAAAATTGTCGTGACTTGAAACCCCCAATTGTGCAGATAGCGTGCAGCGACCAGGGCGTCTCCGCCGTTGTTGCCTGGCCCAGCCATGACCAGGACGCTATTTCTGCCATCGACCAACAAGTTGTCTTTAGCGATATGAGCGGCTGCCAATCCTGCTTTTTCCATTAAGCCGGGGGGATTTGGCATAGAAAATGCGAGTTGTTCGATTGCCCTAATTTCATCGGTGGTGTAGACAGGGATTGGGTTATTCATCAAGCCGGGTGCCTTCTCGTGTAAAATTACCATTCATAATTCACTCATCCACGCTTATTTCTGATGCTGCAATTTCGAGGCCATAAGGCATTATCCCCTTTCCGATTACAAAAATTAGTTAACCAGATTCGTTCCATCGTACCGCAATTTTCAGCCATTGAGACTGAATACTGGTATTTTTGTTCGTCTAAACGCGATTTAGACCAAAGTGAACTCGGTATTTTACAAAAATTACTGAATGTCGACCCTAATGATCAATCAACAGTGCAGAGGGACGTGCTTTTGCTCGTGTTGCCTCGTCCCGGCACGATATCGCCTTGGTCATCCAAGGCAACCGATATCGCTCATCATTGCGGACTCGAAGCGATTGAGCGAGTCGAGCGAGGTGTGGCATTTTATCTTCAGCAGGAAGGTGAATTAGCTGTGGAGAGCCTGCGCGCAATTGAGGCAATTATTCATGATCGTATGACAGAGGCGGTGGTGCATTCGTTACAGGAAGCATCGATGTTGTTTCAGTATGTCGAGCCCGCCCATCTCAGGGAAATCGATATCTTGACAGGAGGGGCGGCGGCGCTGAAGCTAGTCAATCAGGAAATGGGACTGGCCCTATCGTCGGACGAGATGGGTTATTTGATGGACTATTATCGAGATAGTCAACGCAATCCTACTGATGTCGAATTGATGATGTTTGCCCAGGCCAATTCAGAGCATTGCCGGCATAAAATTTTCAACGCGGATTGGGTCATCGACGGTGAGCCCAAGAACCGATCATTGTTTTCGATGATACGTTATACGCATCAACAGCACCCGCAGGGAACGATTGTGGCATATGCGGATAATGCTGCCGTTATAGAGGGGGCGTCGATCGATCGATTCTATCCTACTGGCCACCAGCACATTTATGGCTATGCGAACGAGTTGACTCACTTGCTCATGAAAGTGGAAACGCATAATCATCCTACCGCGATTTCTCCTTTTCCTGGCGCTGCGACGGGTGTAGGCGGCGAAATACGCGATGAGGGCGCCACTGGACGTGGTGCGAAACCTAAGGCAGGGTTAGCAGGATTTTCTGTTTCCAATCTATGTGTTCCCGATTACCTTCAGCCTTGGGAGAAGTTGCCTGGTACGGGGCAAGCGGGCTATGGCAAACCTGAACGTATCGCATCGGCCTTAGAGATCATGTTGTCCGGTCCTATTGGCGGGGCGGCATTCAATAATGAATTTGGGCGTCCCAATCTAGCGGGTTACTTCCGAACGTTTGAAGCGCTCGTTGCGGGCGAGATGCGCGGCTACCATAAACCCATCATGCTGGCAGGCGGAATCGGGCAAATTTCCGACAAGCATACCGTAAAGCAGAATTTCTCGACCGATGTTTTGCTGATTCAGCTAGGCGGGCCAGGCATGTTGATCGGATTGGGCGGAGGCGCGGCCTCCAGTATGGATACAGGCACGAATACGGAAGATCTCGATTTCGATTCAGTGCAACGCGGTAATGCAGAAATGCAGCGCCGTGCACAGGAAGTGATCGATCGTTGTTGGCAATTGGAACAGAGCGGGCAGCCTAATCCGATTCTCTCGATTCACGATGTTGGTGCAGGGGGATTATCCAATGCGCTGCCCGAGCTCGTTCATGGAGCAGGGTGCGGAGGGCGGTTTGATCTGCGATCAATTCCAGTAGAAGAGTCAGGGATGTCGCCGATGCAAATCTGGTGTAACGAAGCGCAGGAACGCTATGTATTGGCCATCCGGCGCGATTCTTTGCCAATCTTCCAGGCGATATGCGTACGTGAACGCTGTCCTTATGCCGTCGTGGGAGAAACGATCGCAGAGCCACAGCTTGTCGTCGCGGATAAACAATCACGTATCTCACCGATCGATATGCCGCTGCCGGTGTTATTGGGCAAACCTCCTAAAATGTTGCGAACGGTTACCCATCTCGCAAGGAAACTTGCGCCCTTGGATACGGTAGGATGGCATTTGCAGGAAGCGGCCTATCGGGTGCTGAGGTTACCCGCGGTTGCTGATAAAACCTTCCTCATCACCATAGGTGACCGCAGCGTAGGCGGAATGACCGCACGTGATCAAATGGTGGGGCCCTGGCAAATACCGGTGGCAGACGTCGCGGTGACGAGTATGGGCTACCAAACCTATCTCGGTGAAGCATTTGCGCTGGGTGAGCGCGCACCGATTGCTTTAATCGATCCGGCTGCTTCTGCCCGCATGGCAGTGGGTGAAGCGATCACCAATATTGCGGCTGCTTCGATCGATACGCTTGAAGAAATCAAGCTGTCCGCCAACTGGATGGCGGCGGCGGGGCACGATGGCGAGGATGCGGCCCTCTATGATGCCGTTTATGCCATAGGAATGGAGCTGTGCCCGCAGCTAGGAATCAGTATCCCGGTTGGTAAGGATTCCATGTCGATGAAGACAGCTTGGCAAATATCGAATCCTAATAATGAAATTGAAAAGAAAGCAGTGACTGCGCCGCTCTCATTGATCATTTCTGCTTTTGCAAGAGTGAGCGATGTACGCAATACACTCACGCCCCAGCTTCGCACGGATCGCGGGGAAACCGAACTGATTTTGATCGATCTTGGCGAAGGGAGAAATCGCTTGGGAGGTTCGGCGTTAGCGCAGGTGTATAGTCAAATGGGAGATAGCGCGCCCGATATATCGGGCGTGGCTGAGATCGATAAGCTCAAGCGCTTGTTTGCAGCTATTCAGCAACTGAATCGTGCCGGTCAGGTTGTCGCTTATCACGATCGTTCGGATGGCGGGGTGTTCGTTACTTTATGCGAGATGGCTTTTGCCGGGCATGTGGGTATCACTGTCAATTTGGATCAATTATGCTTTGATCCGCTCGCCAGTGATATCGATGGCTATGAGATCAGACCCGAAGCGCTGAATGGCCGTTTTTCAGAACGTCTGATGGCGGTCTTATTTAACGAAGAGCTCGGGGTAGTAATCCAGATCGAGCAACGATTTCACGATGCCGTGTTCCATACATTGACTGAGTTCGGGCTGCGCCACAACAGCTTTGTATTAGGGCATCTCAATGATCAGGATGAAATTCGTCTGTTACGTAACAATAAAGCCATTTTTCAGGAGAAGCGCGCCGAATTACAACGCGCCTGGTCGGAAACCAGCTACCAAATGCAACGGTTGCGTGACAATCCGGCATGTGTCCAGCAAGAATTTGATCGGATTCTCGATGTTGCAGACCCGGGTTTGAGCGCCGAGCCGACATTCGATGTGGAGGATAATATTGCCGCGCCTTTTATCCAAACGGGGGTGCGGCCTAAGATCGCCATTCTGCGCGAGCAAGGGGTCAATGGTCACGTCGAGATGGCAGCAGCTTTCGATCGTGCCGGATTTCAAGCCGTTGATGTGCATATGAGCGATATCATCGCTGCGCACATTTCATTGGCTGACTATAAAGGATTGGTTGCATGCGGTGGATTTTCTTATGGTGATGTGCTGGGGGCTGGGGAAGGATGGGCTAAATCCATCTTGTTTAATACACGTGCCCGACATGAGTTTCAGTCCTTCTTTGAACGTGGGGATACGTTTGCCTTAGGGGTATGCAATGGTTGTCAGATGATGAGCAATTTGCATGAAATCATCCCTGGCACCCAACATTGGCCCCACTTTGAGCGTAATTTATCCGAGCAGTTCGAAGCGCGCTTTGTTATGGTTGAGATACCGCAGAATCCTTCGCTCTTTTTTGATGGTATGGCGGGAAGCCGCTTACCGATCACGGTTGCGCATGGCGAGGGCTTGGCAGTATTTGAAAGCGATCAACAGCTGGCTGCGGCGTTACCCTATGTCACGCTACGCTTCGTGGATCACCGAGGGGTACCGACCGAACGATACCCCTGCAATCCCAATGGTTCGCCACAAGGCGTTACCGGACTAACATCGACAGACGGACGATTCACCATTTTGATGCCTCACCCAGAGCGCGTATTTCGTACCGTGCAACATTCATGGCATCCCGGGGAATGGGGAGAAGATGCTCCCTGGATAAGAATATTCCGGAATGCGCGTAAATGGGCCGGATAGCTTTCTGGAACCAATTGAATACGGAATTTGTCCTTCTCATGGTGTATCCAAGTGATGATCTGGCTTTTTAATTTTCTTAAGAATAATCAACAAAAATGAATAATTTAAAAATAATTGTCCGGAGTGGACTCATCAGCGTAGCGCTATTTTCATGGGGAACCTATGCTGGAAACTTATCGGCAGGAATCCTTCCAGCGCCTAAACCTTTGGCTCGGCTCAGCAACGCTGCGCAAGAATGTGTGCCGGCAGCAAACTGGATTATTCCTGGAAAAGGGGCGACTACCCTGCCTGAAATTGTTGCGCGTGCTGCAGGTCAGTCGGTGGTTTTGCTAGGTGAAACACATGTTAACCGCGAGCACCATCGTTGGCAGCTACAAATGCTGGCCGCACTTCATGCCGTTCGCCCCGATATGGTAATCGGTTTTGAAATGTTTCCGCGCCGCGTTCAGAAAGTGCTTGATCAGTGGGTAGCGGGAGAGCTATCCGAGTCTGCTTTCTTGAGAGCGGCGGAGTGGGATACGGTATGGCGGACCGATGCGAGCCTATACTTGCCTTTATTCCATTTTGCACGCATGAACCGTATTCCAATGCAAGCATTGAATATCGATACGCGTTTGAGAAAGCAGGTCTCCGAAAAAGGTTTTGATAGTGTGCCCGAGAATGAGCGTGAAGGGGTCACGCGCCCAGCGCCCCCGAGTTCCGAATATCTCGATTTCTTGCTGCCGATCTATGAGCTGCATGATCGCAAGAGCAAAATGAAAAAACGGAGCACCCGCTATGATCCTGATTTTTTGCGGTTTGTAGTGGGCCAGCAGTTATGGGATCGCGCCATGGCGCAGGCGATTCATGCAGCGCTAAATTCATCGACTCAGGAAAAGAGCCCCCTTGTTGTCGGTATCATGGGATCGGGACATATTTTGCATGGCTTTGGTGTTCCTCATCAATTAAAAGATCTGGGGGTCACGAAAATTACTTCATTATTGCCATGGGATACGGATAGACCTTGCCGGCAGTTGGCTGCAGGCTATGCCGATGCCGTTTTTGGCGTTGCACCCTATGCGGCTGAAATCGCTCCCTCACGCCAGCGGTTGGGTATCCGCTATGAAATTGCATTGGAAGCAGGCGGTGCCCGTGTGTTACAGGTCGAAAAAGGCAGCATTGCTGAGGCGGCCAATATGTTGGAAAACGATATAATTACTGAGATCGCGGGGTTATCGGTAAAAGAGATGGGCGATATTATCGCCGTTGTTAAGCGTCATGCCCCCGGTACCTGGTTACCACTCAGAGTTAAACGGGGTGAGGACGAAATAGAAATTGTTGCCAAATTTCCTGCTTTAACGGAATGACAGAACAGCTTTTATGCTAGCGGACAGTGAATTTTTTAGCGAACTTTGGCTTTCACAGCTCAGATAGGGGATTACTCTTATGCGTTAGCTAGCATAAATGGCTGCCCTGGTTCTAATTTCTTGAGTCGCTAACGGTATATTCAGCAAACCCCTCTGCTTTTTTCTTGCTGTTTGTAAAGCGTAAAATCAAGCTGATGCCGTTGGAGCAGTTTGTAGAATTCTGTTCGATTACGTTTAGCGAGTCTGGCGGCTTGCGTCACGTTGCCAGAGGTGATTTTCAGCAACCGTACAAGATAGTCTCTTTCAAACTGCTTGCGCGCTTCTTCGAACGATACAAGTTCGGTTTCTTCCATATGCATCGCATCATAAACGAGTTTATGAGAAATGAGCGGATTGGCGCTCAGTACGACACTTTGTTCTATTACGTTCATCAATTGCCGTACATTGCCCGGCCACGCGGCGCTGAGTAGAAGGTTGATGGCTTCCGGTGAGAAACCATTAATTTCTTTCTCATATTTTTCAGCAAAAGTACGCAAAAAATGATTGGCGAGTAGCGGGATATCTTCGCGACGCTGAGCGAGCGAAGGTATCGTCAAACCAACGACGTAGAGCCGATAGTACAGATCTTCACGAAAATTACCGGATAGTATTTCAGCCTTGAGATCACGATGGGTGGCGGAAATAACTCGGACATCGATGGGGATGGTTTGCGTGGAACCAACAGGCCGGATAACGCGTTCCTGTAGTGCGTGAAGTAATTTTACTTGCAGAAGCAGCGGCATGTCGCCGATTTCATCGAGGAACAAAGTGCCGCCCTCGGCTAATTGGAACAAACCCTTATGATCTTTGACCGCTCCTGTGAAAGCACCTTTAACGTGCCCAAACAGCTCTGATTCCAACAATTGTTCTGGGATGGCGGCGCAATTGATTGTGACGAAGGGTTGACAGCAACGCTTGGATGCATGGTGTATGGCGCGCGCAAACAACTCTTTTCCCACACCACTTTCACCAAATAGCAGAACACTCGCGTTACCTTCTGCCACTCGTTCAACTTTGGTGAGGATATCCTCCATTTCTGCATTTTGCGTAATAATTTCTTTTCGCCAGCTGGTTTGTGATCCATCGCCCACTTCCCCGCTGCCATTACTGCAAGTCAGCCTGAGCGCTTGATTGATTTGATCAAGCAAAGTTTTTGGATCATAGGGTTTGGTGAGATAACCGAAGATTCCGCGTTGAACGGCACTGACCGCATCAGGGATAGTGCCATAGGCGGTTAGAATAATGACCGGTAGCGTAGGGATGACACGGTGGATATGTTCAAAGAGTGCCATACCGTCCATTCCGCTCATCTGCATATCGCTGATGACGAGATGGGGTCGAGCAATATCCAAACAATTCAGTGCGGCTTCAGCGCTGGTCGCGATGATAATTTCGAAACCTGCCGCTGTTAAACGGATCGAAAGTAGTTCGAGTAGATCGTTATCGTCGTCGACAAGTAAAATTTTCTTTTGTTGTATCATATATTTATAACTCAAGGCGTGATTCTTCGAATAGGATTTCTTTCCATGCTTTTGATCGCATCTATTCTTTTCTGTAAGGTTTGAGCTTGTTCTTCCGTATTTTTTAATTTGTACAATAAATTTCTCATACTAGCTCTTGCCGTTTGTTGTTCCGTAAGCAGCGCGATCAATAATTCTCTAAAGCTTGCCAGACTCGGCGATAAACTGATTTCTTGTGGCCAATCGCTCAACAAGGCAAGGGCAGCTTGAATGTCGGTGTGCGCTGTATTGGGCATGCTGATTAGCAAAATATATTTCAGACGTTCTCCTGCATCGGTACTGTCTTTGAAATGATTTTTAGCATAATTGTATTCCCAAGCTAATTGAAAGACCTTCTTCTCGAGTAAAAAGCCATGATATCGCATTAACTCGCCAATAGCGTTATCATCATTGAGCTCCTCACTCTGCGGAGTTTGCTCGGTAAGAATGTCAGGAGGCTGGCGCTCGGTTAGCGCTGTACAACCTGTCAGAACGAGACCCAATGCCAATATCAATTTCAATCCAGTAGAGATGTTCATGGTTGAGTCTCAGGGTCTTGGATGGGTAAGGTAAGACGAAAATGTGCACCTTGCACAGCATGCTCAATAAGCTCGATATTTCCCCCATGCGCAAGCGCATATTCCCGTGCAATGGACAACCCAAGCCCTGTTCCGCGGATGTGACTATTCGGTATTCCACGCCCCTGATAGAAAGGCTCGAATATTTTGGCTTTTTCGCTAGCATCAATACCTATACCATTATCGATGACATCAACTTGAATGATTTCATCGATTTGTTTTGCAGCAATCTTGATGCAGCTTTCTTGCGGGGAAAATTTAATGGCATTCGATACCAGATTATCGACAATAATGCTGACTTTTTGCCGGTCACATTCGAGTAATAGTTTGGGGCAATCTAAATCGATTTTTATTTTTCTGCTCATGATGGAAAGATTTTGGTCTTTAAGTACATTAGCGATAATTTGAGCAAGATTAGCCTGTTGTTTAAGGAGCGCAGATTTGTCGGATTGAAGCGCGCTGAAACTTAATAAATCCTCAATGCGCTTTTGTAATTGGATACTGCTGGTATGCAAGATACTAGCGATTTGTTGCTGTTTTCTGTTTAGATTACCTGCGACGCCTTCCGCCAGGAGGTTGGCACCTTCACGAATGGCGGTAAGCGGGGTTTTAAGCTCATGGGAGACATGCCGTAAGAATTGAATTTTTTGCTCTTCCAATTTGAGTAATCGGCGGCGCATCCAATCTAAGCGTGAGCCTAAATATTTTAGATTCTCAGGGCCATTGACCCGTACAACGTTTGAGAGCTTGCCTTGCCCCATATTATAAATGGCTTCATCAATTTGACGAAGAGGGCGAGCAATGAAAATCGAAAAAATCAGGGCGAGTAGGATGACAAACGGGATGAGTATGAGTAATTCCAATTCCACCAGTGTACGAGCTTGTGTTGCCATTTCGCTCATTTCATTTACCTTTTTCCCTATCACTTCATAATTTTTTGTAGAGAAATCCTGTGCGAGAATGAGTAGAGAAGCGAATCGTTCGAGTAAATCGGGAAAATTCTCTGGGGTGTCATATAAAGTCAGGACCTCGCGAAAAATTGTTGTTTCAAATAGCCGCAATTTCTCCAAGAACAGATGTTGTTCGAGATGGGGTGAAATTTCTAGAAGTTTGAGTGCGATTTTCTCAAAATTGGCGTGTGCTTCAAAATAACTCTCAAGCAAGGACAAATCTTCTAGGATATGCGCGTGCTGGATACTGCGCTCCATGACGATGATCTCGTCGATCAAGATACTGCTGCCATGAGTCATTTGCGTTGCTTGGTAAATTGTCGTGCGGCTATGCTCTGCAAGTTGATCGATGCGTATGGCACTATAAACGAGTGCAATGATGAGCGGTAAGCCAACTATCGAGAAACCTAACAAAATCAATTTCAGGAAAGATTTTGGGTTATGTCGAAACTCTGTATGGTGGATAACCTCTGGTTGATTATCCAATTTTGATGTGACAGAATTTGCTGAAATTCTCATTACATCTATCCTTTATGCATTCAATTAGGCTTGCTTTGCGTTTGTAAAGATCTTGTCCGAGCGATAGCTAGCAGGTGCTGCTTTTCATTATACCGAGGTGGACGTGCTTACTTGTAGAACGTGTCTGAGACAAGCAATAGATTGTTGATTTTACATCATTAGTTGAGTTGGATGGCAGGTATTATTGGAGAGATTTACCTTCCTTCCGGTGTAAGATTGTATTGTGAGCTTGAGGTAAGGTATTGGGGTAATCGCGGCTATAGTGCAGACCGCGGCTTTCATGACGCAACATCGCGCTTTGTACTATCAAATCGGCTGTCGTCACTAGATTGCGTAATTCAAGTAAATCACTGCTTACTCTGAAATTAGTGTAGTACTCATTGATTTCTTCATGTAACAGATTGATCCGGTGTTGAGCGCGCTGTAAGCGTTTGTTGGTACGAACGATACCGACGTAGCTCCACATGAAACGACGTAATTCATCCCAGTTATGTGAAATTACGATTTCCTCATCTGCATCGGTAACACGGCTCTCATCCCATTTGGGGAGTGAAACAAAAGGAATGGGTGTTTGGTTGAGGATATCTTTGGTGGCAGCTAAACCGAATACCAAGCATTCCAGCAAAGAATTGCTGGCTAAGCGATTTGCTCCATGCAAGCCCGTATGAGCGGTTTCGCCGATTGCGTACAAGTTGTTAAGATCTGTCTTGCCATTCTGATCGGTAACGATACCGCCACAAGTGTAATGGGCTGCGGGAACGACCGGGATAGGTTGGCGCGTGATATCGATCCCTAGTTCAAGGCATCGGGCATAGATGGTAGGGAAATGCTGCTTGAGAAACTCTGGTGATTTATGTGAAATATCCAAATATACGCAATCAAGGCCCCGCTTTTTCATCTCAAAATCGATAGCACGTGCCACAATGTCTCGTGGTGCTAGTTCTGCCCGTTCATCATGCTTAGGCATGAAGCGTTCGCCATCAGGTAGCTTTAGCAAGCCACCTTCACCCCTGACGGCTTCACTGATTAAGAAAGATTTGGCATGAGGATGATAAAGACAGGTAGGGTGAAATTGGATAAACTCCATGTTAGCGATTCTGCAACCTGCCCGCCACCCCATCGCGATACCGTCGCCTGTGGCGATATCTGGATTGGTTGTATAAAGATAAACTTTACCTGCGCCCCCCGTTGCCAACACCGTATTGTGGGCGGCGATCGTATGGATTTTATCGGCCTTGATATCTAATACATAAGCTCCATAACATCTGTCGGCTGGTGTGGCGGCATGATGAGGCAATTTAGAACTCACGATGAGATCAACAGCGATATGATGCTCAAGGATGACGATATTGGGGTGTGTACAAACCTTTTCACTCAAGGTTAACTGGACCGCTTTGCCAGTAGCATCATTGGTATGGATTACACGACGGACGCTATGCCCCCCTTCTTGCGTGAGGTGGTAACCTGTCTGGCTATTGTTGTCTCGCGTAAATCTGACGCCTTGAGAAATGAGCCAGCGGACCGCCTCGGGCCCTTTTTCAACGACATAACGCGTAATGGCTTTATCACATAATCCGGCGCCGGCAACCAAGGTGTCATGAATATGGGCATCGGAGGAGTCTTCCATTGACAGAACTGCGGCTATACCACCTTGTGCCCAGCTGGTAGAGCTATCGTGTATTGTTTTTTTTGTAACGATTGCTACCTTCTGATGTTGAGCAAGATTGAGTGCGAGTGTTAATCCGGCTAAACCGCTACCGATAATCAGTGTGTCGAAATGATGTTGTGGCATTGAATAATTGATATTTTGATTTATTTTACAAGCAGAGAATGAAACGATCTTTCAATCATAACTCAAACGCCAAGTTTTTCGTGGAAACGGATAGTACGAATGTAGTGAACTTATCAAGAAGGTTGATTGTCTTTAGACAGATTCAGGATAGTTCACGGTGGTTCCCCGAACGAGGTATACTTTGGTTTGCCTATCACTCATTCTGGAATTTGAGTGATACGTAGTGTGCATAAAGCAATCTATTCATTTTAATTCGGGGAAGTGGCATGGGTGATCGTGAAATCGATCAACAATTAGTGGAGCGTGTACAGCAGGGCGATAAACATGCTTTTGATTTGCTAGTCATTAAGTATCAAAGAAAGCTAGCACGCTTATTATCACAATTTATTCGTGATGCCGCTGAAGTCGAAGATATCGCTCAAGAGACGTTTATCAAAGCTTATCGTGCGTTACCATCGTTTCGTGGTGATAGCGCCTTTTATACTTGGCTGTATCGGATTGGTATTAATACCGCTAAAAATTTTCTTGTATCCCAAGGGAGAAAGGTCCCTACGACAGTAAATGATTTTGATAACGAAGATGCGGAAAATTTTGAGGAAGCGAGTAAATTACGAGAGGTAAGTACACCTGAGAGTGAACTGATGAGCAAACAAATTGCTCAAACCGTTAATCAATCATTAGATACACTGCCTGAAGAACTAAGAACAGCAATTGTTTTAAGAGAAATTGAAGGTTTAAGTTATGAGGAGATTGCGAACATTATGAATTGTCCTATCGGTACAGTTCGTTCACGTATTTTTCGCGCACGCGAGGCCATAGCTGAGAAATTACGGCCTTTATTGGGTACAGGTAAAGATAAGAGGTGGTAATGAAGGGGTAGCAATATGAAAAATAAAATATCTGAATTGATGGATGGTGAGCTAGATACAGTCAATGCTGAAGAAATTATTTTGGCATTAAAAAAACAGGAAGATTTGTTACGTGAATGGGAAACTTACCACGTAATCAGCGATATGCTGCGACAACCGGCAGTGTCAATGCAGGTCGATGTGGCGAGGCGGGTGAGTGAGCGATTGGCGGAAGAACCTATCTTGTTTATGCCAAGCATGTTTAAGCTTTATAAACGAAAGATTGTTACACTTTCTGCAGCGGCTTCCTTCGTTATTTTGGCGAGTGGATGGCTGGTAATGCAAGCATCCGAGATGAAACGAGAAGTGCTCGTCGCAGAAAAAGTAAATAACAAAGCAGTCATTCAAGTCGATCATCCGTTAACTTTTCAACCAACTCCGGCTTTTACTCTTCCACTCATCCCTCAACATTCTGGCGATTATCCATTGATCCATAGAGGGTTTTCATCTCATACCATCATGCATACACCGGTAACAGGTGTTTATCAAGTCGAAGATCAACATGAATGACGGATTGATCGGTAGAGAGCGTGCATGACAAATAGTGGATTACTCACCTTGGTGTCGAGGTTCATTGTTTAGGCAGGAGTTCATTGATATTGCAACTTAGCTAAATCAAGTAAAGATCTTTTCAATCATTCCTTTCGTTATCAAGAGAAGCGACATGCAAAAATTCGTTTTACTGTGCTTATTGTTCATTTCTTCACTCAACATCACGCATGCAAAAGAATTACCCGATTTTACGGGGTTAGTTGAGGAGTACGGAGAAGCT
Organism: Nitrosomonas nitrosa; assembly: GCF_003051105.1. Lineage (GTDB taxonomy): Bacteria > Pseudomonadota > Gammaproteobacteria > Burkholderiales > Nitrosomonadaceae > Nitrosomonas > Nitrosomonas nitrosa. Next base: position 50,255 of record NZ_QAOO01000004.1, on the reverse strand, counting down.
GTTGTCAATATCAGTACAGTCCAGACTCAGCAAATTGCAGGAGGTCAGATTTTCCCAGAAATTCCTAATCTTCCGGAAGATTCCCCTTTTTTCGAATTTTTTCGCAGATATATGCAGCCCTTTTCAGGCCCAAGAAAATATGAATCCAAGTCGCTTGGCTCAGGATTTATTATTAGCAAAGACGGCTATATTTTGACGAATGCGCATGTGGTTGAATCTGCTAATGAGATCACTGTAAAGCTAAATGATAAAAGAGAGTTTAGTGCGGAAGTGATAGGAACAGACCGTAAGACGGATGTGGCGCTCATCAAAATTGACGCAAAGAATTTGCCTGTTGTGACGCAAGGTGATCCAGATAGGCTCAAAGTGGGGGAATGGGTGGTTGCAATCGGTTCTCCTTTTGGTTTTGAAAACAGCGTGACCGCAGGCATAGTAAGCGCAAAAGGGCGTTCTCTTGCTCAGGAAAATTATGTGCCTTTTATTCAGACGGATGTCGCCATCAATCCCGGTAACTCTGGTGGTCCCTTATTCAACATGAGAGGAGAAGTGGTCGGCATTAACTCACAGATCTATAGCCGGACGGGGGGATTTATGGGACTATCCTTTGCGATCCCGATCAATGTGGCAACGGACATAGCGAACCAACTCAAGGCGCATGGTAAAGTCTCGCGCGGTAAAATTGGTGTCATGATTCAAGAAATGACCGAAGAGCTTGCTGAATCTTTTGGTCTATCGAAAGCCCAGGGTGCATTGGTTGTTTCGGTGGAAAAAGATGGTCCCGCTGATAAAGCTGGTATTGAAATTCGGGATGTCATTTTGAAGTTCGGCGACAAAGCTATTGAAGTTTCAAGTGATTTACCGCGTATCGTGGGCAATACCAAGCCGAACACTAAAGTACCCGTGCAAGTCTGGCGTAATGGAACAACAAAGAACATAGCCGTAATTATTGGAGAAATGCCTTCCGAAGAAGGCGAGCGCAGCAGAAAACAGGGTAAAAAAATACCTGATACGTCAAATCGTCTTGGTCTTGCCCTCAGTGAGCTTGCTGACGGGCAGAAAAAACAACTTGGAATTGAGGGGGGATTGTTAGTCGAAGAAGTGCAGCATGCTGGTGTTGCCGCCCGGGCGGGTATACGGCAAGGTGACATCATTCTCGGATTCAACAATCAAGACATCAAAACAATCAGGCAATTTAATCAATTACTCGAAAAAGTCGAAAAAGGAAGAAATATCGCGCTATTGATAAAAAGAGGGGATATGACCACTTTTATCACGATGAAACTTGAGCGCTAAAAAACCCGATGCTTAATTCAATGGGAGTGAACAGACTAATCGTATATGGGCGTGAGGAGTGTCACCTGTGCCAGGAGATGATCGCATCGCTGCAAGCGCTACAGAAACAAATCCATTTTGAATTTCAAATGATCGATATAGACAATGATCCCGATTTGGTCCGTTTATTCAACGACCGGGTGCCTGTGTTGGTATCGGCGGCCCCAGCGCATGAGGAAATTTGTCATTATCATCTCGATGTTGCTGCGCTAGATGCTTATTTTGCTAAAATTCGATAGAATGCTGTCGGTTAGCGGTAACCGACACTTTTTGTTTGAAAGTGATTATCCATAACATTCCTGCAAACACTACTTCATATATAAAGCATCCAATCGAATGCAGCACATTCGTAATTTTTCTATTATCGCCCACATTGATCATGGTAAATCTACTTTAGCCGATCGCATTATCCAGTTTTGTGGGGGGTTGTCTGATCGGGAAATGGAAGAGCAAGTGCTCGATTCCATGGAATTGGAGCGTGAACGCGGCATAACAATCAAAGCACAAACCGTTGCATTGAAGTACCCATCCCTTGATGGCCAGGTTTATTTATTGAATTTAATAGATACACCCGGTCATGTTGATTTCTCCTATGAAGTATCACGATCCTTGGCTGCATGTGAAGGCGCTTTGCTCGTAGTGGATGCTTCCCAGGGCGTCGAAGCGCAGACGGTAGCGAATTGTTATACCGCGATCGAGCAGGGAGTTGAAGTGATACCGGTATTGAATAAGATTGATTTGCCGGCTGCGGATCCTGAACGTGTCGTTGCTGAAATTGAAGATATCATTGGCATCGATGCAAAAGATGCCTTGCGCGTCAGCGCCAAAACGGGAGAAGGTATTCAGGCGATGCTCGAGGCGGTCGTCAAGCGTATTCCTACCCCTAAGGGAGACCCTGATGCCCCTTTGAAAGCGCTGATCATAGACTCGTGGTTTGATAATTATGTCGGGGTTGTCATTTTGGTGCGAGTGGTCGACGGGGTTTTGAAGCCTGGTAATAAAATCATGCTAATGGCCAATCGGACGGCTTATCTATGTGAGCAAGTCGGCGCCTTCCTACCTAAGGCAGAGAGCCGCGATTCATTGGCTGCGGGTGAGGTCGGTTATGTCATTTCCGGTATTAAGGAGTTGAAGTCGGCAAAAGTCGGCGACACGGTTACTTTAGCAGATAACCCTGCGACCGCACCTTTGGCTGGTTTCAAAGAGATCAAACCTCAGGTGTTTGCCGGATTGTATCCAGTAGAATCCAATCAATATGACGCACTGCGTGCCGCGTTGGAGAAATTGCAGCTCAATGATTCGTCGCTGCAATTCGAGCCTGAGACCTCGCAAGCGCTTGGGTTTGGTTTTCGCTGCGGTTTTCTGGGTTTACTCCATTTGGATATTGTCCAGGAAAGATTGGAGCGCGAGTATGATATGGATCTTATCACTACTGCGCCAACGGTGGTTTATCAGGTTGTGCTTCGTGATGGTACAATCACCGAAATCGAGAACCCGTCCAAAATGCCTGATCTCTCAAAGATTGCAGAGATTCGCGAACCGATTATTACCACAACGATTTTAGTGCCGGAAGAATACGTGGGGGTAGTGATGTCTCTGTGCACAGGAAAACGCGGCATACAGAGAAATATGCAATATATGGGCAGGCAAGTCATGCTGGTCTATGAAATGCCTTTGAATGAAGTCGTGATGGATTTTTTTGATAAGCTAAAATCCGTAAGCCGGGGCTATGCTTCGCTTGACTATGAATTTAAGGAATTTCGCGCTTCTGACTTGGTGAAGCTGGATATATTGATCAACAACGAAAAAGTAGATGCACTGTCATTGATCGTTCATCGTGCCAGCAGTCAGCAAAGAGGGCGTGAGCTGGCGCAAAAAATGCGAGAGCTCATTCCACGTCAAATGTTTGATATCGCTGTACAGGCAGCCATTGGAGCACATGTTGTAGCAAGGGAAAACGTCAAGGCGCTGCGAAAAAATGTATTAGCTAAGTGCTATGGTGGTGACATTACGCGCAAGCGCAAATTACTTGAGAAACAGAAAGCAGGTAAGAAACGCATGAAGCGTGTGGGTAATGTGGAAATTCCTCAAGCAGCATTTTTGGCTATTCTACAAGTTGGTAAATGACGGATAACAAAAAGATAAATTCACTCAATGAATGCTATGAATAGTTGCTTTATCCACTCTATTAAAAATGTAATGGATCACTTAAGGAAAATAAGATGAATTTTCCTTTAATATTACTCATCTTGTTGATAGTAACCGGAAGTATTTGGTTGCTCGATATATTTTTTTTAAAGCGTAGACGAGCACAGGATGCGGACGAGCCTTGGTGGGTAGAGTACCCCAAGAGTTTTTTTCCTATCATCCTGATCGTTTTTATTCTTCGCTCTTTCCTTATGGAGCCATTCAAGATACCGTCCGGTTCGATGATCCCGACATTACTCGTAGGTGATTTCATACTGGTAAATAAATATACCTATGGCATCAGGCTGCCTGTGATCAACCATAAGATCATTGAAGTGAACCAACCCCAACGCGGTGAGGTAATGGTATTTCGTTACCCTCAAGATCCTTCAATAGATTACATTAAAAGGGTGATTGGTTTACCTGGTGACATCGTTTCCTACCGTAATAAACGGCTGAGTATCAATGGTGAGCCGGTCAAAATGGAGTTCGAGGGTGACTATAAATATATCGAATCAGGATTGGCTTATATCTATACCCAGCGTTTCAAGGAGTCCATTGGAGAAAATAGCTACGACATTCTCATCAACCTCGATACGCCCGATATGCAGTTGGCGGGCATTCATCATTTTCCCTACAGTGAAAATTGTACTTTTAACAGAGTTGGATTTACCTGTAAGGTACCGGAAGGCAATTACTTTACTCTGGGGGATAATCGTGATGGTAGCAGCGATAGCCGTTATTGGGGCTTTGTTCCAGAAGAAAATATCGTGGGGAAGGCTTTTATGATTTGGTGGAATTTTAGCGATTTAAGCCGGATTGGCATGTCTATAGAATAAACAGCTTGAAATTGAGTTGGGGGTGGAAAAATATGCAAACCCATTTGATAAGAAATAAACAGCGGGGCGTCGGTCTTTCTGGAATGCTCATTTGGTCAGCATTGGTTGTAGTGATCGTCATTCTAGGAATGAAATTGGTCCCCTCATTTGTGGAATATTCGTCAATCAAGCGTGCATTGGTTGTAATCGCCAATGAAGCGAATGCGCAAAATATCCGGCCGGCGGAGATACGCGAATCTTTCAATAAGCGTGCAACAATCGATAATATAAAAGCTATAAATGGCCGGGATATCGAAATTCGCAAAGAAGGCAGCAAAATAGTGCTCAGCGTCAGCTATGCAGTGAAAACACCTTTATTTGCCAATGTTTCTTTATATATCGATTTTAACGCGACAAGCAATCAATGAGTACGCCTAGCCTAGATACGCGCCACATATTAAGCTCGCCTATAAAAGACACCAAAGATCTTTTTAACAAGATTGGCTATGTTTTTAAACAACCAGAACATCTGCAGGAAGCGCTGACACACCGGAGTTTTGGTTCTCCCAATAATGAGCGTCTCGAATTCCTCGGCGATAGTGCGTTGAATTTTGCCGTATCGGTTTTACTATTCAAAACGTTTCCACAATTGCCCGAAGGGAATTTATCCAGGCTGCGTGCAAACCTCGTCAATCAACGGGCGCTATTCGATTTAGCCTTGGCGCTTGGTTTGGGCGATTTAATCAGATTGGGTGAGGGCGAACGCCGGAGTGGCGGACATCGTCGTCCGTCTATTCTCGCCAATGCATTGGAAGCAGTGATTGGTGCGATATATTTGGACGGTGGATTTCGTGAGGTTGAGAATTTTGTAGGCAATCTTTATCGGCCATTATTGGATAAGCTGGATCTCGAGACTTGGGGAAAAGATCCCAAGACGATGTTGCAGGAATATCTGCAGGGCCGCAGAATAGCGCTGCCTGAGTATACGATCGTGACTACCAGCGGAGAAGCACATCGACAGAAATTTCGGGTGGAGTGTGCAATTCAAAAAATTAATATCCGTACCATCGGTGAAGGAACAAGCCGACGCAGAGCAGAGCAAGATGCTGCCAAGCAAGCCTATGATTTAATCACACATCGCTAATGGGCTAATCTTCTTTCAGTAGGCTATAAGAGATATCACTGCGAGAGAGGGATGTTTCGTGAGAAACAGGCTCAGAATTATCCTAGGTGTGATGACGCCCTATTTCTTGCCAGTGTTATCCTCGTCTTGTACCCCTTCATTGTTTTTCTACCTACTCTTGCCTTCGCTCAGGGAATGCGTTGAATGAATGCGGAAATAAAAAATTCTATGGATGCTAAGCATTTCAGAACAGGCTATATAGCCATTGTGGGGCGGCCCAACGTTGGTAAGTCGACGCTGCTTAATCACCTGATTCAACAAAAAATCAGTATAACCTCAAAAAAAGCACAAACAACCCGGCATCGCATTCATGGAATTTTGACCGACACACAATCTCAGTTCATTTTTGTGGATACGCCGGGATTTCAGATGCGGTACCGAAATCAACTCAATCAGATCATGAACCGCGTGGTTACGCAAAGCGTGCGTGATGTCGATGCCATATTATTTGTCATTGAGGCGAGGCGTTTTGACGAACGTGATGAACAGGTCCTTAAACTATTACCCACCAACATACCTGTGATTCTCGTCATTAATAAGGTAGATCGTTTGGAGAAAAAGCATCAACTCCTTCCTTTTATGGAAAATATGGCAAGGAAGTTTGGCTTTGCGGGCATCATTCCTATTAGCGCGGCAACAGGGTCGCAATTGCCAGCGTTGCTTGAGATGGTCCGGCCTTATCTGCCAGAGAGTCCTCCGCTATTTGACGAAGATGAAATCAGTGACCGAAGCGAGCGTTTTCTGGCGGCAGAGATGATACGTGAAAAATTATTTCGCTTAATGGGGGATGAAATTCCTTATTCAACCAGCGTGGTAATCGATCAGTTCACAATAGAAGGCCATTTACGCAAAATCTTTGCGTGTATTTTAGTCGAAAAGGCCAATCAAAAGGCCATTGTGATCGGTAAGCAGGGCGAAAAACTCAAGTTAGTGGCTACTCAGGCGCGGAAAGATATGGAAAAATTGTTCGGCAGTAAAGTGTATCTCGAAGTTTGGGTTAAGGTAAAAAGCGGCTGGGCGGATGATGTTAATACATTGAAGAATCTGGGTTATGAGTGAGTTCGTGAGATTCTTATATTGGCTTGAGCAGCCAATTCTCGATTTTTTGATTAATGCATAAAGGGATGCGGCCATTATGATTGCCCTAGGGGTTAATATAGACCATGTTGCCACACTGCGGCAGGCGCGAGGAACAGTATATCCGAGCCCAGTCGAGGCTGCGCTGATTGCGGAGTCTGCCGGAGCGGACGCCATCACGCTTCACTTGCGTGAAGATCGTCGGCATATCCAGGATCGGGATGTCGAAATTTTACGCGAGCGACTTCGAACTCGCATGAATTTGGAAAGTGCCGTAACGCCTGAAATGATTGCCTTTGCGTGTCGTATCAAGCCGCATGACGTATGCCTGGTGCCGGAAAGACGCGAAGAATTGACGACTGAGGGTGGCTTGGACGTCGTTCGGTATTTCGAACAAGTGAAAACAGCCTGTAGCAAGCTGGCGGAGGCCGGTATCCGTGTTTCGCTATTTATTAATGCCGAGCGCGAGCAGATCGATGCTGCAGTCAGGGCGGGTGCACCCGTGATCGAGATACATACGGGCCATTACGCGGATGCCAAGGATGACGATACGCAGCAAAGTGAACTGGAAAAAATCTGTGCGGCCGTTGCGTATGGCATAGGCCAGGGATTGAGCGTCAATGCCGGGCACGGATTGCATTATCAAAATACTCGCCCCATCGCGGCTATACCGGGGCTTTCCGAACTGAATATCGGTCATGCGATCGTATCGCATGCTTTATTCGTCGGTTTTGCCCAGGCGGTAAGCGAGATGAAAGCGCTGATACAGGAAGCAAGCCTATGATCTATGGGATCGGAACGGATATCGTCGAGTCATCCCGAATCGCGCATTCACTCGAAAAGTATGGTGAGCGTTTTGCACGGCGATTGTTGGCAGAGCAGGAGTGGCCCGATTATATTAAGAATAACCGACCCGCCATGTTTTTGGCTAAGCGATTTGCGGCCAAAGAAGCACTCTCCAAAGCGATGGGGACAGGTTTACGTTTTCCGGTTACGCTAAACAATATTGCCGTCGACCATACGCCGCTCGGTCAACCCTATTTTCAGTTTCACCCTGAATTGGCCAAGTTGCTTCAGAGTGAGGGAATTATCGGTCATCACCTCTCTCTGAGCGATGAAATCAATTTGGCCAGCGCTTTTGTCATCCTGGAGAAGGCGTGATGACATTGGGACCCGTGATGCTCGATATCGCGAGTACCTGTCTATCAGACGAGGACAAAGTAAGATTGCGCCATCCTCTGACTGGAGGCGTCATCTTGTTTACCCGCAATTATGAGTCCTGTGAGCAACTGGCTGCACTGACGGCTGAAATTCACGCACTCAGGACGCCGCCTTTATTGATTGCGGTAGATCATGAAGGAGGACGTGTGCAGCGCTTCCGCCATGATTTTACTTCCCTGCCGGCAATGCGGTCGTTAGGAAAACTCTGGGATGCGCAACCTCACAGAGCACGTCGTTTGGCGCAGCAAACGGGCTTCGTATTGGCGGCAGAGTTATCTGCGTGCGGTGTCGATTTGAGCTTTACGCCAGTACTCGATGTCGATCACGGGCAAAGCTCTGTCATCGGTGACCGTTCATTTCACCGCAAACCGCAGGCCGTTGCAGAACTTGCGCACAGCCTCATGTTAGGGTTGAAATCGGGCGGTATGGCTGCAGTGGGCAAACATTTCCCCGGTCATGGCTATATTCGAGCCGATACTCATCACGAGATTGCCATCGATGAACGCGCCTATGCCGATATCGAAATGAGCGATTTGGTTCCCTTCCGGCAAATGATCGACTTTGGTTTGACCGGCATGATGGCAGCCCATGTTATTTATCCAAGGGTGGATAAACATCCGGCAGGCTTTTCTCACTTCTGGCTTAACACCATTTTGCGTGGCGAATTGAGGTTTGAAGGGTGTATCTTCAGTGATGACTTGAGTATGCAAGGCGCAGCGGGTTACGGTGATATCCGTGACCGTGCGCAGGCAGCATTGCGCGCGGGCTGCGACATGATACTGGTATGCAACGATGCGCAAGCGGCAGATCAATTGCTCGAAACCTTGCAATGGGAAATTCCGGCTGTGAGCCTCGCACGATTAGCGCATATGCGTGGTAGGCGATATGCGAAATCGATGATTCAATTGCGCGCAGAAGGTACGTATGTTCGTGCGGTCAGGGAAATCAGTGAAATAGGCATCAGCAACCAAGCGCTTTTATTTTGATTGAATGAGTCTTAAGTGCTTGAGAATATAGCTATTGAGAGCGAATAGAATGATTGGGAGTATGACATGATAAATCTTCTTCCAATAATAAGCGATCGTACGTTTGTAACCATTAATTTATAGGGTGATGTATGACTAAATCTTTCGATGTGGCCGTCATTGGTGCGGGCCCCGGCGGCTATGTGGCTGCTATCCGCTGCGCGCAGCTGGGATTAAACACAGTGTGTATCGATGAATGGAAAAACGATCAGGGTGTTGCAAGCTTGGGGGGCACCTGTCTCAATGTGGGGTGTATCCCTTCCAAAGCGTTGCTTGAATCTTCTGAAAATTTTGAACGTGCAGCAAAGAAATTCACCGATCACGGCATCAAGCTGGAAGGCCTGTCGGTCGATGTGCCTGTGATGATCGCGCGTAAAAACAAAATCGTTAAGGCATTTACCGGTGGGATTGCCATGCTGTTCAAGAAAAACAAGGTGGCTTCCCTGCATGGCCGGGGTACATTACTCAAGCGAGAGAGCGAAAATGACCCTTGGAAAATACAAGTCAAGAATGGTGAAGAAACAGAAGAAATTCAAGCCGAATACATTGTCATCGCAACGGGATCGATTCCCCGGCCACTTCCGATGATCGAAATCGATAATGAGTGTGTGCTGGATAATGCAGGTGCCTTGGCACTGACAGAGGTGCCTAAGCGCCTTGGTGTGATCGGTGCAGGGGTGATCGGCCTGGAAATGGGCAGCGTCTGGCGCCGACTGGGTTCTGAGGTGACGATATTGGAAGCACAACCCAGTTTTCTGATGGCGGCAGACGAGCAAATCGCGAAGGAAGCGCAAAAAATATTTACGCGTGAACTGGGTTTGATCATTCAAACCGGGGTCGAAATCAAATCGATTGAGCGCAAACAACAACAAATAACGATCGATTACGCTGATGCTAAGCAGGAAGCACAAAAACTTGAAGTGGACAAACTCATCGTGGCAATCGGCAGGATTCCCAATATTGCCGGCCTGGGTGCGGATGAAATCGGTTTGAAGGTGGATGAACGCGGTTATATCGAAGTCGATGCACATTGCCGTACCAATTTGCCCAAAATCTATGCAGTGGGTGACGTGGTGAGAGGCCCCATGCTGGCGCATAAGGCCTCGGAAGAAGGCGTGGCGGTTGCGGAAACGATCGCGTCTCGCAAACAGGAAAGTGGTAGACCAACTGAGGTTGATTTGAATTGCGTACCTTGGGTGATCTATACCTCCCCCGAAATTGCCTGGGTAGGCAAAACCGAACAACAACTCAAGGAGGAAGGGATCACTTATCGGGCGGGACAATTTTCGTTCATGGCGAATGGACGTGCACGTGCGCTGGGGGAAACGAGCGGCTTCGTCAAAGTGCTCGCCGACGCCGAATCCGACCGTATTTTAGGTGTGCATATGATGGGGCCCTATGTCTCCGAAATGATCGCAGAAGCGGTTGTCGCGATGGAATTTGCTGCCAGCAGCGAGGATCTTGCACGAATTATCCATGCGCATCCATCGCTATCGGAAGTACTGCATGAAGCAGCGCTGGCTGTCGACAAGCGTGCTCTACATATTTAACCGCACGAATCCAGCCACTGAGATTGTGATTGAAATGGCTTCATGAGCTGCTTGTTACTTACTCTTAGTGTCGGTGCCTAGAGTTAGGTATTGCGGTAACTGATGTGCTGTAAGGGTGCATTGTATGCAAATGCATTATTGATAGACTGTTCTATATCCCTTAGCATGGCATCACAGCAAAGCAGGATCAGGTTTGATTCAAATTTTTTCCGAATCGTGAGCAGGGATCTGTTTTGTTGCTGATTTTACATGTTCAATCAATCCGATCTCATAGGAGATACTCAAATGGAACAGTTTAGTAAAAAAATCCTGGTGGCGAGCATCGTGCTTGCTTTTGGCATGGCGGGAAATGCCATGGCGAATCCGACCAACACAGCGGTAGAAGTCGTCAATGACCAAACGGCAACGGCTACAAGCGATCAAAGCGGTTCAGGTATCGCTGCGAATGAGTTCTCAACAGCGACCGACAATACCGATAACTCAGCCAATGACAACAGCGACAACAGTAATAACAGCGATAACAGTGCCGCTAATTCGACTGACGCTGCTGCCAATAATTCAAGCACCGCTTGGTCCGATCGCTCTGATAACAGCGACAACAGCGACAACAGCGACAACAGCAACAACAGCGATAACAGTGCCGCTAATTCGACTGACGCTGCTGCCAACAACGGAAGTACTGCTTGGTCTGATCGTTCCGACAACAGCAATAATAGCGATAACAGCAACAACAGCGATAACAGCAACAACAGCGATAACAGCAACAACAGCGACAACAGCGCAGCCCACGCAAATTCAGATGGATCGGCTGCTGCAAATAATGGCAGTACAGCTACTTCCGACAACAGCGACAACAGCGACAACAGTGCTGCCTACGCTTCTGCTGAAGGCTCGGCTGCTGCCAACAATGGCAGTACTTCAACTGTAGATAACAGCGACAACAGTGCTGCAACTGCAACTGACGCCGCTGCTAATAACGGCAGCACCGCCTGGTCCGATCGTTCAGACAACAGCGACAACAGCGACAACAGCAGTGCGAGCGCGAGTGCCGCTGGAGCCGCTGCGGCTAACAATGGCAGTACCGCAACGGTAGACAACACCAACAACAGCGATAACAGCTCGACCTGGGCAGACAATGGTGGAGCCGCTTCCAATGGTGGTAATGCTACCAGTACCTACTCTGTCAACAACTCGGCGCTTGAAGGTGCTGTAACGGGAGCGGGAGTGAGTGAAATTCCAACCACAACAAATGAAGCCGGGGCGATTACCGCCTATAATAATGTCAGTGATTCGTTCAATGGCGCTGCAGGCTTGAATCAAGCTGCACAGAACTTTGGTTCGAGTTCTTTGATTCAGCAGCAAGTTTCATTCCAAGGCAACGTAAACGTCAATCAATAAGTTGCGATAAGGTAACAGCCGTGATACCGGAGCTTACTTATAGTGAGCTCCGGTTATTGATGGGCGCGTGAGTTTGATCTAAACGGCTATTAATTGGCTGTTGGTTTTGCTCGGGCCTACCTCAAATTGACGACGAGCAAGCATGTAATAAAAAGTAAAAAACTACGCGTATCGTTCATCAGCTTGCTATAACTTCATATTCTACTTTTTTGCTCCCAAGCAAATCTTATTTGATTTCTTTCGTGGCGCTCTTTTATAGTCTGATGAGCTCGCTATAAGGCGTGTGGCGATGCATGCAGCTGCCGTGCGTGAAGAAATTCAGCAAGATCACATCTAAATACTGCTCATAAAAACTTTCCCGATTTTCTACGAGAGTTGCAAAAAGGTTTTTCTTTGGGCTTCAGCATGACCCAAACTAATTTCTGTAAAAATTGAAACGCATGTTTCCTTGTTTGCGAGGAAAAGCAACCGCCAGCCTGATTAACTTTTGAATAATAAAAATCTGTCGGAATTTTTTACAGATTACTATATAAGCTTGTAATTAGGCTTTGTAGCTCAATTATAAATTCATTTTTATCAGCTACCTACAACTTCTATCCTATTTCTGGCACATTTTTTGCTTTTTTTAGTATGAGGAAGTTTTAGTCACCAGGTAGTGCAGTGCGCCTTGGGTATATTCGATATGAGTGATATCAAAGTGTGACAGGCTACTGCTGTTTCAGATTCATCAATCAAATTAGTAAACCTTGAATGAAAAGCGGGTAAATTGGGCTTTTGAGAAGTGTTTATTTAGATTTATTGTTGAGAAAGGATAGTTTTATGAGTGTGAATATAAATGATAAAGATCACAATCAAGAAAAAAGACTAACGCCAGCGCTCTATACTTTGTTAGAAGCTTGTCTTGAAAAGAAAACGACCAATACTAAAATTCTTGCAACATACTTGGGACTTTCACCTGCAACGATTAGAACTGAGTTCCAGCGAATCCTTGCCTTTATGAATGTACATTGCAGATATGAGGCATTGCGAACAGCGGAGGAAAAAGGATTGATCCGGCGTAAACCGAGAGCAAAGAAGGTAAGTTAAAGAGCGTATCTTTAAAATCAACGGGACCATGATGTAGGTAATCAATGATCAGTAGAATCGAGAAATGCCATGCCATGAGAATTAATTTTGCTAACGTCATAATTAGGCAGGTTCAATTGTATTGATCATGAAGGATGAAATAATAGGGGGGAGGTTGCGGATTTTTTTCGTCTCCTCTCACTCCCGGTAAGTAAATGAAAATGAAAAATACCTAAATAACGTAGTCTCTATTTTCCTTATCGTTTCTCTTAAATCAACGCTTCCTGTTTCATCAATTCTGGATTCGGATAGCGCCTAACTCTAAGTTGGTTATCCAAATTTATAGCTGTTTCATGCTCTATTGATTTCTGGGCTAAAAACCGACTGTTTTTGGACAGTAGTCTCGCCATTCAATGTAGATGATAGGTGTTTAACGGCTGGTAGAAATGAGCCCGATCGTTCTGCCCGGGGCTTCGCTACTCCACTTATCGCTGAATAGTAGGTGGGAGCAAGACACCGTGTAAGAGCGTTGTATGCAAATGCATTATTGCCCCCCTGTTCTTTATCGCTTAGCATTCCCAGACAGCAATACGGAATCTGCGTGTATCTTTTTATATCTTTTTATCTAAGGGAAAAAAGCTGATCCGTTTTGTTGCTAATGAATTTTACATGTTCAATCAATCCGATCTCATAGGAGATACTCAAATGGAACAGTTTAGTAAAAAAATCTTGGTGGCGAGCATCGTGCTTGCGTTTGGCATGACGGGCAATGCAATGGCGAACCCAACCAATACCGCTGACACGGTCACTAACCAGACGGCAACGGCTGATAGCAATCAAAGCAGTTCAGGTATTGCTGCGAATGAATATTCGACGGCAGAAGACAATACCAACAATTCTATCAATGATAATAGCTATAACGGCGACAACAGCGATAACAGCGCTGCCAATTCGACTGACGCTGCTGCTAATAACTTCAGCTTAGCGACATCTGATCACTCAAACAACAGTGACAATAGCAATAACAGCAATAACAGCGATAACAGCGATAACAGTGCTGCTAACGCGGCTGATGCGGCTGCCAATAATTTTAGTTTGGCGACATCCGATCGTTCTAACAATAGCGACCACAGTAATAACAGTGACAACAGCGATAACAGCGACAACAGCAATAACAGCGATAACAGCGACCATAGCGCAGCTGCGGCCAATGCCAATGGCTCTGCGGCTGCTAACAATAACAGTACCGCCACCTCGGATAACAGCGACAACAGCGACAACAGCTACGCAGATGCTTCTGCGCAAGGTGCGGCCGCTGCCAACAACAACAGTACTTCCACCGTAGACAATAGCGATAACAGTGCCGCAACTGCGACTGATGCGGCTGCTAACAATGGAAGTACTGCTTATTCTGACCGTTCAGATAACAGCGACAACAGTGACAATAGCTTTGCCAATGCGGGTGCTGCCGGCTCTGCAGCTGCCAACAACAGCAGTACGGCAACGGTGGATAACACCAACAACAGCGACAATAGCCAAACATCCGCTTCGAATGGCAGCGCAGCGTCCAATGGTGGAGATGCAACCAGCACTTACTCTGTAAACAATTCTACCCTAGCAGGTACTGTCACCGGCGTAGGCGCAGATGCATTGCCTGATACCTCGAACGCGGCAGCCACGGTTACAGCCTACAATGAAATTTCGGGTTCTTATAATGGTGCTGCAGGCTTGAATCAAGCTGCCCAGAATTTTGGCTCTAATGCACTGATTCAACAGCAAGTCTCATTCCAAGGCAATGTAAACGTCAGCCCTCAACAATAGGCTTGAATGTAAGCTAGCCATAGCTATGAGCGGGATGACCGGAGTAGCTTGCTACTCTGGTCATTGTGAGTGGTAACTCAATGCAGGATAGCTCTGTACTGGCTTCTATCGTTACTTGATTTGGGAGACCTTTTCAAGGCGCTGAAGAATAGAGAATCAGAGAGGGTGGTATGAAGATGATGATAAGAAGTTGCTGTTTTGTGATCATTAGCTTGCTGTCAACCCAGGCGGTTTGGGCTGATTCTGTCGAATCTGTTCCTATTTCTTATCTGACTGAAATAGCAACATTGGAGGAGCTCGATAATGCGCGCGGTCGTGAAGGGATCGATATGAACGTGTTCAATAATATGGATGTGAACGCAGTGCTATCGGGTAATACAGCGACCAACAATGTAACAGGTGTAAACATTATCGACAATGGATCATTCGCTGGGGCCATGGGTATGTTTTCGGTGATCCAGAATTCTGGTAACAACGTCATTATCCAGGATTCGACTATCGTAAATGTGACGGTTATTCCTTGAGGTATTCAATGTGCAGTAATTTTTTGGTTACTTTTTCGCTAATGCCATGAGGAATGGCACATTAGTGATTTAAATAAGTGGTAAAACATGACGGTAAAACTGTCGTAGTAGCAGGGAAAGGTGCTCCAAATGAAAACTAATCGCTGAGCAACCTTGCTGATCTTCATCATCGCGTTCACGCAGTGGGTAATCATGAAGGTATTTGACAGGAATATGAAGAGAATCACCTGTGCTTTTTTAATACTGATACCGGGGGTAGGGTTCGAGGAGGCTGGTGCCATCGATCTAAATGGGATCGCAGGGGGAGGGAACTATTATGTTGTCGGCAAAAGCTATGCCGAACGGCGCTTTAGCACTGTATACCGGCAACAGTTCGATTTCAGTTGTGGATCGGCAGCACTAGCCAGCCTCCTCACTTTTCACTACGACGATCAAGTGACGGAACAAGCGGTCTTCATCGATATGTTCCAGCACGGGAATCAACCCAAAATTCAGAAAGAAGGTTTCTCTATGCTGGATATGAAGATGTACCTGGAGCGCAGGGGATATCGGTCAGATGGGTTTAAGATAAATCTCGATCAATTGCTTATTTCTGGTAGTCCCGCAATTACCATTATCAACGATAACGGTTACCTGCATTTCGTCATCATTAAAGGCGTCACTGAAGAGCGGGTATTGGTGGGGGATCCTGCCGTGGGGGTTAAGATCGTGGGAAGAGAGCATTTTGAGAAGATGTGGGACAACCGGATCTTGTTTATGATTCACGACCAGCGAGATCTCGGCACGAACCGGCTGAATAATGAACGAGAATGGGTAAGCCGGATGGCGCCTTTAGGGGAAGCGGTTGATCGTGCCAGTTTGAGTGACTTTAATGTATTGCATCGCCCGGGACCTTGGGATTTCTGAGCGGCTACGAGGTGAGAAAATGAAAACGACTGCTTTTTATCAAAAATCTATCAGCAGCATATTTTTTCTTGCGCTATTGAGCGCTGCCAACTCAATTATGGCGAAAGATATGTCAGAAGAGGCTATTTTGAGTCATTTTGCGACGTGGCCGCGCGCTACCGATGAAGAACTGGAACAGTTGAGGGGAGGGTTCATTCTTCCGAATGGCGTACATGTCGATTTAAGTCTGGTAAAATCGATTTATCTGAATGGCGTAGAAACGTTCTCGTCTTCCTTCAAGTTTCCTGACGATGGGTTGGTATTGCAGAATATGGGGGTTGACTTAGGGGCTTCGGCATTGAGCTCCGTCATTCAGAACAACCTTGATAATCAGTTAATCAGCGCGATTACAGAGCTCAATGTGACTATCAGTAATTTGAAGGCACTCGATTTGACTAATGACACCAGTCGAGTGTTTACCGATTTTATTGTGCCGGGTGTGCGTTAATTATTTGTGGAGAAAACAACCTGGAATGAAAAGATGCAAAGAGGGGAAGAAATATAGCACTAGCGTGATTACCCAATCACTAGTTTTAGGCGCTTCCCTTTTTCTTGTCAGTGGGAGCTATGCTCAAACTGAAAAACCAGAGGATGTTCTTGAACAGTATAAAAAACTCTTTACCGAGCAGCAAAAAGAATTCGAGAAGCAGCGGCAAATAATTTTAGAGCAAGGCAAGGAAATCGAGCAATTAAAAGCGCGTTTGGATGCGCTCTCACCAGGGGAACCTGACGAAGCCAAAGCTGCCAGCAAGCCTCCAACTCAGCCTGCCGTTTCAGAAGCACCACCGCGACCTGATCGGGTTGCAAACAACCAACCCGTGGAACAACCGCCGATCCAGGTGCCTACGGGGCCAGTCGGACAGGCCCCTCCTCAGTCGAAAGAAGAACCCAGACCCCCCGAAATGCCAAGGTTGAGCGAGACAGTGGGTGGAGTGTTAACCCGAAAAGGTAAGATCGTCCTCGAACCCACATTGGAATATGCTTTTTCTAGCAATAACCGGGTATTCTTGGATGCTTTTACGTTCTTGCCGGCTATTGCCCTCGGTCTGATCGATATTCGCCAGGTTGATCAGCATAACCTGATGGCAAGTGTTGGTGCGCGCTATGGTGTAACCGATCGCTTTGAAGTGGAAGTCAGGGTGCCTTATCGTTTTCGTTTCGATGAGCAGCGTTCACGGCCGGTTAGTATCGGTGCGGGCATTGATGAATCTTTCAATGCTTCCGGCAACAGTATCGGGGACATCGAATTCGCCGGTCGCTACCAACTTAATTCTGGACGAGGGGGGTGGCCAATTCTGGTTGGTAATCTGCTGGCAACGATACCCACGGGCAAGAGTCCATTTGACGTCAATTTCGAGCCAGCCCAAGGTGTACCTGGGGCCGTATATCCTACCGAGGTACCGACCGGGGTAGGTTTTTTTAGCGTGCAACCGAGCGTAACAGCGTTATATCCTACCGATCCGGCAGTCTTCTTTGCTAATCTCAGCTACTTCTATAACGCAGCCACCAAAGAAAACATTGGTAAAGTCGATCCAGGCGATGCCGTCGGTCTTACTTTCGGCATGGGGTTTGCCATTAATGAGCGGTCCTCGTTTAACCTCGGTTATTCACACAGGCATGCTTTTAATTCCACATTGGAACGGCCCGCATTGGGACGGGACAAAATCAAAGGCAGTCAATTAGATATCGGGCAATTGTTGCTAGGATATTCGTTCAGATATAACAACCGTACGACCTATAATTTGTCGCTCGCAGTGGGAACAACCGATGATGCGCAGGATGTCAGGATTAATTTCAGAACGCCTATCACGTTCTAGGATGCTGTCCAAGAATAGACTGATTTACTGCAGCCAACCAATCTCACCCTCGCTACGATCGCTATTCTCGGACAGCCTTAGTGATAGTTCCAGTATGGGCGGGTAAATAAGCCCGATTGAGTAAATGTTGACCAGATGTAGCACTGCCATAAACGTCTGCATTTGCGTAGATTTTCTGTCAGTGCCTGCTCTCTTTAAGGCTTAAGCGATTGAAGGGTTGGCGTTCTAAACGGGTCGTATTGTGTTTTAAATTTACGTGCATTGAATAGCGTAGCAATCAATGAAGAAAAAACACGACCATCAATCAAATAGGCTTCTTAATAATTCACACATTGGTTTTTGTCAGGATTGACGGCGCAAGACCACGTGAGCTGACGGATGCCGGCGGCGTTATTAAAGAGATATTCGGCTTTTTGCATCTTGAGCTGCTCGGCCGAGGGGGAGACTTTTTCGGGTATGAAACGTTCCTGCGTCCAGAATCTGATACGACAGAAATCGGTTGCTTTACCGCAGATTTGATGCATGGCCGCTCCATAGACGGATCTATCCATTTCTTTGGATTGGTCGACCAGTACCATATGCACAAACTTACCTGAATTTCCCATCTCCACGATACGGACGACTCGCCAACCCTGCCCGCTTGGCAATGTGTTGGTTGATTCTGAAGCAGCCGCTTCAACTGTGGAAGTTTCAGAGGATTCGGCTGCTTCTGTATGCTCATCAGATAGCGCCTGAACAGACCATGATAAAATCGCTGTAAGGAATATACTGCTGATCAAATTTTTTTTCATTCGTTCTCCTGGTATTCTTCTCTTTTATGTAAAGGTGTTTCGGTTCGTAATTCTACCTATTTCAACATGATATGAACAGTCAGCACTTGGCGGTGGATTTTTTACAAGAAAGGGCAGGCTACCCCTTATGACGGATTTCCGACTCGATTTGTGCAAGGTGGACGAAGATACACTGCTTGCTTTGGCGAGCCAAGGTATCAGCATCCTGACCGGGAATCGACGATTGACTCATGTACTTCGTCATCACTTTGATCAGGCCACTGCCAACGATGGCAAGACAGTACGGCCTACACCGGATATTTTACCGTGGAACAGTTGGCTGCACCGCCTGTGGGAAGAGGTGCTCGTGTCGGGAATATTGGCCGATGAGTATGGCCAGCTTTTGACGCTTCAACAAGAGTATGTCATTTGGCGGGGCTTGATTGGTGCTGATCTTGATTTCCGGCCCATGAGCAAAACGGCTTCGCAAGTACAAGAAGCCTGGCAGTTATGCCATGAATGGCGCTTGCCCTTGCATGAATCGCTTTTTCAATATAACGAAGACAGCCGTTTATTCTGGCAATGGCAGTCCTCATTTCAACGTATCCAACAAAAGGGCTGGCTATCGACTACATGCTTGCCGGATCTGCTTTGCCAGTGTTTTGAGCGTGGGTTATTGCCTGCACCCGATAAATTAGTGCTGACCGGTTTTGATGAATTGCTGCCGCAGCAGTTGACCCTGCTGGAAACACTGATACGAGCAGGTTGCAATGTTGAGTGGTTACAATTGCAGCCGAAACCGAGTCAAGTGACTCAGATCGCCTGCGCTGATCGTCATCAGGAAGCGTTACTGATGGCGCGCTGGGTACGGCAGAAGCTGGCGGATAATCCTCAGGCGCAAATAGGCGTCGTGGTGCCCGAACTGGCTGCGCACCGCGAAATCATCGTGCATGCATTGGATCAAATATTGATTCCGCAAGTTTTCCATCCTGGGCAGCCGGATCAGGCGCGGCCCTACAATATCTCGTTTGGTAAACCTTTGAGTGCTTTTCCGTTGATCACGGCTGCGTTGAAACTGCTGAATCTGTTTAAACCTGCGATTAGCCTGCAAGATGGTTACCCCTTATTCCACTCGCCATTTATTGCAGGCTGGGAGCAAGAATCGAGCGCGCGTACCTTGTTGGATGCACGGCTGCGCGAAACGGGTGAACCCAGCACATCGATCGACACCCTCCATTTTTATGCTTCACAACCGAATCGCCGCTACACCTGCGTTGTGCTGGCGAAGAAACTCGATGCGTTGAGATCGTGGTTGCGAATTTGCCCAAGAAAAGCGCATCCTGGACAATGGGCGCGAAATTTTGCGCACATGCTCAAGCTGATCGGCTGGCTCGAGGGGTACCGGTTATCGAGTGAAGAATATCAAGTGGCCGAAGCTTGGAATGCGGTATTGGCAGAAATGGCCGCGCTGGATTGGGTGATGGGTACCCTATCCGTGTCTGAGGCGTTGAGTCAGCTCGGGCAGATGGCCAGAGAACGCATTTTTCAACCGCAGACTGGCGAGGCGCCTATTCAGGTGCTGGGCCCTCTGGAGGCACAAGGTGTTCAGTTCGATCATTTATGGATGATGGGATTGCATGATGGCGTATGGCCGCACCCACCCCGCCCCAACCCCTTCATACCCCTGCCGCTTCAACGTAAGCATGGATTGCCGCATTCGAGCGAACAACGCGAATTGTCTGTTACCCGCATGCTGACGCAACGCATCGTTACCAGTGCCGATGAGGTGATCGTCAGTTACCCGCGGCAAGAGGGTGACGAGACCTTGCGAGCCAGTCCCTTGATCAAGTCTTACCCTTCTTTGGCAGTGGACGCCCTTTCCGTGAGTTCGATTGCCTTATGGCGCGATTGCGTACATCACGCTGCGCAATTGAGCGAGTGGCCCAGCGATGATGCACCGCCGCTGTTACAGATAACAGCGGGTGGCGGCAGCCGTATCTTCAAGCTACAGGCTGCATGTCCTTTTCGGGCATTTGCTGAATTACGTCTGGGCGCAACCTCCTTGGGCGAGCTTCAAATCGGCTTGAACGCCATGGCGAGAGGTACGCTGCTACATCTTGCCATGGAGAAAGTATGGGGTAAGCTGGATTCGCATGCGCAGCTCACGGCGCTACCGGATGATCAGCTCAGTACGCTGGTATTGGAGCAGGTCGAAATGGCCGTCGATGAACTGGCGCCCCGTTACCCGCAAACATTCACCCGGCATTTCCGCGCCATGGAAATCGAGCGGCTGCATGGTCAGGTACTGGAATGGTTAGTGCTTGAAAAAAAACGCCCGCCTTTCCGGGTCATCGAAAAAGAACGGAAGTATAGCGTAACCGTAGGAAAACTTGGTATTCAGCTTAAAGTTGATCGTATCGATGAAATTGCCGATGGCCGCCGATTGATCATCGATTATAAAACGGGAAAAGCCGAATCCAACCGGTGGTTCGGGAATCGCCCCGATGAGCCACAATTGCCGCTGTACAGTTTGATTGCCGAAGAAGCGCTCGCAGGTATTACTTTTGCCCAGATCCGGGCAGGCAACATGGTATTTCAGGGAATCGGAGTGGAGGAGGGGATTGTTTCAGGTATGAAATCTGTCGAACAGCTTGCACAAGCGCGCGAGTTCGGGGGATGGCCGCAGCTTCGGGCACACTGGCAAGCTACGCTGGAAGCACTTGCCGACAGTTTTTGCCGTGGCGAGGCAGCAGTCGATCCCAAACAATATCCCGTGACCTGCGCCTCGTGCACATTGCAGCCGCTATGCCGCATCAACGAACTGACCGTACTGGATGAAGCCGATGGCGACAGGGTGGAAGGGGGGATGGATCTTGGCACGAATGTCTGAGGTTGCCGACCAGGCAGAACGGCTGCGCGCGCTCGATCCGCAGCAATCCTTTATCGTTCAGGCCCCTGCCGGTTCAGGTAAAACCGGCTTGCTGACTCAGCGCTTTCTGGTGCTGCTGGCAGGCGTGGATTCACCTGAAGAAATCGTGGCAATTACCTTCACCCGCAAGGCGGCCAGCGAAATGCGCCAACGGATCTTGCTCGCGTTGACCACAGCACGGGATACGACGCCACCGGTTGACGAATACGCACGGCAAACCTGGCTGCTTGCCCAGCGCGTGCTGACGCGCGATCAAGCTGAGGATTGGCGTTTGCTCGAGAATCCGGCGCGTTTGCGCATCCAGACGATCGATTCACTCTGTGCCCAGTTGGTCAGTCAAATGCCGGTTTTATCCGGTTTCGGCGTGTTGCCGTCGATTGCCGAGGATGCCTTCGATCTTTATCAGGACGCTGCCCGGCAAACGATCGAAGCGGTGGAATCGGATGGTGAGTGGTCCGATGCCATAGCGCACTTGATCGCGCATTTGGATAA
The DNA here is from genome assembly GCF_003051105.1 of Nitrosomonas nitrosa. Classification (GTDB taxonomy): domain Bacteria; phylum Pseudomonadota; class Gammaproteobacteria; order Burkholderiales; family Nitrosomonadaceae; genus Nitrosomonas; species Nitrosomonas nitrosa. Next base: position 28,101 of record NZ_QAOO01000004.1, on the reverse strand, counting down.
TCAACTGGATAAATTGCAACAATTGATCGCAAGCATGCTCGCGCGCCGCGACCAATGGTTGGTTTATCTTGCCGATCCTCATGCTGAAGGTCTCATGCGCCATCAACTGGAAGCAGGACTGGCCGAGTGGGTGACCAACGCCTTGCAAGCACTCGTTGAGCAAGCCGCCGCCGTTAATTATCAGGAAATTGTCGCCTTGGCAAAATTTGCTGCCAATCAGCCTGAGACGAGCGATTCACTGCTCGCGCCGTGCCAGAATATGGAGGCTTTACCTGGTAGTCAAACCAACGACCGTCCGCAATGGGAAGCGCTCGCCTCGCTGCTGCTGACCAGCAAGCGTGAGGTACGAAAAAAAGTCACCAAAAAGGAAGGGTTTCCGTCACCAAGTGAGATAAAAGACCCAGTAGAAAAAGCACGCTGTCGCGACATGAAGCAACGCATGGAGGCTTTGCTGCAAGCTCTTGCGGAGGCGCCGGAATTTATTATGCGATTGGCCGAGGTACGGGATCTTCCCGCGCATTGCTATCGCGAAGCGGAATGGGAAACGTTAGAAGCTTTGTTCACTTTGCTCAGGGTAGCGGCGGCCAATCTGGAATTGACGTTTTTGCAGACTGGGCAAGTTGATTTTCCCGCACTGACATTGGCCGCTATCCGGGCTCTGGGTAAGCCCGACGCGCCGACCGATCTGGCGCTGGCGCTCGATTACCGTATCCAGCATTTGTTGATAGATGAATTTCAGGACACTTCGTTTAACCAAGCAGAACTGCTGAAACGGCTAACCGCAGGGTGGCAGCCAGACGATGGCCGCACCTTGTTTCTGGTGGGGGATCCCATGCAGTCTATCTACCGTTTCCGACAGGCCGAGGTCGGACTATTTCTTGAAATCCGCGATCAGGGCGCGTTTGGCCACATTCCGCTCGCGTTTTTACGCCTATCTGTCAACTTTCGCTCCCAGCAAGGGATCGTCGATTGGATCAATCGGCATTTCCCGGCCATTTTGCCGTTGGAAGATGAGATTTCTTCAGGAGCGGTATCTTACGCACCCTCGGTCGCATTTCATGCGCTTTCAGCAATTGATGCGGTGACTTTTTATCCTTCATTAGGACGAGATGAGAAGGCCGAAGCGCAACAAATCGTCTCTATCGTGCAGCAGGCAAAAACTGCTTATCCCCAGGGAACCACCGCGATCTTGGTTCGCAACCGCTCTCACCTCATAGGCATCATCGCTCAACTCAAGCAAGCCAATTTACGTTTCCAGGCGGTCGAGATCGAGCGGCTAACCCACCGCCCCGTGATCCAGGACTTGCTCGCACTGACACGGGCCTTGTTGCATCATGGTGATCGTATTGCCTGGCTGGCATTGCTGCGGGCGCCTTGGTGCGGACTGACTTTGCAGGATTTGCACAGTTTGGCAGGAGGAGATTTACAGCAGACCATCATCGATCTGCTGCGGCAAGCGCCCCAGCACGCGCAACTCAGCGCAGATGGTCGGCAGCGGCTTGATCGCGTGCTTCCCGTCATTGAAAGTGCAATTATTCAGCACGCCAAACGTTCTTTGCGCAGGAACGTCGAAGGCACCTGGATTGCGCTGGGTGGCCCCGCTTGCGTGACAGATCAAACCGATCTCGATGATGCGGAAGTCTATTTTCAGCTGCTGGAAAAATTGGAGGAAGCCGGTCAATTGCCGGATATCCAGACGCTCCATGAGCATGTCGGCCGGCTCTATGCCTTGCCGGATGTGATGGCCGATGGCTCGCTGCAGCTCATGACGATACACAAAGCGAAAGGGTTGGAGTTCGATACGGTTATTTTGCCTGGACTGGGCCGGAAGGGTAAGCATGAGGATCCCCAATTGCTGAACTGGCTGGCGTATCCATCCAAATCGGGTGATCCTGCTTTGCTGCTTGCGCCCATCAGCGCAGCCGGTGAGGAGACCAATCCCATTACGGCTTGGTTGCGAAAGCTCGATCGTGCGAAAAGTAATCAGGAAGAGAGCCGGTTGCTTTATGTGGCAGCCACCCGCGCAAAACATCGCCTGCATCTGTTCGGGCATGTCAATCACACGGATTTGACGGCGCAGGAAATCAAATCTCCTCCCGACAATTGCTTGCTGGCACGGCTATGGCCGGTCGCCAGACCACAGTTCCAGGCACTGCTCGGCATCCAGGCGAAGGAACAAGAACAAGATTCGGGAAAAAGTGCCTCGCAAGAGCTGCCTGCGCAGTCAGCGCTCATACCGGCAAAACGATTCCGCCTAGCTACAGATTGGCACCCTTCGCCTCCGCCTGATTCAATCAATGTGGTCATCGCTGCGTCGCGTCCAATCACGGAAGATTCGATCGAATTTGACTGGGCGGGAGAAGCCGCTCGCCAGATTGGTACCGTGATGCACCGATTGTTGCAATACATTGGGCGGGTGGGCATCGAGCAGCTTAGCCCGCAGGATTTACCTCGTCTGGAACGTGCCGGCCAAGCCTTGCTGATACAAAGCGGAATGGCGCGCGCTGACATCGACCCGGCCATCGCGCAATTGGCGAACGCACTCAAAAAACTGTGGGAAGATGAAAAAGGCCGATGGATATTGAGCGGACAACATGCCGACGCGCACTGCGAATGGGCGCTGAGTGGTCTACGCGAAGCGGGGATCGATCATATCGTCATGGACAGAGCCTTTGTCGATGCAGCTGGAATACGCTGGATCATCGATTACAAAACAGGCACGCACATGGGAGGAGATATCGAAGCCTTTCTCTCGCGTGAACAACAACGCTATCGTCCGCAATTGGAACGCTACGCCGGCTTGGTGCAACAAATGGAGCAGCGGGCTATCCGACTGGGACTGTACTTCCCAATGATCGGTGCATGGCGGGAATGGGCGTTTTGGGATGAATAAACAATTTGTAGGTCATTTTTCTGGGTGATACAAAATAGGTATCAGCCAGAATCGCTTGAAAGATTATGGGCTGCACGCCTCAAAATTCGTCATCTATACTTTCTACTCGCTGGGCTGGATGAGGGATGAAAAAAACCGAATTTTGAGGTGCGATGAGTATAAATGAGCAAGTTGAATCGTTAGAATGTGTTTGTTATAAGCTCATTTAGCCAGCTTCGTTGAATGCTAAACAATTAAAACGATGTACTGAACGTAGCTTTTCACGCATCAGTTGCGCAAGGAGAATTTATGTACCGGGACCGACTGCAAGAACGAATAGCGGACTATCTCAAGGCTGTGCGCCAATTGGAGAAAGCTGTACGTCAACCCGAGGATGAGTTCATTCGTGATTCGGTTATACAACGTTTTGGGTTTACCTATGAACTGGCATGGAAAATGCTTAAATTGCAGTTGGAAGCCGAAGCCATTATGGCCGCAACCCCGCGGCAAGTACTGCAAGAGGCTCTGCAAGCTGGGTTTATGCACGACGGGAATGCATGGAGCCAATTACAAAGCCGCCGTAATTTGACCAGCCGTACTTACGACGAAACGCTGGCAAAGGAGATTTATCAATATATCGTGAAGCAAGGGCTGCCTTTGTTTCAGCAGTTGGCAGCGGAAGTCGGCACATGGCAAACAAAGCTACCCTGACTTTTGGATTGGCGCCCGATATTATCGCAGACTTCCACCGGGTCTTTATGCATTATCCAGAGATAAACCGTGTGCTTATCTTCGGTTCGCGAGCTAAAGGGATAAATAAGGACAGCTCTGACATTGACATGGCAGTCATCGCCCCGACCATGGACCATGAAACGTTTAATCATTTATGGCGTGCCATTGATGATTTACCCTTGATATTTAAAGTTGATCTAGTGCACTGGGACAAGTTGACCAATGCGCGATTCAAAAACAAAATTCAGATGGAGGGACGGTTGTTCTATTCCCGTGAGCAACAATCAAAAGGTGGTAATGCAGATAGTTTTCAAACGAGCTGTTAGCATGATTGGCTAGAACATTGTATTCAAAAGGATGTGATATGAAAGCAGGACGCAATGATCCATGCCCTTGCGGGAGTGGAAAAAAATACAAGAAGTGCTGTATGGGAAAAGACGAAGTGGTGAATCAAGAGACTTTCTTCTGGCACAGGGTGAAACACGCGATTCAGGATATGCCCGAGAAGCTGCTGAAATTTACTGAAAAACAGTATGGACGAGATGCTTTATTGCAAGCCTGGGATGAATTCATCTTTCTGGAGGATGAAGATTTTTCGGTTAAATCTCCGCACTTGCAAGTGTTTATGCCCTGGTTCTTTTTCGATTGGCTGCCATTTCATGCTGAAGCAGCCGATGAAGAAAGCGAGTTGCGTCCAATCGCTCAATTGTTTCTGGAGAAACAGGGTCATCAGCAAGACCCGTTGCTGGTGCGCTACCTCGAGCAATGCTGTGCGGCCCCTTTCAGTTTTTACGACATTCTTTCGGTGCGCCCGGGAGAGGGCTTTGTTTTACGCGATATCTTTACCGGAGAGGAGCTGGATGTCACTGAACACTCTGGTTCTCGCCATGCGCAGGCAGGCTATATCCTGTTTGCCAAAGTGGTCAAAATCGATAACTTGGCCCTACTGGAAGGCAGCGCGTCGCTATTGTTTCCGCCTACCGAAAAATTCAGCATTCTTGAATTACGCCAGGAAATTGAAGATGAATGTGGTTCGCTAGACCCGATTACTCTTAAGGATTTCGACGATGAAATGCTGCAGATTTATCATGAAATATACTACCGGCTCCATCATCCCAGCATGCCGCGACTGCAAAACAGTGAGGGCAGCCCCTTGTTGTTTCAGCAGCTGATCTACGATATCCCGTCACCGCAAGTTGCATTTGATGCGTTGAAATCTCATGTTAATGATATGCGGGAGGATGAATTACTGGCCGATGCGCAATTCAGCCCGGAGGGAGAATTACGTAGCGTCGAATTACCCTGGCTCAAACAAGCCGATGGCAACGACCCATCCCTAGGCAAGAGCGTGCTTGGGCATATCAAGATCGAAGGAAAGCAGCTCACTGCCGAAGTCAATTCAGAAAGCCGCGCCCTAAGGTTCCGCCAGCTCATGGATAAGTTGCTGCCAACGGCACATTACAAAACCAGCGTCATCGAATCCCCTCAAGCGATGCTCGCGCAGGCAAAAAAAGGGAGCAAAACAGCGCATGCCAAGCAGCATCGGGAAGATTTGGATCAACTGCACGCCCACCCCGAAGTGCAGGCACAGATAACAGAAATATTACGCGAGCATTATCGCCGATGGCCGGAAGAAAAGCTCCCAGCGCTGAAGGGAAAAACACCGTTACAAGCGATCAAAACCAAAGATGGCAGGGAAATGGTCGAAGCCCTGATCCGCGACTTCGAGCTGAGTAATCAGCATGCAAAACCCCCCATCGATCCCGCCATTTTCACCGAACTGCGCGAGCGGCTCGGGTTGAAAGAATGAATCCGCAAATTTAAAGGCTCTTTTGGTAAAAAGCACAAAGAATCATGCCATGAATAGACGAAAGTCAGCTATATCCTCATCTAACTGATATCGAACATGACCCCATCATCTATGGCCTAGCAAGAAAAGACGCCATTCAAATTCAGAATTAACGGCTAAAAGGGCAGGGATTTGGCCGTTTAGATCCAAGTTGCACCATGCTGTAATAAAAGCAAACACGTTTGCCCGGCACGGACCACCTGTAATACATGGATAGGTTACATCAAATATTTTTTTCTGTGCGCTACTCTGTGGCGTGGTGGCAATTTGAACAAAAATTTGGATGCTTAGCTGCGACGATCAAGTGAGTGGACTATGTTTACCCCGGTAGGAGGGTAAACGGCCGCGAATGGCAGCTATGAACTGCGCATCCCCTATGCCGACGCCAGCGAGCTGGTGATGGATATTCTGAAGCATGGTGCGGGGGTAGAAGTGTTAGAACTTGCCGATCTTCGCCAGGAAGTCATCCATCGATTGCAAGCAGCGCTGCAAAAATACAGTAGGGACAGGCTCAGATTTTGAGCCTGTGGGTAGGGATAATCGAATCAGACATTTTAGACAAGGAAAAAATTCATGTCGCGGCGCGTATTTCTGCAATCACTAGTGGCATTGCTGGGCGGAGTTGCGCTATCTGCAATGGCGCAAACAAAACCGAATTCGTTATTCAAACCGCCGGATGCCGATTGGAAAATCCTGCAAGTCTCACCGGTGGCGGGATTTCAATATTACCAGGGTGAGGCGCTGTGGCCGCAACTTGCCACCGGCCAGCCGATCCCGCTGATACGGGAAACCGGCAATCCATATGACAAACGCGCAGTGCGCATCGACTGACAGGGCAAAAAGCTGGGTTATATCCCGCGGATCGACAACGCCGCAGTAGCGCAACTGATGGACCGCGGCGAAACATTGTCAGCTTTGATAACAGGGTTGAAGAAAAGTAATAATCCGTGGGAGTGGATAGCGGTGGAGGTGAGATGGAAAGTGTGAGAGAACATCTTTACTTCACTGTTCTGAAATCAAGATAAAAGGTTGCGTAAAAAATGGAACAATTGACAGACCTGAAAGCGATATTACATTCCAAGCGGGCTAATATTTACTATCTCGAGAAATGCCGCATCATGCAGAAGGATGGACGGGTGCTGTATTTGACGGAAGCCAAAGACGAGCAGTTGTATTGGAATATACCGATTGCCAATACCACTGTCGTACTGCTGGGCACCGGTACATCAATTACACAGGCTGCGGTGCGCATGCTGGCCTCGGCAGGTGTGCTGATCGGCTTCAGCGGGGGCGGCGGCACGCCTCTGCTGATGGGAACAGAAATTGAATGGCTTACACCACAAAGCGAATACCGGCCCACGGAATATGTTCAAGGATGGTTAGCGTTCTGGTTCAATGAAACGCAGCGCCTGAAAGTCGCCAAACATTTCCAGTTGCTTCGCATCGAATATCTGCAAAAAGTTTGGGCCAAAGATAAGGATTTGAAAAATGAAGGTTTCTTTATTGACGATCTCGACATTCAGCAGGCATTTTCAGGTTATTCCAGCAAGGTAGAGCAAGCCGGTAACGTAACAGAATTATTACTGATTGAAGCGCAACTCACCAAAAACCTCTACAAATCCGCCGTCAGCCGCACCCAGCATAAAGACTTTGCTCGTAATTACGATGGCGCCGACAGCGCGAATGCCTTTCTGAATCACGGCAATTACCTGGCCTACGGCCTTGCCGCAAGTACGCTTTGGGTGCTGGGGATACCGCATGGTTTCGCCGTGATGCACGGCAAAACCCGCCGCGGTGCATTGGTGTTCGACGTGGCTGATCTGATCAAAGACGCCATCGTCCTGCCTTGGGCTTTCGTTTGTGCCAAGGAAAAAATGAGCGAACAGGAATTCCGCCAGCAAATCCTGCAAAAATTTACCGAACACAAAGCCATGGATTTCATGTTCGAGCGTGTTAAGGAAACTTGCATTAATTTTACTACGTTATAATAGGATGAAATTTATGCTAAGATTGCTCCAGTTAAATACTACCGGAGTCTCAATACGTGCTAAAGCGTATTCTTTGTTTTTTGATACTCATTTTGCTCTTTGTTTACTCGAGCTCGGCATATTAGCAAAACTATGATTAAATTCTCAGTACTGCTGTACAAGCAGCTTAGAAATATTAAAACGTTGTATTTACTGCCGCACAGGCAGCCTAATTTATATCTGTATCTCTCTACAACAAGGTTGACCATATTATGATGGTTACCTTCATCAGCCAATGCGAGAAAAAAGCGCTCAATCGCACCCGGCGGGTATTGGATGCCTTTGCCAACCGTATCGGCAACAACACCTGGCAAACCGTGATCACGGAAGAAGGTTTGATCGCTGTCAAAACCCTGCTGCGCAAAACTGCAACGAAGAATACTGCCGTTTCCTGCCATTGGATACGCAGCCGGAGTCGCAGCGAGTTGGTCTGGATTGTGGGGAATCGCAGGCGATTCAATGCACAAGGGATTGTTCCCGTGAATTCCACGGCTAAAAACCTGCTTAACAATCAATGGGAGAATAATTGGAGCTATTTACCCGCTATCAAGGCGTTGGTAGCTGTCTCTGCTTTGTTGCATGATTGGGGCAAGGCAACCGCTTTGTTTCAAACCAAACTCAAATCCGGAACCGCCAAGGGCGATCCCTTACGTCATGAATGGATTTCATGCCTGTTATTAAATGCCTTGGTTCGACATGCGGGTAATAGCGATGAAGCCTGGCTAAGCTTATTGCAATCGGGTGAATTGGATGAGCAAGCTTTAAAAACAATTGTCACGCAGAATGTTACCAAACCCTTGGCGGATTTACCGCCGCTGGCGCAAATGATTGCTTGGTTGGTGGTTTCTCATCATCGTCTTCCTTTCCGCGTAAAGCCAGAATATGAAAGTGTTTCAGAACGTGATCAAAGTTCTTATAAGAAGCGGGATACAGTTCAGCGAGTTTTGCAAAGCATCATGCCGGAGTGGGGTTATCAAAACAAATTCGACGAAACGGAGTATAAAAAACGCGTGGCCGATTGTTTTGAATTTCCCGATGGCTTGCTTTCTCAATCTTCGCAATGGCTCAAATACTTGAAAAAATGGTCAAACCGTTTATTGCAAGCGCAACCGCAAATTCAGCAATTACTCGACAATGGCGGCTATCGGTTGTTATTGCATCATGCGCGCTTGTGCTTGATGCTGGGCGATCATTATTACTCTTCCTGTCCGGCGGATAATGCTTGGCAAAGTTCTGTAACATTGTTCGCTAATACCGATGAAAAACGTAATTACAAACAAAAACTCGACGAACATCTGGTTCGTGTTTGTGAACATGCGTTGAGAATCAGTCAGACCTTGTCGCGTTTTTCATCGGAAATGGAGTCCGCCTACGATATTAAAGCGCTAAAACAAAAAAGCCCTGCCGGATTTGAATGGCAGGATAAAGCCGTTGAAAACATCAAACAATTCAAGACGCAACATGAGGCTTTGCAAGAGCAAGACTATGGTTGGTTTGTTGTGAATATGGCCAGCACCGGGTGCGGTAAAACCATTGCCAATGCCAAGATCATGCGCGCCTTGTCCGATGATGGTGAAAGCTTGCGCTACATTCTGGCTTTGGGATTGCGTACTTTGACACTGCAAACCGGTGACGAATACCGCTATCGTATTGGTTTGAAAAATGACGAACTGGCTGTTTTGATCGGCTCGGCAGCAGTTAAAGAGTTGCACGAGCAGATACAGACAAAGCAAGAGCAAGAACCGGTTTTTGAGGAATTAGGCGCGGAATCACTGGAACAATTATTAGAAGAAGATTTGGATTATGGCGATGCGCCTACCGCAGAATTTCTGGATGTGTTGTTTCCTAAAAAACAACCGAAGCTCGCTGAAAAACACAAAGCGTTTTTATATAAACCGGTACTGGCTTGCACCATTGATCATATCATTGCCGCCACCGAGACTTTACGTGGCGGGAAGTATATTCTTCCCTGCCTGCGGTTGCTGTCATCGGATTTAGTGATTGATGAGGTCGATGATTTTGACGGTACCGATTTGGTCGCCATCGGCCGCCTGATTCATCTCGCCGGTATGCTCGGAAGGAAAGTTATGATCTCCTCGGCCACTATCCCCCCGGCATTAGCGGAAGGTTTTTTTAATGCCTATCAGGCTGGATGGCAGTTGCACGTTCATTTCAAGCAAGCAAGCCCCGTAATTGCCTGTGTGTGGATTGATGAATTCACTGCCCGCGTGGAGCGAGTCGATCAAAGTGATGCAGAGAAGCGTTGCAGCCAGTATCAGAGCCTGCACCGGCAATTTATCGATAAACGGGTAGCCAATTTGCAGCAACAAGTGGTTAAGCGCAAAGCTTTTATCGTACGGTGCGACGATTTGCTCGCGGAAAAAAATGATGAATTGTCACGGCAACAGCGCTATTTTGAAAAAATCCGCCAGACTATTTGTCATCTTCATGGCAGTCATCATACGATTGATGAGAAAACCGGCAAGAAGGTGTCTTTTGGTGTCATCCGCACAGCGAATATTTCACCTTGTGTGGCGCTAACACAATTTTTACTAAAAGCCGAATGGGAAGAAGGTTGCGCACCCAGAATCATGGCTTATCACAGCCGACAGGTTTTGCTTTTGCGTCATGAACAGGAAAAGCACCTGGATAAGGTATTAAAGCGCAAGGAAAAACCCGGCAAAATACCGGAAGGATTAAAAGATCCACTTATTCGGCATCACCTTGATAAAACACATGCCGAGCATGTCATGTTTATCTTGGTAGCTACCCCAGTCGAAGAAATTGGGCGGGACCACGATTTCGATTGGGCAATCATCGAGCCGTCTTCCTTCCGCTCCATCATTCAATTAGCCGGACGCGTGCGACGACACCGGCAAGGCGGCGTCGAGCAAGCTAATATCGCTGTCATGCAATACAACCTGAATGCATTACGCCAGGATGACAGACCGGCTTATTGCCGCCCCGGTTACGAAACGGCGAAAACGCTACGGTTGACAACGCATGACCTTTGCCAATTGATCGATGAAACTGCTTTAAACCATGTAGTCAATGCCGTTCCCCGCATCCAGCAACCGGAATCCATACAACCCAACCAACGCCTGGCCGATCTGGAGCACCAGGCAATGCATCTGGCATTAACGCGATATGACCAGAAAGGCCCGCAATGCTTACAAGCATGGCTTAGCGAATGCTGGTGGCTGACTGCCGTGCCGCAACAACTGAACCGATTTCGTGAGAGCGAACCGGACATGAATTTGTATCTGGTTTTGCGAGACGGTAAAGCGGTGTTTTGTGAAAAGGACGAACGCGGCGAATTGATTTCTCGTCAATCAAGAAATGACATTACCAAACATGATGCAATGACGGAAACAATGCGTTCCAGGTTGTGGCTGGAAAGAGATTACCGGCAAGCATTGCTTGAACAGATTGATACCGAAAATCAATTCGATAATGACATTGAGCAGTTAATTGCAAAAAAATCGGAGCGCTATGGAGAAATTACGTTTCCCAAACGCGATAACAATGATCGCAAGTGGTTTTATTCGGATCAACTGGGTTTGTTTCAATTGTAAAAAGCGCAACGCAATTACATAGGAATCTTATTATGAATCAATATATTCAATCATTTTTTGAAGAACGAAAGGCAAACTGGTTGAAAGCTCGAGTAAAAACGTCAATGAGTGATGAGGAGCAAGGAAATCTTGTTGCGGAAGCAAATGAGAAATTTTCTCTGACTACTTGGCTGCCGGATGCGGCCAAACGTGCTGCTTGGTTATCGATAGTCAGTCACCCAGGAAAATTTAGCCATCCAAGCGCAAAAACAACTTCAATTATCGCAATAGGTAAATCAGGACAGGATGGCTATTTGCGAAGTGGTAATGTCGAATATGAGCTTGATGTGTTCGGTAACGCGGCGGCAATGGATGTATACAAATTTCTCACTTTACCAATGGGAGATGGACAAACAGTTTTGCAACACCTTGAACGCAATAGTGCGGAGATTCAAGCTTTATTGTCTGTATCAACTGCCAGTTATGAAAATTTGAAAGAAGGCTTTATTACAGTCAAACAAATAGATAATGAAAACAAAACTGATCAATTAGTCAAACAAGTCTATTTTCCAGTTAAAGAAAAGTATCACTTGCTTTCTTTGCTAACGCCATCCGGTTTGTTAACAAAATTGAAAGCGCAGATTGATGTTATGCGCTTTTCCGAAGCAATCCAGCAAGCCAGAGAATTTCGCAAAAAAAATGAGTATCACGAACATGGTTATGACGATTTGCTGGAGTTAACAGTTACTGCGTATGGCGGCACTAAACCGCAAAACATCAGCGTTCTCAATAATCAAAATGCTGGATTGGCCTATTTACTGCCAAGCATTCCCCCTACATTGCATCAACGCCAGATTCGACTCCCCACAAGCAATTTTTTTAGGAATAGCTTACGGCTGTGGCAGTTCCAGGAGAGTTTCCAGACCCTGGATCGTCTCATCAAATGCGGCATCAATAACAAGCCGATTCGAGACGGTATTCACAACACGCTTAAATTTTTGATTGATCAGGTTATGCAACGGGCTTTCCATATTCGGGCGACCGGTTCAGGTTGGTCGGAGGTGGAGTATTACCAAAATTTACCACTTGCTCAACGAATATGGCTGGATGATGCCAAGCTGGAACAGCGACAGAATCAAGATGATTGGTTGAAGGAAGTTGCAGCAGCTTTTGCCAGATGGCTATTGGATAGCCATGAGTATCTGCACAAAGACACTCAAGTGAAACTGAGTGACGACGAGTTGCTTGAAGTGAAAAAACTCATATTGGAAGCACTGGATAGCGATAAGGAGTTTTTCAAATGAACATGAGACGTTTTTTATTAATTCCGTACCTTAAAATTCACAATGCCAATGCCATGAGCAGTCCGTATACCATTGGCTTTCCGGCAGTGACAGCGTGGTTAGGAGCGGTGCATGCTTTGCAGCGGCATCTTCGCCAGCAAGACTTGAATGAGGTTGAGTTGATCGGTGTCGCAGTGAGTTGTCATCGATTCGATTTGCAAACTTACAAAGGGACGGGTGACTTCGTGCATTCGATTGTCGGAACGGCCAATCCATTGGATAAAGACGGCAGTCGCCCGGCTTTCGTCGAAGAAGCGCGCTGTCATCTGGAAGTTTCTTTGCTGGTCGAATTTCACGGGCTGGACAGTGATGATCATGATCGTTTTAAAAATTTAGTTGATGCCCAGCTTCAACGTATGAAATGGGCCAGCGGCGATGTATTGACCGTTAAGCCGGTTGAAGTCCTGCCGGTGGATGAAGATAACGAGCACGAAAAGAAAAAATTGCTCAATCGCTTGATGCTGGGGCATGTGTTGGTCGAACGCCGCGATTTGATGCGGAAAGCTATGCAGGAAGAAAACAAAGATGCTCTGGATGCATTGCTCGATCATTTAAAGATCATGCATCGCAGTACTCAGAATGAGAACGGTAAAGTCACCTGGAGCAGTCGGCGCAAAACGACGGGCTGGGTAGTGCCAATTGCCATCGGTTTTCAAGGCATTTCCGAGCTTGGCATAGCCAAAAATCAACGAGACCGGAACACACCGCACCGTTTTGCTGAAAGCGTGATCACATTGGGCGAATTCAAGATGCCTTATCGTATCACCAAATTGGACGACATGCTTTGGCAATACCGTGTTGTACCTGACCAAAACTTATATCTTTGTCAAACCTTATCATCAATCTATGGAGACTGAACATGGCTGTTAAAAACGACGCAACCGTATTGGCTTTTGAAAAGAAACTGGTATCTTCGGATGGCTATCTGTATGGCACAACATGGAATGAACGCCACCAGAAGGATAAAGCGATTGCATTGAAACTGAATGAAAAATCCGTGCGTGGCACGATTTCCAATCGATTAAAGCCAGCACTGCAGAGTGATCCATTAAAACTGAATGCTGAAGTGGAAAAACCTAATTTGCAAACTGTCGATGCTTGCGCATTAGGTGAGAATCAAGATACCTTGAAGCTTCATTTCACACTGAAAATTCTTGGTGGAGTAGAAAAACCTTCAGCCAGTAACGGCCCTAAGTTTAACGAGTCCTATCCGAAAGTTGCGCAAAACTACATCGAGCATGAAGGTTTTAAGGAATTATCCAGGCGTTATGCCACTAACATTGCCAATGGACGGTATCTATGGCGCAACCGGGTAGGCGCGGAAAAAATCGAAGTAATTGTCGATACCGGAAATGCTAAGACACTCACCTTTAACGCCAAAGACTTTGCACTAAATCGCTTCGATTCAAGTAATCCGGATCTACAAGAACTCGCAGATAAAATTGCCGAAGCATTATGCGGACGCTTGCCCTATCTACTCATCAGCATCGAAGCCTTTGCACTGGTCGGAAAAGCGCAGGAAGTTTACCCTAGCGAAGAACTGGTTTTAGACAAGGGCAAGGGTAGCAAAAGCAAAATCCTGTATGAAGTTAATGGTGTAGCGGCAATACACTCCCAGAAAATAGGCAATGCCTTGCGCACAATCGATACTTGGTATCCCGGCTATGACAGTTTGGAAATTGGTATTGGGCCAATCGCTATTGAACCTTACGGAGCCGTAACAAACCTTGGAAAAGCTTTTCGATCGCCTAAGGACAAAGCTGATTTCTATACTTTATTCGACAGCTTCGCATTGGGTGAATCGCTTGCCGATAAAACTCAGCAACATTACGTCATGGCTGTTCTGGTACGCGGCGGAGTTTTTGGCCAGAGTGGCAAGGACTAGACCATGAGGTGCTATCTGGAAATTACTTTGATTCCCAATGCAGATATCAATCGGCATTTCCTCTGGTCCAAAACCTTTCAGCAAATCCACCTTGGATTGGTTGAAATGCAGGATGATCAAAAACGCGTACCAATTGGTCTATCGTTTCCCGAGTACAAAATGGGTGAAAAATTCGGTGTCCTGGGCAGCAAGCTTCGGTTGTTTGCTCCGGACGAAGCTGCGCTGACACGGTTTGATGTCGCCAGACGATTAAGCCGCATGAGCGATTACGTGCATTGCACCGGTATCCGCCCAGTGCCAGACGCAGTCAAAGGTTATGCCGTTTATCAACGTGAACAACCTAAAACAAGCAAGGAGCGCTTGGCGCGACGCTATGCTAAACGGCACAACATGGATTATGAGGCTGCGTTGAATAGTAAAGTTGAATTGAGTGTAAAGCTTGAAGCAGGAATGAAATACGAGAAAACGTTGATGAGTTACAGCGAAATGCCCCATCAAACCATCCCGACACCGTTTATTCGGCTAAAAAGTTTGAGCAGTAGCAACACGTTTTGCTTATGGATCAAAAAAAGTGAAGTTGAAAATAGCAATGATGGAACGTTTACAACGTATGGTTTAAGCGCCACAGCAACCGTTCCCGAATTTTAGGTTTTGGCTGGTTTGGTTATCCATGTTAGCAACCTAAACACCTCGAATAAAATAGTTAATACGGCGCATTACGGATCAATCGACGCTACCCAATACAATTGCATAAACCCATACAAGTATTACTCATAACAGGAGAAAGCTATGCATGTTACCCGCAAAGGTCAAGTCACTATTCCGCAAAAAGTCAGAGAAAGCATGGGAATCATTCCGGCGGAAACTGAAGTGGATTTTTTACAGGACGAGCAAGGACGATGGTATCTGTCCAAAACCGAACCTGGCAAAGAAAAAGTCAGTCGTTTCAGGACCGCATATCAAAGCGCAAAATTAATTATGAGTACGGATGAAATCATGGCTTTAACTAGAGATTAGAGATGGCCTGCATTATGATCGATACCTGCATTGTTACGGATTTGGCTGATCCACTAGCCGATGGTTCGAATGGAGCGCATCTACACTTGAGCAATTGGATCGACAACACACTTTTATCATTAACCCAATTATTTATGCCGAATGCTCTGTCGGTTTTGAAACCATTGAAGAAGTGGAAGCTTTGTTTGAGCACTTGGGGTTTGCATTACAATCGCTGCCGAAAGAAGCGTTATTTCTGGCCGGTAAGGTTTTTCTCCAGTACAAAAAGAAAAAAGGCGTGAAAAGTAATGTCTTGCCAGATTTTCTAATCGGCGCGCATGCGGCGGTGTCCGGTTACCGGTTAATTACGCGTGATAAAGGACGGTTTAGCACTTACTTTCCGCATATAGAACTGATTATACCTGAATGCTGAAACTGGAAATCCAATGACGTGCAGACGAAACAGTGATAGCAATCCTCTGTTTTGCTCAACTACAAATACGAAAATCTTTAGAAGAATTGTAGCAAATTGCTACAATTGGCTTGCTTAACTTATTAAATGAGGTGCACATTGGCAAAATCGACATCCCCTATTCGGTTGCAAGAAGAATTGATGAAGGCGGCAGAGCTGACGGCTGACCGTTTTCATCGCAGCACCGCCGAACAGATAGAGTTTTGGGCGGAGCTTGGGCGTTCTGTAGCTGATACACTGGATCCTGATGTGATGTTATCCGTCAAGTCGGGGCTTTCAAGAATAAAAGTGGAACCCGTCTATGGCATTCCGGTCGATCCGGATGAAGTTTTTAGAACACTTGAGAGCGACCGGAAAAACGGAACGTTGTCCGGGCGCGTTACATCCGCAGCGATCCGTTATCAGGCTTCATCAAAACATCCGGGGTATCTGGAGCGTATCGATCAGCAGGGCAACATCGCAACCGGCCGTTTTCAGAACGGCCAGTTTATACCCTTGACTGAAAGCGCTGCTTGAGAAAGGAAAAACAACTCTGGCTGCTTGCAGGTGGCAACGGTGCCGGAAAAACCACGTTTTACCGGCTTCAGCTTGAACCGCTCGGCATGCCTTTTGTCAATGCGGATGTGCTGGCGAAGCAGTTGCATCCTGATCAACCCGAACAACACAGCTATGAAGCCGCCAGGCTTGCCGAAGCCATTCGTTTGCGGCTTTTACAGGAAGGACGCACATTCTGTTTTGAAACCGTTTTTTCGCATCCTTCTAAAATCGATTTTGTCGCCAATGCAAAAGCGCTGGGTTACGAAATTGTGCTGGTCTTTATTCACCTTGAACAGACACAACTCAATCTCGCGCGTATAGCGCAGCGGATGAGCGAAGGCGGCCACGCTGTGCCGGATGAAAAAGTTAAGGCGCGAATCCCCAGAGTATTGCAATTGATAAAACAGGTTTTACCATTATGTGATCAAGCATCGATCTTGGATAACTCTCGTGCGGATAATCCGTTTCAGCAAATAGCGGTAATACGCAATGGGTGCCTTGAATTAAAACAAGCAACTGTTCCAGAGTGGTGCCAGGAACTGCTATCGGATTATTTGTAAGTTTTATACCCATTTTTTTTCGCTCTTTAACAATACATACAAAATCAGTTACTTATTGATGCTGGAAAAATATTGGGATTTTTGCTTGGTTTCATATTAAACGATTGCTGCTTATAGTTCTTTGGATGCTATACTTCAGTTCGCTGCCGCACAGGCAGCTTAGAAAAGTTGTTTCGACTCTTGTCGATTGGGAGAAGGGTTCGCTGCCGCACAGGCAGCTTAGAAAAAAAACGTGATTAACAAAATAGTGCCGCCTCCGTTCGCTGCCGCACAGGCAGCTTAGAAATGGATTAGATTTTCGTTACCCTGGCCATCCACGTTCGCTGCCGCACAGGCAGCTTAGAAATACCGTTCGCCATGGATGCGCAGGAGATCACCGTTCGCTGCCGCACAGGCAGCTTAGAAATTGGTGGAATCTCGTTTAAAGAATCGAGTGTTGTTCGCTGCCGCACAGGCAGCTTAGAAAACGATCAGCCAGGGCATGACACGTGCGTTAAAGTTCGCTGCCGCACAGGCAGCTTAGAAATATCAAGAAAACAAAGGAAAGCTACACCCGCTGTTCGCTGCCGCACAGGCAGCTTAGAAATATGAGAGATAAATTCCTTCATCCTGATTACCGTTCGCTGCCGCACAGGCAGCTTAGAAATTCTGGCAACAAATTGCAGACCCTTTCTCTCAGTTCGCTGCCGCACAGGCAGCTTAGAAATCCAGACCAATCATATTCAGCGGTGAGATGGTAAGTTCGCTGCCGCACAGGCAGCTTAGAAAAGAAAATTACCGATTTCAATCAGTAGCAAAACGTTCGCTGCCGCACAGGCAGCTTAGAAAATCGCGCCAGGCGTTTCAGCATACCGCTTGCTGTTCGCTGCCGCACAGGCAGCTTAGAAACCTGAATTCCTCAAGGCATGCCGCCCATCGTTGTTCGCTGCCGCACAGGCAGCTTAGAAAAGCCTAGCTCGCTCGCTCTTTTCTGCGAATAAGTTCGCTGCCGCACAGGCAGCTTAGAAACATGGATGATAGGAAATGAAGGGAAGAACGTTGTTCGCTGCCGCACAGGCAGCTTAGAAATGATAAGAACAAGGCGCTCGAGAATCTAGCTAGTTCGCTGCCGCACAGGCAGCTTAGAAACTAGGAATGCTGAATAGGCAAGAAGCTCTATATGTTCGCTGCCGCACAGGCAGCTTAGAAATCTGGAGGGATTACGAGCCTTTCTGCGCTTCGGTTCGCTGCCGCACAGGCAGCTTAGAAAACTCGCAAAACGGGTCGTTGTGGGCCTTGGTCGTTCGCTGCCGCACAGGCAGCTTAGAAAGTCTGCGGTTACAGTTGGACAGTCAGCAGCAAGTTCGCTGCCGCACAGGCAGCTTAGAAATATGTAGTAAAACAAACGTATCACCTAATTCCGTTCGCTGCCGCACAGGCAGCTTAGAAATTAATCACCCAAGCGCCGCACTTGATACACAAGTTCGCTGCCGCACAGGCAGCTTAGAAAATGAGGTTGAATCAAATGTTACCGGATGCTCTAGTTCGCTGCCGCACAGGCAGCTTAGAAAATTCATACCGGACGAAGAACGCGAGCGGGATCGTTCGCTGCCGCACAGGCAGCTTAGAAAAGAAACCTGTAGAAAAGCGGTCGAGGCCGGATGTTCGCTGCCGCACAGGCAGCTTAGAAAAACGGATCAACGCCCGAGCCTGTGATTCGCTAGTTCGCTGCCGCACAGGCAGCTTAGAAACATGACATGAGTCCAGTCACAATTATCATATTGTTCGCTGCCGCACAGGCAGCTTAGAAATAGTAACACTGTAACGATGTTCATTCGACTTTGTTCGCTGCCGCACAGGCAGCTTAGAAAATACGGCAAAAACGGTTTTACCTCCGCCTGGGGTTCGCTGCCGCACAGGCAGCTTAGAAATAAGAATGATTAAAACCGGTAGAAGGGGCCTTGTTCGCTGCCGCACAGGCAGCTTAGAAACAGTGCTTCGGCTTTACCGAAATTCGTTTTAAGTTCGCTGCCGCACAGGCAGCTTAGAAATAAGAAGTTTAGCCTCACAGGCAACTCTTTACGTTCGCTGCCGCACAGGCAGCTTAGAAAATATGCTCAAAGCTTACATTAAACATATCGAAGTTCGCTGCCGCACAGGCAGCTTAGAAAAGTAGATATTCATGAGTTGAGAGAACATCTAGGTTCGCTGCCGCACAGGCAGCTTAGAAATCCCCCCCATTTCTTTGATGAGGGCATTAAGTGTTCGCTGCCGCACAGGCAGCTTAGAAAAAAGCATTGGAAGAATTGATTGATGAATTGGTGTTCGCTGCCGCACAGGCAGCTTAGAAATCAAGTTCTTGCTGTGCTAGCCATTGCTCGTAGTTCGCTGCCGCACAGGCAGCTTAGAAAGATGCCGTGCTTCGAGAACGAGCCTCCCTAGAGTTCGCTGCCGCACAGGCAGCTTAGAAATCTAGTTGAACATCGCCGACCCCATCAAAGCTGTTCGCTGCCGCACAGGCAGCTTAGAAAAAAAGATGCATATGGCCTTTACAGATCTGCAAGTTCGCTGCCGCACAGGCAGCTTAGAAAAGAATAATAATGCTACGATTACGATTTTAAAAGTTCGCTGCCGCACAGGCAGCTTAGAAAATAGTTCCAACGTCTGTTACTGCGGTATCAATGTTCGCTGCCGCACAGGCAGCTTAGAAAAATATCCAAAGCTGGCTCAATTCTGAGGGTCAGTTCGCTGCCGCACAGGCAGCTTAGAAATGCATGCCCACAAAGAAGAAGAGTTCTGGTTAGTTCGCTGCCGCACAGGCAGCTTAGAAATGCGAGACAACGCATTGTCGTGCTGGCTGGGCGTTCGCTGCCGCACAGGCAGCTTAGAAAACCGTTAGTTTATGTTTAGCCCATTTTTCTTCGTTCGCTGCCGCACAGGCAGCTTAGAAATAAGATGGATATAGTGTACAAACTAATTGATGGTTCGCTGCCGCACAGGCAGCTTAGAAAAGAAGAACTGGAAACACTTGATCATGATGTAAGTTCGCTGCCGCACAGGCAGCTTAGAAAATCAGGGTTAGCATTGCGCGGGAGATCATGAGGTTCGCTGCCGCACAGGCAGCTTAGAAACCTTACGCCACGCCAGCATAGCTTTATTGGTTGTTCGCTGCCGCACAGGCAGCTTAGAAAAACCGATACATCAAACGCCTACGCAGATGAGCGTTCGCTGCCGCACAGGCAGCTTAGAAATTAGAAAGCGCGAAAGGTAAATTGGGGTTGATGTTCGCTGCCGCACAGGCAGCTTAGAAACAGGCCAAATGACCACAGTACAGCACCGCTAGGTTCGCTGCCGCACAGGCAGCTTAGAAACCCTGTCGGGTTTTCCGCGCTGGCTTGTGATAGTTCGCTGCCGCACAGGCAGCTTAGAAAATCAAGAAAGGTTATAAACTCCCTACACAAGCGTTCGCTGCCGCACAGGCAGCTTAGAAAACAACTAGAATGCACATGACTATTCTCTTTTAGTTCGCTGCCGCACAGGCAGCTTAGAAATCTGTAGGCGCAATCATGGAACAAGCGATCGAGTTCGCTGCCGCACAGGCAGCTTAGAAATGGGCGAAATCTTCGCAAAACCCGAAGCCGGAGTTCGCTGCCGCACAGGCAGCTTAGAAATTAGGGGCGTTTCTATGTCTCCTTCACAGAATGTTCGCTGCCGCACAGGCAGCTTAGAAAACATGACTAGAACCTCCCCTGCGTCATACCTTGTTCGCTGCCGCACAGGCAGCTTAGAAAACCCGATCATCGGTATCGACGGATAAATATCGGTTCGCTGCCGCACAGGCAGCTTAGAAAAATGACCACGGCCACGGCGATCAACCAGGGGCGTTCGCTGCCGCACAGGCAGCTTAGAAAGCTACTGGGTCAGTCGATTCGTCTATCGCGCAGTTCGCTGCCGCACAGGCAGCTTAGAAACACCCAAGGGCCGCTCGGTTTTTCAGCGCTAGGTTCGCTGCCGCACAGGCAGCTTAGAAAAGCAGCGGATACCCGTTATTAACCGTGACGTCGTTCGCTGCCGCACAGGCAGCTTAGAAAAGTCCGGCGCCAGCGCGCCCGTTTATGTGCCAGTTCGCTGCCGCACAGGCAGCTTAGAAACAGCACCGCCGTAGCGAACAAGCCACGTTTTAGTTCGCTGCCGCACAGGCAGCTTAGAAATCGCAAAACGGCGCTTTTTCATTCAACACCGCGTTCGCTGCCGCACAGGCAGCTTAGAAAAGCACGTCGTAAATCCCGCCCGCTGGCCTATCGTTCGCTGCCGCACAGGCAGCTTAGAAAGGCGTCATACGGCGCATCTATCTGTACGGTCGGTTCGCTGCCGCACAGGCAGCTTAGAAATCACTCAGAACGGCTCGTCCGTTTTACCTATCGTTCGCTGCCGCACAGGCAGCTTAGAAAATTTTTTAACCCTCGAAGTTAAAAACCCCGCCGTTCGCTGCCGCACAGGCAGCTTAGAAAGAAGCGGGGTTATCGATGTATGAATGCGCGTTGTTCGCTGCCGCACAGGCAGCTTAGAAATCTGGTATCTGTTGCAGCTGTTCCAGCGGCTGGTTCGCTGCCGCACAGGCAGCTTAGAAATGCACCTGGTGCGGCGGTAATTAGTAGGATACGTTCGCTGCCGCACAGGCAGCTTAGAAAAGATGGGGGAACAGCAATTACTTGCACATCCAGTTCGCTGCCGCACAGGCAGCTTAGAAAATTTGGGCATCTTGCCGAACTTGGCAACATAAGTTCGCTGCCGCACAGGCAGCTTAGAAAATCTTGCTGAATCGCGCTCAATTGCACAGGACGTTCGCTGCCGCACAGGCAGCTTAGAAAATTTGGGCATCTTGCCGAACTTGGCAACATAAGTTCGCTGCCGCACAGGCAGCTTAGAAATCAATTTATTATTATTTTCCGCCTGACCCTGGGTTCGCTGCCGCACAGGCAGCTTAGAAATTCGACAAATCCCATTTGGGCATCTTGCCGAAGTTCGCTGCCGCACAGGCAGCTTAGAAAACTAGAACGGGGTTTTCAGGGTCAGGGCACGTGTTCGCTGCCGCACAGGCAGCTTAGAAAAGTTATGAGAGTTAGCATTATTGTCCACCTCCGTTCGCTGCCGCACAGGCAGCTTAGAAAATATCGCGCCCATTGTTTTACCGCTGCCTGTTGTTCGCTGCCGCACAGGCAGCTTAGAAAACAGCCAAAACAGTCGGATCGTTACGCTCTAAGTTCGCTGCCGCACAGGCAGCTTAGAAAAAGTGACTTGGTACTTCCCTGCCCATGAACTTGTTCGCTGCCGCACAGGCAGCTTAGAAAATAGCCCCTCAATCTCATCGCGTGAGCTTCCGGTTCGCTGCCGCACAGGCAGCTTAGAAATGTGGTGCCCACCGCAATTGGTACTAGCGATAGTTCGCTGCCGCACAGGCAGCTTAGAAACATAATAAAAACGTGTATTTCTGCAAATTCAGGGTTCGCTGCCGCACAGGCAGCTTAGAAAATAGAATAATCGCTACAATACCAATCACTGCGGTTCGCTGCCGCACAGGCAGCTTAGAAAAAAAAGTGCAAGCAATTCGAGCACAGCCGCACGTTCGCTGCCGCACAGGCAGCTTAGAAAATAAATCCCCCATCACTATAAAGGTTTTCATCGTTCGCTGCCGCACAGGCAGCTTAGAAAGCCAGGCAGACACGTTTTAGTATTGTTAATTTGTTCGCTGCCGCACAGGCAGCTTAGAAAAACTTTTTCAACGGCAGAAACGGCAGAATCTAGTTCGCTGCCGCACAGGCAGCTTAGAAAACTCGTCAATCTCTTCGTAATAGTTCTGTACTGTTCGCTGCCGCACAGGCAGCTTAGAAATGCAAATCCCCCTACTCATTCCTGCAAAGCTAGTTCGCTGCCGCACAGGCAGCTTAGAAAGAGGTGCGGGTAACAAGCTCGCTGCAATGGTTGTTCGCTGCCGCACAGGCAGCTTAGAAACAGGGGGTAGTCAATAATGCTAACTCTAATTAGTTCGCTGCCGCACAGGCAGCTTAGAAATGCTGTCTCATTCGCTGCTGTACCTGCTGACGGTTCGCTGCCGCACAGGCAGCTTAGAAATATTAGACCTCCTTCGGGATTTGTAACATTTAGTTCGCTGCCGCACAGGCAGCTTAGAAACTGAAGAATGGCAGCAGGCATTGGCAGAACATGTTCGCTGCCGCACAGGCAGCTTAGAAATGTTACGGCATTACGACCGACTACACCTGAAGGTTCGCTGCCGCACAGGCAGCTTAGAAAAGATAAACCGTTCCTGATAGAGTCCCTATCGAGTTCGCTGCCGCACAGGCAGCTTAGAAAGATAACAGAATCTGCCGGAACGGACACTTTCAGTTCGCTGCCGCACAGGCAGCTTAGAAATCCCGAAAATCCAGATGACTGCCCGCCAGGTAGTTCGCTGCCGCACAGGCAGCTTAGAAAATTTACCCCGATTTCAGGCGTGGGCGATGCTAGTTCGCTGCCGCACAGGCAGCTTAGAAAGCCGCCAGCCCATTCCCGCACCCCGACAACTAGTTCGCTGCCGCACAGGCAGCTTAGAAAGGAAAATCCTCGATGCGCTGGTTATATTGATCGGTTCGCTGCCGCACAGGCAGCTTAGAAAACCTTAAATCCGTCTATTTCTCCCGTTTTTTCGTTCGCTGCCGCACAGGCAGCTTAGAAAAGTAGATATTCATGAGTTGAGAGAACATCTCAGTTCGCTGCCGCACAGGCAGCTTAGAAATATAACCTTATTTGACTTAGGGAAATCTGAACGTTCGCTGCCGCACAGGCAGCTTAGAAAAGTTATCAGCCCGTATTGATTCGCTTTCAAATGTTCGCTGCCGCACAGGCAGCTTAGAAAGATGTAATGATTGGGCAATCCGCCGCTATCAAGTTCGCTGCCGCACAGGCAGCTTAGAAACAGTACCAAATAAAGCGAAAATTTAACCATTTTGTTCGCTGCCGCACAGGCAGCTTAGAAATACCAGCACCCAAGCCAACAGCGGCAGAACGCGTTCGCTGCCGCACAGGCAGCTTAGAAAATAAAGGAAGTGAAGCGCCTGATCGAATATCTGTTCGCTGCCGCACAGGCAGCTTAGAAAAGCATTTACGGGCTTTAGCGGTGCCATTGTCAGTTCGCTGCCGCACAGGCAGCTTAGAAATATTTGATAGGGCCCAGTAAAGTTAAATGTAGGTTCGCTGCCGCACAGGCAGCTTAGAAATGTGTGCATAGCTATAATGATCGATTTACTAGGTTCGCTGCCGCACAGGCAGCTTAGAAAACCGTCTAATGTAACTACAGCGTGCCATTGTTGTTCGCTGCCGCACAGGCAGCTTAGAAACTTCCTGCGTTTTATCCTGTATATACCCCTTTGTTCGCTGCCGCATAGGCAGCTTAGAAAAGCACAGAAAACGGCAACGGCCGTTGAATAAGGTTCGCTGCCGCACAGGCAGCTTAGAAATATACGGCGTCGACTGGGGGCAAATTTAATAAGTTCGCTGCCGCACAGGCAGCTTAGAAATATGGTTATTACCAGCGGTTACCGCCATCCGAGTTCGCTGCCGCACAGGCAGCTTAGAAATTACCGGTTGTTTCTGATCGTGCTGATTGGGAGTTCGCTGCCGCACAGGCAGCTTAGAAAAAGGCAGAGCAAGAAAAACTGCTCGCCGCATTACGCGCCATGCAGCGCGATTCCGCCACAGTCATCCCGCAAGGCATGGAAGTGGCGCTGGTGGAAGCGCTGCGCAGCTCGGCTGCCGATCATAAAACGTTTGTCGAGAACATGAACGAAGGCATTTTATTGGTTTGCCTGGGGCAAAGCGGCACGGTCAAAGGTACGCTAGGGAAACTGGGTGGAGAAGCTGAACGGGAAAACGTCAAGGACGCCATCCTCAAGGCTGACTCGGATCTGTTATCCGAGAGACTGAACCGCACCCTCGTGAAGTGGCTGGTGGAATGGAATTTCCCGGGCGCTGTACCGCCCCGGGTTTACCGGGTATTCGACGATGAAGACCTGGATGCGCATGTGGCACGCGACAAGACGATCTCGGAGATGGGCTACAAACCCACCTTGAAATACATCACCGACAAATACGGTGGGGAGTGGGAAGAACGCCAGCAGGCCGAACCCCCCGCCGAAAATCTCACGCAATCCGGGCCGGGGGCACCCTCACCCCAACCCTCTCCCAACAACGGGAGAGGGAGTTTTGCGGAAGGCGAGAGCGAAGACCCCACCCCCATCGATCCCATGACCGAGCAAATGATTGATGAAACCGCCCCTGAATGGATGGGCATGATGGATCGGGTAAAGAACATGGTCGACCAGGCAGAAAGCCTAGAGCAGCTCAGGGATAACCTGCTTGCCAGTTATGGCGATCTGGAGATCGGGCAATTGACCGAGATCATGGCCATGGGATTTGCTGCGGCGGAGCTGGCCGGGCGCTTCGATGTGAATGAAGGGTCGTAAAAAAACAAGATCGATTGAGAGGCGCTACAATCGATTATTTTTGCTCGGGACATATAAAGGTATTGCTGAAAAAAAATAATCAAAATTGAACCGGTATTGAACCCCACTTTTGGGGGTGTTTGAATTGAGGATGAAGGGCGGATTTTTAAAAAATGGTGAGAAAAGCGAAAATCAAGGGTGTTTTGCATGGCTGCCGCCACTGATCCGTCCATTCGCGGGGTATTCCGTCAGCCGTTCAAAGAGCAGGTCGATTTCTTTCGCAAGAAGCTCAACCTGCCGACCGAACGTTATGACGATATCAGGAAGAGCGCGCACGACCGCGCCTACATCGTGGCGGGCGCCGCCAAGGCCGATTTGCTCGACGATCTGCGTGATGCGACAGACAAAGCCATCGCTCGCGGCGAATCAATCGGCAAATTCCGCGAACGGTTTCGCGATATCGTCAGGCGCCACGGCTGGCACGGCTGGACCGGGGAAGGCAGCAAGAAGGGTGAAGCCTGGCGCACGCGCGTGATCTACCAGACCAACCTTTCCACCAGCTATGCCGCTGGCCGCATGCAGCAGCTCAATGACCCTGATCTGGCCTCCCGCCGTCCTTACTGGAAATACATCCACAACGACACCGTCTCGCACCCAAGGCCCTTGCATGTGAGCTGGTCAGGTCTGGTGCTGCACAAAGATGATCCCTGGTGGCAGACACATTTCCCGCCCAACGGTTGGGGCTGCCGTTGCCGCGTGACGGCAGTGCGGCCTTCAGAATACAAGGGCGACAAAGCGCCGGATGACGGCACCACCACCAAGAAAGACAGCCAAGGCACTCTGCACACTGTACCCAAAGGCATCGATCTCGGATTCGATTATGCGCCAGGTGCAAAAACAGATACCTCGTTACGTACCCTGGTGCAAAACAAACTGGTCAGATACCCCCAGGCTATCAGCAAGGCGTTAACCAGGGATATCAACCGCTACATCAATGCGACGGAGGATGTCGCTGGATTTGCGGCTAGAGTAATGGCAGATAAACAGGTTAAAGAAAACCTGTGGCTGGGTTTTGTTGAGAATGCGGAACAAATGTAGCCAATCATTAGTGAAGATTTGACGGGTTACCTGGTGTTGTTACCGTCTGATGGCGTTAGGCATGTAGAAAAAAGCCGGGCTTTCGATGGTGGGAAGCAACGGCCAATACAAGCCGAGGATTTTACCGGGTTAATGGATGATCTTTTGTATTACGAGAAAATTGCTGAAAGCAGAACAACAAATCCAGGTAATAAAACATTCGTCGTGACCCGTATGGTAAACGGAGAACAGCGCAGGATTGTTTTTGAGATTATGGGAAAAAAGATAAAAGCAATTTCGCTTTTGTCGATGGTGATCAAGAATGCCAACAAGAGATAGGCAGGCGGCGCTATCAATGCTGCCGGTTATCCGGCCCCCTGAGCGACACGTCCGAAACGTTTCCGCCTCTGAAACTAGAATATAACATAAAATGGCAATGCAAACCCGCGAAAAATGGTTGCTTGAACTGCAAGGCGCAGAAGTCGACACGGACTGCAAGCTATTATTAGAGCTGGCAAGCTGGTTCGATCGTGGCGGACGTTTCCTGCAAGGCGATATCATGCGCCGTGTGGCAGACCGGCACGCCAGGCTGTTCGACGACTATTGGAAAAGCTGCCTAGGTGAAGAAGTCAAACGTGAATTGATAGTGTTGAATCATGAAAATAGTCATCGAGATCGATAGCAAAAACGTGCTGGATGCATTGAACCGGCTGCAGCAGGCTGCCGCTCGCCCCCGTCCGGCGTTATTGGAAATCGGCGAGGAATTGGTGGAATCGACCAAAGAGCGTTTCAGTGCGCAAACGGCTCCGGACGGCAGCCGCTGGGCGCCCAATTCTCCCGTCACCATCGTGCGTAGTTCGCTGCCGCACAGGCAGCTTAGAAGATTGCTTACCGTTGAGAATTTTTCTCTGCTGGTTATCCAAGGTCTCATCAAGGTGGGTTACGATGTTCTTTCAATTAAATGCCCATGAAATGACTGCTAACCATAGGAAAGGATAGGTAAAAGGGGTGAATTACTATGAATGAAATCTTATTCTTAGTTGAAGAAGTACCGGAAGGCGATTATATCGCCCGCGCATTGGGTGAATCGATTTTTACCGAGGTGGATGATCTTGCCAACTTGCATCAGCAAGTGCGCGATGCCGTACATTGTCATTTTGATGAAGGAAAAGCACCGGAGATGATTCTCCTGCATTTTGTGCGTGAGGGAGTGATTCAGGCATGAAACTGCCGCGCAATATATCCGGTGTGCGGTTGATTAAAGCATTGGGTCGGCTTGGGTATGAATTACCCGGCAAACCGGTAGTCATGTGCGGCTGGAATGCCATTTGCCGAAAAAGCATCATTTGACGATACCTTTGCATGATCCATTGCGTATTGGCACGCTGGTATCCATTTTGACCGACGTGGCAAAGCATCATTCCTTATCAAAAGAGGATGTGATTTTCAAATTATTCGGGAATGACTAATGGATGCAGCAGAAGTTGATGACCCTATCATGCTCTCCGCTTTACAGCATTACAGTTATTGTCCGCGCCAGCGTGCGCTGATTCATGTGGAGTAGGCTTTTGACGAGAATGTGCATACCATGCGCGGCAACGCAGTGCATCAACATGTCGATGAACGTGTGCCACGAAGGCGCACAGGGGGTGAAATTCCCTCGTGCAGCTATGCTGCACAAGAGATGAGGGTAGGTCCCTCGGAGTCGCCGTACAGGCGG